>JAHHHE010000121.1 GCA_019359535.1 Gloeocapsa sp. UFS-A4-WI-NPMV-4B04
ATGTTCTTGCCAAACGTTGTTGTATCCTTACCGAAATGACTAAGCAAATTCATCATTTAACTGCTTATCATTGGCTTCCTAATGCCTAATTTATTTCCAGTTCTTCCTAAACGGATTTAGTATTAGTAATGCTATTGATTAGATTCTAGAAGTTTGACTAAGCCCCTTCGGGTTAGTGAGTAGTCAGTAGTAGAAGATAATCTGCCTTGAAGACAATGGTTTTAAGAAGAGTGGCTTTAGCCATGAAGAACCTAAAAAAGTTGTTGCGAGAACGCTTGGCAGCGAGAAACAAAGCGTCCTTACTTCAAGAAGAACGGATTTATCTGTGAGGTCTTCACTGCTCACTCGCGCTTGCGCGCTTGACTTATGCACTTCTAAGTTGTGATGCTATTGTAGGCGCTAACTTTGCCCTTTTTTGCTTCTGTTTTAGGGTTTGAAAGTTGGCTAAATTACACATTAAGAATCTGATGAATAATCTAAGTACATCTGAAAAACAGGCGCTCAATCAACAACGGCGCGAGATTTTAGAACAGCTTGAAGACTGGCTAGAAATGCCAATGCTGGTACTGGGACTTACATGGTTGGTACTGTTTTTAATCGAGTTGATCTGGGGGTTGAGTCCTCTACTCGAAGCCATCGGCTGGGTCATTTGGGTAATCTTCATTTTAAATTTCACAGTCGAATTCATTTTGGCTCCACGCAAGATCGCTTATCTTAAGAACAACTGGCTAACTGTTATTTCTCTATTGTTGCCTGCGCTGCGCGTCTTCAGATTCGCGCGTGTGCTGCGTGTGCTGCGTACAGCACGGGCTACGAGGGGGTTGCAATTATTCCGCGTGATCGTACGTACCAATCGCGGGATGCGATCGCTCAGTGCTAGTTTAGGTCGTCGTGGCTTTGGCTACATCGTGGCACTAACTCTAGTTATTACTCTAGTGGGGGCAGCTGGAATGTATGCATTTGAAAGCAATATTCCGAATGCAACTGGCTTAAATGATTATGGCAGCGCGTTATGGTGGACGGCGATGCTGATGACGACATTGGGTTCGGAATACTGGCCACAAACTCCAGAGGGGCGGGTGCTGTGCTTTCTTTTGTCGTTGTACGCTTTTGCTGTGTTTGGTTACTTAACGGCAGCGATCGCCACTTTCTTTATTGGACGCGATGCCGAAGACGACGCAGCAGCAATAGCGGGGGCAAAGTCTATTCAGGCGCTGCACGACGAAATTACAGCGTTACGTGCCGATATCCAGGCACTATCCCGCCACAACTCAGAACCGTGAGCTAGTTTTGCTCAGGATAACAGCGATCGCCTTATCTAAGCTTGGCTTTAAGGTGATGCGTAATTTTTGACTAAACGTGATCGGGCGATCGCAGCGCTCAAGTTTTACCGTGTTTCAAGTTCTATGTAATGATAACTAGGAGTCAATTGTCTTGTTTAATTTGTCTAGTCAAAACATAACTAATTAGAGCAAACTATAGCGTACTGGTACACTTACTTGTGGTGAAATTAAAGTATTACAAGTAGCCTCTGTGGCTTTCATCCTAAACTTATATTTGTTAGCAAGCTGCTAATCTTTCAAATCTTCTTAATTTTTGACCAATTTAATACTAATAACAATCTACAGGTATTGCTTGAAGTAATAACAGTAACCTTGATAAACCAGTGTACTATTTTTTGTAAAAGATATAATTATTAAGGTAAAACAAAGCTATTTTTGTAACTGTAAAATAATATCATCGCTTTTACATTTTTCCAAGTCACTTTCATGAAAAATACATTTTTAAAAAATAATGTATTTTTCAGAAAAATAATGTTTAGAGCTTTACAAAACAGGTTTACAAGTAATTTGTTATGTCTTAAATGTATGTATAAAGAAACAAAACTTAAGTTTTAAATAGTCTAACTTATGTTTAAGTTAAGTGTAACTTACACTAAAAACGTCAAATTATTTTGTTTGGGTTCAAGTTTTTTCTTTTTAGCTACTAATATTAAAATAGAGCTAATGTAACTTTAGTAGGCACATTAGCAAGCTTTCAAACTTAACAATTCATTTCCAAAACTTTCAATGAATGGTAGTTATAGCAAATACCAACGTCCAGTTAGTGTCATTAGTAGTAATAGTTATGACAAGGATAGTTTGAACAGTTTTAGATCAAGAGTTGAGTCAGAAAGATTGCACAAAGTGGAAGCATGATTGCTTTCCACATTAGGTTAATACGTATTAGGGTTCTAAAGAGATGAAAAGGAGAAAGCGAAGCATTACAGGCTTTGCTACTGCCGTACTAGCTAGACTTACTCAGCTAGGAGCAAGGTTTTCAAAGAGAATGAGAAAGAGCGTGACAATTGTCGCGCTGGTTATGGCTACGATTTTGGCGGGTCATGCTGTGTCGGCTCAGATAGCACCTGCGCCAGCACCTTCCCAACCTCTGGCTTCACTTAAGACTGTGCCAATTCCAGAGCCTTCAAATCTTGCAGAATTCGTCCAAAATAGGACAGCTGCGATCGCTCTTGGAAAAACACTTTTCTGGGATATGCAGGTTGGTAGTGATGGCGTTCAGTCTTGTGCCTCTTGCCACTTCCATGCCGGAGTTGACAATAGATCGAAAAACCAACTTCACCCTGGCCCAGACGCAATTGTCAAGGCGGGCATAAACTACCAGTTAAAACGTGGAGATTACCCCTTCCACAAGCTAGCAGACCCAAATAACCGTTCTTCAGCTGTTCTGGCAGACACTAATGATGTTGCGGGATCTCAGGGTGTTGTGCGGAGCAATTTTAAGGCGATCAATCCTGGTAATCCAGTAGATGACGCGATCGTCGTACCAGATCCGGTATTTAGTATAAACGGTATTAATACTCGTCAGGCGACAGACCGTAATACACCCAGTTCAATTAACGCCATCTTCAATTACCGCAACTTTTGGGACGGACGAGCGCAAAATGAATTCAACGGCGTGAATCCGTTTGGAGACAGAGATCCCAACGCTACTGTCATTAAGGCAACAACACCGAGTAAGCTACAAGCGGTGAAAATTAGTCTCAAGAATTCCTCAGCTGCTTCACAGGCAGTAGGGCCGCCGCTTAGTGATGTTGAAGAGTCTGCCACTGGTCGTACCTTCCCAGATGTCGGCGAGAAATTCGGTAGTCGTAAAAAGGTTCCGAGAGAGACAGGTAAAAAGCTACGCGCACTCACACCTCTGGGTAAGCAGCTTGTAGCTAGCACCGATAGTGTACTCGGCGGTTTAAGCAAAGGAGCTCAACCAGGACTTAAAACGACCTATACAGCGATGATTAAGCAGGCATTCAAGCCAGCGTGGTGGAAATCCAGCCGACTAATTAATGTCGCTCCTGATGGTACACGCACCTTCGTCAATAAATCTGCCAGCCAAAAGGCAGACGCAGACGGAATAGTAGATCCTGCTCAATTGGCAAGTACCCAGTTCACACTGATAGACTACAACTTCTCGCTGTTCATGGGCTTGGCAATTCAGATGTATGAAGCCACACTGGTTTCGGATAATGCCCCCTTTGACCAGTACATGGAAGGTAATACTAATGCTCTAACCACTAAGCAGAAACAAGGCAAAGAGCTTTTCGAGGGTAAAGCTAAGTGCGTCAACTGTCACGGTGGAGCTGAATTCACCAACGCTTCGGTTAGAAACGTCCAAAACGAAAAAATCGAGCGGATGCGGATGGGCAATGGCGGCGTTGCTGTTTATGACAATGGCTTCTACAACATTGGTGTCAGACCTACCAACGATGACCTGGGAGTAGGCGGTAAAGACCCGTTTGGCAACCCGCTTTCGTTCACGAAGTACACTCAGCAACAGATAGCTCAGGGTAAGACTGCCCGAATAATTAAAGGTATTCCCGAAGAAAACATCCCGCAAGGCCCATTAACCGCAACTGAGAGAGCAGCAGTGAATGGAGCTTTCAAGACACCTGGACTAAGGAATATTGAGCTTACTGCTCCTTACTTCCATAACGGTGGCACGCTGACTCTAAATCAAGTAGTCGATTTCTACAATCGTGGTGGAGACTTCCACGAACAGAACATCGACAACTTAGACGCGGACATCGAAAACCTTAATCTGAGCGCTGAGGAAAAAACTGACTTAGTGGAATTTCTCAAGTCTCTCACTGATGAGCGAGTCCGCAAGCAAAGTGCGCCTTTTGATCACCCGCAACTCTTCATCCCTAACGGACATCCAGGAAACACAAATTCCGTTACCGAAGACGGTAATACCGGAAAAGCTACAGATAGCCTACTGGAAATTCCTGCTGTTGGTCGTAACGGTGGCGCTCCTCTTGCAAACTTCCTACCAGTAAAATGAGCAACAGCAATGTGTTATGGCTAACTTATCTACAGAAAATTAAGCACTTCTGGTGTTTAATGACTTAGTAAAGTTTCTAGGACTTAACACTGTTGTAACTTGTGAGGCTCTGTCGAGTAAATTTGACAGAGCCTTACGCAATTTTTAGAGCCTACTAAAGATAACACTGGATGAATCTAAGTTTTAGATCAAGTCTAGTTACTTAACCAAGTTAACTTGCCATCCTACTACCCTACCAGGGTAAAATTACTGAAGTTAACGAATGAAATAATGGACGGCACGGACCACATTAGAGAAGCTTAATGTTACTACTAAATATTTTGCTAGTAACAAGTTATTAGTAGTATTCTCGCCACTAACTGTTTACTTATCTTCTGTGCAGGTAGCACCTCTGGGTCATCATCAAGGGAAAGCAGAAACTGGATCAAGTCAGTTTGATCTTGAGTTGTAAAACCAGCTTTTTGATCAACCCAGTAGTTATGCCCGCTACCATCTACATTCGCCCGTTGTAAATCAGAATTAGCTCGATTAGCAGCGATCGCAGGCTTACGTAAATTACGATCTAGCAGCACTCTTAAGCTAGCACTTGGATCAGGCTGAATACCTTGCAAAAGTGTACCTGCCATACCTAGTTAATTTGAATTAGCGACACTATAGCCTTTCTGATCTTCCTTCAGCGTTTCTGACCCTGCTGCTACGCCCCCATCATGTAGATATGGCGCACTAACGTTAAGCCCAATCAAGCTAGGGACTTTGTAGCCGCCTGCTGGATGACCTTTTGCATACGCCACCTCCTGCACTTTTTTAGGTGTAATGTCGGTAGGAACCGATAGCACAGGCGGCTCGGGTGGCAGAGGTACTGAGACGCTGTTGGGATAAGTCTGCGGTGATGCGAAGATGCGCGGAAATGCGGCTAAGGCTTTTGCCCGTGAAGGCTGAGTCCCAATTTCCTTTTGGGGAATTACATCATGGTTGGTGAAGTAGCGCCCACTATGACAGCTAACACAGCCAGCGCGATTGAAAACATCTGCACCGCCACCTAATCAGACGCAAAATATTGCGTCTGATTAGGTGGCGGTGCAAGCGTATTCTGCCAAGCTGACATTCCGTTCAGTTGTTCGGCAACTGCCATTCCCGGTGTACTTGCCATGAGTCCATCTAGCATAAACATCGAACCACGCGGATAACCCGGCATCTTAATTGTGCGGTTCATTCCTGGTTCACCTGGTGTTGGATCTATCTTCTCAAAGAATTCTGATGGTATTGCACCGTTTGGCAAACGGAAGCGCTTGTCAGCAGCATTTTGGAAAATTACACCCAGATACGTTTCTTTATCGATCCCCAGCAATGCCAAGCTAGAGTCAGCCCCCGTTGTCGGGTCAGAGTTGGTTGCATGAACGTTGTTATTAAGTGTGGTGAGGCCGTGAAACCAGCCAACGGAGGAGAAACCACTCCAGCCGTAGGGCCAGGCATCGTAAGTATAAGAAGAGGGATTTTGAGAGGGATTATTTTGGAGGCTGCCAGTTGAATCGAAGCTACCAGGCGGCCAAGTAAGTAAATCTGCATCTACAGCATCTTCTAAGGCTTTCGCGTCTGGTAAACGTGCCTCCCGCCCTTTGGCGTTGATGTAGGTGTGTTCGCCGGAATGAATTTTGGTTGGGTTTACACCAGTTTGGCGGAACAGCGCTGCCGAGTTAGTGGCAAAAGCCAGAAGCAAACCAGTATTAACATCATTGTTTGGCGCTCCTTCTAGGACACGCCCATTTTTGCTATCTACTGTTGCATGGCAGAGGGCGCAGGTAATTCCGACTTGAGCTTTGCCTTTAGCTATACTGGCCCGCATTCCCAGTGGTAATAGAGAGTGTGCAGGTACATCCAGCCCTGTATTAAGCAATGTGCCTGCTTTGAAGGTACGCCCGCCAATTTTGACATCTTCATCTAGCGGGATTTGCAAGTTGGTTGTATGCTGCCCTCTCAACCTAGCGATCGCTTTACCGGAAAGTTGGGTCTAAAGCCCTGCCGTTCTACGGCGGCTTTTATTTATTGCAGAGTACTTAAAAGCCACAGGTCGTATGTTAGAATAAGCACAGTGGAAAGGTAATCAACCACTCTAAAAACCTAGTATCTAACCGATACGCCGAACCATGAAAACCTAACTATGGGGTTCCACAGAGAAATGTTTCTGTGGGTAAAAGTTAGAACACCATGTAATAGAGAACCAAGCAATTAGGTTTGAACGATACTGTAGGGCATACAGAAATCGACTTCTGAAATGGAGTGAACGACTGGGGAAAGAACCATCTCTGGATTAGATACCGCAAGGGATTTAATTTAAGTGGACTTGATGAACCAGTAATTCTAGGGGGTGACTCCAGAAGAATCTCCGTCCTTATAGGACGGAGAGTATGTCAATCATAGTCACAAGGTTGATTGGGCCATCTAAAGCCCCAACTACCTCTGTTTGAAATATCTCATCCCCAAATGTTTCTGAGTAAAAAGCATCTCTACCTCGCTTCAGCAGTTTCTCAGTAACAGCAACAGCGCCATTTTGCGGTGATAGTTGTTCGCGCCCTTCGTCTGTTTGTAGTAGGGTTGCTGCTTGATCTTGATCAATGGCGTAGCCCAACACATCATACGAGCCAATTTCTTGTGGTGCAGTCTGTGTGAGCGGTGTATAGGTATTGTTAATGTTCGGCGTTGCTGGAAAAGCGAACTCAATTTGATACGCTAAGAAGCCAACGAGGATAATTACAGAAAATAAGATAATGATCGGGCGTAAACGCATGATACCTCGCGCTTCAATCAATTACTAGCACGCACTTTAAAGTTACAAATAAAGTTTATCGTCTGCTTAAAGAAAGAGCCTAGTAATTGTTATTGTATATAGTGCTAAATTTTATATTTAACTTTGAGCACAGTTTATTTTAAATGCTAATACTTTTTAATTATCTAAATTAATAATTTGTAAAATTATTAGCTAAAAATAGGTTTTAGCTAATAATTTATTTATATAAAGTCTTAGCTAAAGACAAATGATTAACGTCAAAGTTAGAACTTAACTACACTTTTGTAGTTTATTTTTTACTATTCAAAAAAGTTTTATTAAAGCTTTTTCCTAATATTTTAGACGTTTTTGTAATCAACCGCTTTTTGCCACGATTCCAATGAAATAAGTCGTGCAGCATGACATAAAAGCAGGGAATAATAAATAAAGTCAATAGAGTAGCGATGGCCATCCCCGAAAATACCACAATTCCCAATGGTTGCAAAAATTCTGAACCTTCACCAATTCCCAGTGCTAGGGGAAATAGACCTAAAATCGTGGTGACAGTAGTCATTATAATTGGGCGCAGGCGTTGAGGAGCAGCTTTGACAATTGCAGAGGAGCGATCGCAACCTGATTGTTCCCGGATTTGGTTCGCCAGTTCTACTAGCAGAATTGCCGCATTTACCACAATTCCCACCAGCAACACTACACCTACTAACACAGTTGCACCAATCGCCGTTTGGGTGACGTAAAGCCCAAAAATTCCTCCAGCTAGTGCCAATGGTACGCTTAAGATAATTACCAGTGGATCGAGCAGTGAGTTGTACTGCACTGCCATGACTACGAAAACCAAGAAAGCAGCTAATCCCCCTAAAGTTTTCAGGGAATCTTGTAACTGTTGGTTAGCTTCCGCCGCCGAACTTGGGATCAAACCAACGCCTTGGGGCAGGTTCAAATTTTTGATCACTGTATCTACCTCTCCAAGTGCTTCACCCAGGCTTGCGTCTTCAGCTAAAGTACCAGCAATAATGAACACCTGACGCTGATTAATTCGCTGAATATCACCGGGGGCTTGACCTTCTTCAATACTGGCAACATCACTAAGACGAATTTGGCGGTTGTTATCGACAAACAAAGGCAAGCGTTCAAGTTGAGAAGGTTGGGCGATCGCTTGTTCATCCAGTTGCACTCGGATATCTACCAAACGCTCCCCTCGCTGCAACTGAGTCGGTACTGAACCTTCAATTGCCGTCGCAATTGTGTCACCGATTTCTTGCGTCGTCAAACCTAATTCTGCTATGCGCTCCCAATTAGGACGAATTTGCACCTCTGGTTGCCGAGGAGTAGCATCAGGACGGAAGGTTGCTAAAGTTGCCTGCTGCTCTAGCGCGTCAAGTACCTGTTGTCCTGCTTGAGTCAGCTGTTGCTGATCTTCTCCTTGGAGGATAACATCAAGCTCTGCTCCCCTGACTGGAGAATTATTCAAAATTAAACCGCGTACTTCTCCTGGTCTTAAGCGTAAAATAGTTCCGACTAAGTTGAGTTTTTTGAACTCCTGGTCTACCTTTTCAACATAAGCCTCAACATCGCTACTAGGCTTCAGGGTGATATTGCTGCTGGCGCGCAGGGGATTTTCACTTGTACTATTACCAAACAGAAAACCACCAACAGTTGAGAAAATATACTCTGTCTCTGGCTGCTTAAGTAAAATGTCATCAACAGCGCTCATCACCTTTTGGCTTGTTTCTAGAGGAGTACCAGGAGGAAACTGAGCAAATAAATTAGCTTGTCCGGTACTGATGCGGGGGAGAATTTCTTGGGGAATCTGACCGATCATAAATAAGCTGCCGCCGCCCAAGAGAGTAAAAGTAAGCGCGACTACGATCAACCGATAACGCAGAATTTTTGTCAAAAATCTACCGTATCCCCGCGTGGCATCGTCAAAAGAGCGGTTAAATTGCTTTAGTAGCCAAAACTCACT
Source organism: Gloeocapsa sp. UFS-A4-WI-NPMV-4B04 (assembly GCA_019359535.1). Lineage (GTDB taxonomy): Bacteria > Cyanobacteriota > Cyanobacteriia > Cyanobacteriales > Chroococcidiopsidaceae > JAHHHE01. The sequence continues at coordinate 9,087 of JAHHHE010000121.1, forward strand.
CACATGACTTGACCAGGGAATAGCAAATAGTCGAGAAGCAAGCATCGGCACTATGGTAATAGCAACGAGGAGCGAGGCTGCTACTGCAAAGCTAATTGTGAGAATAAGTTCATTAAATAAGAGGGAAATAAAGCCGCCAACTAAAAGGAACGGCAGCACAGAGACTAAGTTGGCTCCTGTTGCAGCAACTAAAGCTGATTCTACTTCTTGGGAAGATGCGATCGCGCTGTCTATCATTTGCGCTTGCGGCAAGTGAGTGCGCTTGCTTTTACCTGGAGTTAAATCGGCACGTTCGGCAACGTTTTCTAAGATCACAACTGATGTATCAATTGCCTGACCAATACCCACAGCTAAACCTGCCAGACTAAACACATTTATAGTTAGTCCAAACAGCTTCATCAAAATGATCGCAGCTAAGGTACACAGAGGAATTGCGAGTGTAATAATCAGTGTTTGCCGTACTGAACCTAAAAATAACAGCACAGCCGCCGCCGCTAGCAATGCCCCAGAAAGAGCGGAATTAGTAACATCTGTTAATGAATTACGAATAAATATAGATTCATCTAAGGTGCGAGTTAACTTCATGTCTGCGGGAATTACCCCAGATTGTCGCAGTTCCTCAATTCGTTGTTTTACTCCGTCTACAACTGCGATCGTATTAGCGTCCGGCTGCTTTTGAACACTGAGTTTAACCGCAGGTGTTTTATTTAGGAAAGCGAATACTCGTTGATCTTCTGTGCCATCAATGACTTCGGCAAAGTCTCGCAGGTAGACGCGGCGGCTAGGCGTTAGGAATGAGGTGTCAGATTCAGTGCTTACTCCTGTCTCTTCACGGCTTACTTCAAAGGAGAGGTTTTTGATTTCTTCGGCATTTTGAAAACGTCCTACAGTACGAGTTAGAGGTTCAGTTTCTCCCAAGATGCGACCGCCAGAAATATCTTGGTTACGTGATTCTAGTTCAGTCAGTACGTCAGTTAACCCTACACCTACGGCTTGCAGGCGATTGAGGTCGATGTTGATCCGCACCTCTTCCTCCACGCCGCCAGATACATCTACTGCCGCTACTCCTGGCACTACACTAAGTTCGCGTCCGAGTTGTTCATCGGCAAATACGCGCAAATCTACAGCTTCTAAAGCAGGTGAGGTTAAGCCAAATTCGTATATGGGAGACTGCGAAGGATCGGCTTTAAACAATCGCGGCTCTGCAATATCTAGCGTATCCGGTAGTTGTCCGCGACCTCGGTTAAAAGCAGCAGTGGCATCATTTAGTGCCTGATCAATATTGCCTCCGGGTTGGAAGAAGAGGTCGATACTGACCTGTCCCTCCCGCGTCTGGGAATAAACTTGAACTACACCCTCAGTTGCAGCTAAGGCTTCTTCCAAGGGTCGTGTCACTTCGTCAACTGCGACTTCGGGTGAGATACCTGGTACGTCTACGCGGACACCGATTCGGGGGTAAGTAATCGATGGCAGGAGATCGACTTGCAGGGTTGTGATAAAAAACACTCCCAAGACAATCACTGCCAGCGTCAGCATCAAGGTTCCAATGTGCTGCCGGATAGCGATCGCACTAAAACTAAATCCTGAAGTGTTCTTGACCTCCTGCATTACTGTTGCTCCCCTTGTGCTGTTTCCGAGATAATCGAAATACCTACAGTTTCCCCATTTTTCAAAGGTCTGCCACTTTGCGCCACAAACCGTTCACCTGGTTTTAACCCAGATAAAATTTCCACATTGCCATTAGCCCGTTCCCCCAAAGTCACCGCCCGCGCTGTAACCGTTGCCTTACTTCCCCCTTCTCCCCCATTCACCACAAACAATGTTCCAGTCTGATTTTGAATAGATTTTGAATTTAAGATTTCTCCTCTATTCCCCTGCTTTCCTGCTCCCCTGCTCCCCTGCTCCCCTGCTCCCCTGCTCCCCTGCTCCCCTGCTCCCTGACCCCTGACCCCTGACCCCTGATCCCTAACTATGGCTGTCTCCGGCACTACCACTGCCCGACTTGCGTCGTCCTCAAAGCTTACCCGCGCCAGAAGTCCACTGCCAATCCGCCCGTTGCTATTAGGAATTGTTACCTCAATTGGCACTAAACGAGCCGTTGGATCTGCGGCTGGGGAAATGCGCGTAACTTGCCCTCGAAACGTCTGATCGGGAAAAGCATCTAAACGAACTCCTGCTGACTGCCCAACCCGGAGATTTGCGAGTGCCAATTCTGAAACTTCAACATTTATATGTACACGGCTAAAGTCACCGATTTTTAGAACTTCACCATTAGGTTGTACCAGGTTGCCTTCTTCGGTAATTTTTTGCGTCACTATCCCAGAAATTGGGGATGTCAACTGGGCATAGGATAGTTGCTCTTGTGCTTGGGCAACTACAGCTTGTTGAGCGCTGACACGCTCTTGAGCCGCAGCAACAGCTTGTTGTTCTGTTTGGACTTGTTCAGTCGCCGCCCGCAGTGCCTGTGCAGCTGTACGAGCAGTTGTGCGGGTTTGTTCTGCCGTTTGTGCCGCGATCGCTCCTTCGCGAAATAATCTTTGCTGTCGCTGTGAGTCTGACTGTGATTGCCCTAGCTCTAGACGTGCTTGTTCTACCTGGGCTTTAGCATTGCTGACTTGATTTTGAGCGCGTGCTACTTCTGCTCTTAAAGCCGCTAGTTCTGCTACATCTGCGTTCAATGCCGTCCTCAGCAGAGCATCATCTATGCGGGCGATCGCCTGACCTTTTCTAACAGTATCCCCAACATCAACATTCAGAGCTAGTACCCGCCCTTCTACCTGCGCCCGTAGTGATACTTCCTGAAGGGGGACAGTAGTGCCTGTATATTCTGGTTCTTCTTGTAACTTGCCATTACGAGCGATCGCTACCTCGATTGAAGCTGGACCCCCACGAGTGCCTGCTGCTTTTTGCTGAGATTGGGCATCAGCCGCTTCCTTGGGTAAATTTCCACAGCCTGCCGTCATTAGGGCAACACCAAGAAAGACAGCACCTACGCCTCTGCAAAACATTTTCCTTTTTGCTTGTGTCTCTTGTTTAGCTGGAAGCTTGTACCCATTGCTGCTATTTACGGTTGCCGTAGCTGTTCCTTTGTTGGGGAACTTGGAGTCAATGGTCATTATTTTGCTCCGATGGAGGCAGGGCTAAGGTGAGTCATCCACTTATTAAGTTATTTAAACATTATTCATCTTTATATTTGCTCTAGCGCAAGTCTGAAGCTAAAAAATTTTACTTGCACTGTATAAATAATTGCTAAATTAGAAAACTACTTGGCTAATAAGTTATAAGTTATTTGCTAATACTAATTGATAAATGTGACATGAATATGACAGCAGCGAAGCAAGACTAAAACAAGGAATCGCGGAACGGGCAAGTTTGTGATCGCGGCATAGCATATTTTGAGAACAGCGCGATCGCTTGTTGCAGAATTATATGTAAAGCGAGTGCAAATATTATAGGCTTGATTACTTTTTGGATGCCGCATATTTGAGGACAAATTTGTGTAGTCTAAATAACTAACTCTGGTCAACAGAGGACTTGTGATTTCTGGGCTACAACGAGCTGAACTAATAGTAAAATTTTATACTTGATTTACCCGTATCTGGATAACAAAAAAATTAGTTTTAATAATTCTTGTCAACTTGCTTGATATAAATTGTCAATTCTATCAGCTGCTTCCATACTGTTTGGATAAGAACCTGACTTTACATAACTATGTCATCTTTTAAACAACTACCTACAACAAAAACCTCAACTACATCAAGGCGCTGGCTTGCCAGATTGTTAGCAATCGTCGCCTTAGTCAACTTTTGCCTAGTTTTATTTGATTTAAGCTATTTACATTGGCGAGATTTTTATCTTCAAGAAGTGCCAAGTCTGACTCAGTTATACGATCCAATTAAAGGCATTAAACCACATCGAGAAACGCAAAGGTATCTTAATAAAGTCAGTGAAATAGAACAGCAGCTAATCCAAACAGATTTACAAACACCACAGGTAGAAAACTCATTACAGGAATTAGGCAATCTCAGTAACGAACTGATTGCAGACAATCCCTTTGCAGTTGCAAATAAAAGCGGTACTTTAGAAAAGATCAAACATCAAATGCGCGATCGCGTTGGTAAAGAATCTGCGCGTGAAGCTTTTGCTACTTTTTGGAGTCAACCTTATCTATCTCAAGTTGGATGGCAACAAGAAATCAATTTTTTCAATACTCATATTCAACCTTTAATTGAAACTAATTATTATCGTAGTATTGGAATAAATGGTAAATATATTGATAATTTTTGGTTAATTGACTCACCATTTGTTATTTTATTTGGTCTAGAATTTTTAATTCGGAGTTTCTATATCAGCCGTTCAATTACTGGGTTAACATGGCTAGAAGCAATGCTGCGGCGTTGGTACGACATTTTTTTATTACTAGCATTCTGGCGATGGCTAAGAATAATTCCAGTAATAATTCGTCTTTACAAAGCTAATTTATTAAATCTTGAAGCTGTACGAGCGCAAGTCAATCGTGATTTTATCAATAATTTTGCCGAAGAAATTACAGAAATTGTTGGTATTCGCTTAATCGATCAAGCTCAAGATTCAATTAAGCGTGGTGATATTGCTCGTTGGCTATTTCGACCTGAAACACGCCGCCCTTATGTGAATATTAATAATACTGATGAAGTTCAGGCGATCGCTTCTCGCTTATTACAACTAACTGTTTATCAAGTTTTACCGAAAATCCAACCAGATATAGAAGCATTACTAAATCACAATATTAAAACCGTTTTTAATCAATCTCCAATTTACAGACAACTTCAAAATGTGCCAGGTGTGGGTTATTTACCTAATCAGTTAGCAGAGAATTTAGCTAAAGATTTATCTGAAACACTCTATAGTACATTCACAACTATTTTAGAAGATCCTGTAGCGGCTCAATTGTCAAATCGCCTAATCCAAAACTTTAGTAAAACTTTAGAAGCAGAAGTACAACAGCAACATAACGTTCAAGAAATTCAATCTTTAATTGTAGATTTGCTAGAGGAAATCAAAATTAACTACGTTAAGGGTATTGCCGAAGATGGCGTTGAAAAAACTTTAGATGAATCTCAGCAAATCCGTAGAATTGTACGTCCTTAAAAAGGAAAAGGCAAAAGATAATTACCTTTTGCCTTTTCCAATACTTAAGCTTTATTAAAATCTGAACAAGTTATTCTTGACCACCAGGAGTTATTTTGTCAATCACGTCAGCTACGCGCTCAACAATATTAGGTTTGTTTTTATCACCGCTTTGACTGGCTTGGGGTGTTTTGGCTGTACCATGCAATCGTGGATCTGGCTGCGGTGGTTGCGGTTCTGGGCCTAGCGGCTGAGGATTAGCAACATATTCAAATTCCCCTCTACCGTCCATTGAGGGGCCTTTTGCCCATCGTCCTTGAGCGCTTTCCTCTCCTTCAGAGTGGTTCCAGAATTGATAGGCATTCTCGTTCTTCCCATATTCGTATGCAATTTTGGGAACAACCATTTCCTCAAAGCCTTCGCTTTGCAGGTCTTCAATTGCGGCTAACCACTGGTTTTGATGCATGGTGTCGCGGGCAATCATAAAACTGAGGTGGTCTTTCACTCCTGGGTCGTTTGTCATCTCATACAACCTTACAGCCTGGATGAGACCCTGAGACTCAGCGTGGAGATTAGAGCGGAAGTCTGCTAATAAGTTACCACTGGCAACGATAAAGCGACCATTCCAGGGGAAGCCTACACTATCAGCTGGCATCGCACCCCCACCTGAAACAATTCCGTGTTGGGGGTTCATCGCCGCCGCAATCACGTCACGGGGGTTAGTACCTCCCATTACTGCACCTACTACGGGATCTTTTGCACCATCTTCTTGCATTTTGATTGGTGCTTTATCCAGCAGATGAGCGATCATTGTGGCTAGCATCTCGACGTGACCGATTTCTTCAGTACCGATATCCAGCAGCATATCACGGTATTTCGCAGGCCCTCGGCAGTTCCAACCTTGAAACAGATACTGCATCATTACGGTCATTTCTCCAAATGAACCGCCGATTAGTTCCTGCATCTTCTTGGCGTAGACCGGATCGGGGTTCTGCGGTGGTGTGAAATACTGTAGGGGCTTCTTGTGATAAAACATTCAGATTTCCTTGATTTGACTTGGCAGTAAGAACTAGAAGACGTAAAATAAATACGCCTCTTAAGATTGATTAAGACCTTGATACTTGGAGATTTGTACCGTTTATCTCTTCTAGGTAACTACGCAAAACTTTGATTTACATCAGCCAGTGGGAAGACAATAAAATATCCAGTTGGTATAGGTATTTTTTCTCATTAATAATGGGCTATGGGCTGCAATAGTAAACTGTATCTAGTTCTATAACAAAGCTATGGGGCAGACACTTTTGGAACTCGTCATATTTTGTCAGCACAATTTCAGAAAATATTGAAGCACAAGTAAAAAGGTATATAGAAAACCAAAATCTTAAAAGTCCAGAAAGCGTTTAAAGTTCCACTTATTCCAAATCGCAGTCAGTCCACTCTAATAATCGGACATTTGGATGCGTGAGGTTTATTTACAACCGCTTTTTAGCGTTGAGCCAGGAAGTTTATGCAACGGATAAAACTACTCTCAACTACAATGCTTGTAGCCAAAAACTTACTCTTTTAAAGAAATAGAATGGTTAAAACAGATAGATAAGTTTGCTTTGCAAAACTCGCTCAAAGTAGAAATAGCCTATAAAAATTTTTTTGCAGACTTGAAGAAGCCAAAAGCTAAAAGGCGTTTTGGACTTCGGCGTGCAGTTCGACAGGTCTTACCCTGAGCTTGCCGAAGGGCTCACTGTCCGCGCGGTTCCTGAGCCTGCCGAAGGGCAGTCGAACGCTTGCCTCAGTTCAAGAAGCATTCATCTAAGCAAGCTTATAAAACAAACTTTACTAATGGCAACATTCAAATTAGGGACAGCTGTTTCAAGTTGCCAAAACTAGGTTAGATAAAGTTTCATAAGTCCCAGTCGCTAACAGGTAAATTAATCAGCGTTACTGTTTGCCGTACCAAGACTGGTTTTTATACTGCTAGTGTTTTGGATGATTTGCTAGCTTTCTCTTCCTCGAAATTCTTACAAACTATCTAGATTGCTGTAGTCTAGGGGCTTTTGCCGACGTAAGTATTAAGAAATGTTATAAAAAATATTTTGTTTTTGGAAAGAAAAGTCATGGCTTTGAATAAAACTTGTACCTGAGTAAAATTTTTCTCATTTAGCCTGAGAAAAGACCCTTAACACTAAGCTGTTGGTAGCAGTCAACTTCAATTTGAGCAAGAAGTTACGAAAGATGATTATGGAAAACAAAAACTTTCCGCAACAGGATCAGAGTTTAGTAGATGAGTATCAGTACAATTACACCTATATTGAACCACTTGCTATGGTAAATACACTTCCTCAGAAGGAAAATTTTTCTGATGCGTGGAAGAAGTTAGCAGCGAAACAGGCGTTCAAATTAGCAATTAATACTCTGCTCATTAATCTAGGTAATAATCGAAGCGATCGCAGCAGCAACACAATTGAAGATGATGTGCCAGAGTTCATGCGCCAGATATTACTTCAAACTCTACAAGAGAAAGGTAAATCATTCAAACCCAGGCTGGCTCGTGCTTTAATTAATTTGTTGCCCCAGATGCAATTATCGGGAGCGCAGTCTACCACACAAGCGGAAGTTAAAGTTTCAAGAAGTGGTGAAATTGAAACGATTTCACCCCAACCCTTGGATGTACCATCTCCTGTAGCAGAAGTTGAACTTTCAAAAAGTATAGAGACTGCTATCGAACAGTTATTACAACCGCCCTCCACCGCCAGGGAAGTTGGCGTTTTAAAAGGAATTGATCTAGCTTCACCGCCACCGTCACAGGACGAGCCAGCCACCGCAGCCGAAGTTGCCGTCTCCAGAAAAATTGATACAGCTTTAGAACAACCCTTACAGGGGATACCGTCGAATGAAGCAGAAGTTGGCAACTTTGTGACATCCAGCCGGCGTTGGTAAATGGTGAGATGAACTAGGCGGGAACAGGGATATCTCTGAACTTGAGGTAATGGATCAACAAGCGGAGGGAATGCTTCAGCATCTCAACTGACTTGGAATAGCACAAGGTCTTGCGATGCAGCCGTGCCAGATAGTGCCGCAGACGAGTGTTTTCGCCTTCGACTCGAATCATGT
>JAHHHE010000122.1 GCA_019359535.1 Gloeocapsa sp. UFS-A4-WI-NPMV-4B04
TTTAGCATCATCAATCAGGTGAGTTAAGTTGAGGTTGAGCATAGTGGCAGGCGGTCGGTTTCCCTATTAGTATTCTACCAACCTGTTCCTTCTCGCTTTACCTCCCCGAAACACCTATTGAGCCAAACTAAAAAGGAACTTTTAAATTTTGAGTTAGATGTTTAATTCAACACTCAAAACTTAATAAGTGAAACGAAGCTACTCGCGGCTAACCCGTCTTAATCTATCCTGGTATAGATGTATATAAATCAACAATTTAGAGTATAAGTAAAGATTGTTTAGGATTTTGCTTAGTCTCATCCTGATACCAAACTTAACAATAATCAATTGTTTCAAACAGGAAAAACTTGGTATGCACTCTATCAAATCTAAATTGTCTGCCCTGCGTCCAATTCGCTTATTATTAGTTGCCTTCGCTTGCGCCTTTTTAGTACTGTCAAATGCCTTTCCTGCCTACAGCGATACTCCACAGCCCACTGGCAACCAAAAATCACCCGCACAAGGTGAGTCAAATCTATTAGGTATTGAAAGAGAAGCACAAGAGGCAGTTTTAAAAGACCCCTATTCACGCGAAGAAACACAAGCCAAAGCGAATGAAGGTCTTAATGAGATTCAAGGTGCTGCTGATCTTGACAAACTGAAAAGACCTGAAAATTCTCAGGGAGCATCATCAGTTGAAGAAAAGTCAGAAAGTTTTTTAGAAAGACTTACAGGTAAAAAGTAATACTGTTGATCAAACTAAAGCATCAGGTGAGTCTTCTTTAAATTAAACAGGATAGTTCTGGGGAAATTGTCCCAGGCTGAAAGAAGGGTAGACGTAGTTGTCTGCCCTTGTTTGATTTAGTACAAAAAAGAAGTAAATTACCTGGGTTCCTGACAGATAAACCTTTTGAGCCTCTCACCGAAGAAATAAAACAAGCGTAGTGTAGGAATTTCTGGATAGTAATCGCACTTTCGCCCTTACATCTCACACGAAATCTTTTACAGTTAGGAAGGTAATAAAAAACGCCTCAAAGACTCCATCAAACAATTTAGATGAAGTCTTCAGTGGGATAATCAACAGACGAAAGCCAGAGAGTAACCCCAATATGCACCTGAGTGAAATCACCCATCCTAACCAGTTGCACGGTTTGTCGATTCGCCAACTACAGCAAATTGCGCGTCAGATTCGGGAAAAGCATTTGGAAACTGTAGCCACAAGCGGCGGACATCTGGGTCCGGGATTGGGTGTGGTGGAATTGACGCTAGCGCTTTACCAGACCTTGGACTTAGATCACGATAAGGTGATTTGGGACGTAGGCCATCAAGCTTATCCACACAAACTAATTACCGGGCGCTACAGTAGCTTTGACACACTGCGGCAAAAAGACGGTGTTGCAGGCTATCTTAAGCGGTGTGAAAGCAAATTTGACCATTTTGGCGCAGGACACGCTTCAACTAGTATTTCCGCCGGATTAGGGATGGCTTTAGCGCGAGACTTGAAAGGCGAAAAATTTAAAGTAGTGGCAGTGATTGGCGATGGCGCTCTCACTGGCGGGATGGCTTTAGAAGCAATTAACCATGCAGGCCACTTGCCTAAAACAAATTTGTTGGTAGTGCTAAATGACAATGAAATGTCAATCTCACCCAACGTTGGCGCAATTTCTCGGCATCTGAACAAAATGCGCCTGAGTCCGCCAGTGCAATTCATCTCAGACAACTTAAAGGAGCAAGTTAAACAGATCCCCTTTGTGGGCGATTCCCTGTCTCCAGAACTAGGACGGCTGAAAGAAGGAATGAAGCGGTTAGCTGTGCCAAAAGTAGGAGCAGTGTTTGAAGAACTGGGTTTTACCTATATGGGCCCAGTAGATGGTCATAACTTAGAAGAACTGATTGCCACTTTCGAGCAAGCACATCAGCATACTGGGCCAGTGCTAGTTCATGCGGTAACAGTTAAAGGCAAGGGGTATGCGATCGCCGAACAAGATCAAGTAGGCTACCACGCTCAATCCGCCTTTAATCTGACTACAGGTAAAGCCGCCCCCTCTAATAAACCAAAGCCCCCTGGATACTCCAAAGTATTCGCTCATGCCCTTGTCCAACTTGCAGAAAATAATCCCAAAATAGTTGGCATTACTGCTGCAATGGCAACTGGAACTGGTCTAGACAAACTTGCGGCCAAACTACCCCAGCAATACATTGACGTAGGCATTGCCGAACAACACGCTGTCACTTTAGCGGCTGGCTTGGCTTGTGAAGGAATGCGCCCAGTTGTAGCGATATATTCTACCTTTTTGCAACGCGGCTACGACCAGATTATTCACGATGTTTGTATCCAAAACTTACCCGTCTTTTTCTGTCTAGACCGAGCCGGAATTGTTGGTGCTGATGGCCCTACTCACCAGGGAATGTATGATATCGCTTATCTACGTTGCATTCCTAACATGGTGTTGATGGCTCCTAAAGATGAAGCTGAATTGCAACAGATGGTAGTCACTGGCATAAATCACACAGATGGCCCGATTGCAATGCGGTTTCCACGCGGTAATGGCTACGGTGTTCCTTTAATGGAAGAAGGCTGGGAGGCTCTAGCCATCGGCAAAGGCGAAATTCTCCGCAGTGGCGATGATGTCCTTTTGGTAGGATTTGGCTCAATGGTCTACCCTGCTATGCAGGTAGCTGAAATTCTGAGTGAACATGGCATTCAAGCTAGTGTAATTAATGCTCGATTTGCCAAACCGCTCGATACTGAATTGATTTTGCCTCTAGCTCAACGTATTGGTCGTGTTGTCACCCTCGAAGAAGGCTGTCTGATAGGTGGCTTTGGTTCAGCTGTTGCTGAAGCGCTGCTGGATGCCAATATTAACGTGCCAGTAAAGCGGCTTGGTATCCCAGATTTATTAGTAGATCATGCTGAACCGGATCAATCTAAGGCAGCGTTGGGTTTAACCAGTTCACAAATGGCAGAACAAGTGTTAAATACTTTTTTTAGCCAGCAGCTAGCAAGTGTTAACTCTTAGCGATAGGGTGGGCATTGCCCACCCTACTAAAACATAATTACTTTAATCAAGACAGGTATCTATAATTTTTTTATGATGTCCCAGAATACCCAAGTTTATCCCGTTATTTGGAACGAAGACTCGGTTTTACTAATTGACCAAACTCGCTTACCCAGTGAGTACACATTTGTCGAAATTAGTCGCTGCGAAGACATGGCTGAGGCGATTAAAACTATGATCGTTCGGGGAGCTCCAGCGATTGGAGTTGCAGCTGCTTATGGAATGTACCTGGGAGCGCGCGAGATTCAGACACAAGATCGAGAGGAATTCTTAATTCAGTTTGAACAAGTAGCTCAGTTGTTGCGCTCTACTCGTCCTACGGCTGTTAATTTATTTTGGGCGATCGCGCGGATGCTCAGAACTGCCTATGAAACTATTGGTTCAATAGAGCAACTCAAACAAATCTTGCTAAACACAGCTCAGACGATTAATGCCGAAGATTTGCAAACTTGTCAAGCAATCGGCGATCGCGGGTTAGAAGTTTTGCCAACTAACCCCGATAAACTGAGTATTCTTACTCATTGTAATGCTGGAGCATTGGCAACAGCTGGCTACGGCACAGCTCTTGGTGTAGTCCGCTCTGCGTGGCGAGAGCAACGATTAGGAAGAGTTTATGCTGATGAAACTCGTCCGCGCTTACAAGGTGCAAAACTAACCGCTTGGGAATGTGTCCAAGAAGGTATCCCAGTTACACTAATTACCGACAGCATGGCGGCTCATTGTATGCAGCGCGGTTTAATTCATGCCGTAGTAGTGGGCGCTGATCGGATTGCCGCTAATGGCGACACTGCTAATAAAATTGGCACATACAGTCTTGCCTTAGTTGCCAAAGCTCATAATATTCCTTTCTTCGTCGCTGCACCGCTTTCAACAGTTGATTTTGAGTTAGCAAGTGGTAGCCAAATTCCGATTGAAGAGCGCGATCCTGCTGAAATTTATGCTGTTGGCGACACAATAATAACCCCAGATGGAGTAGAGTTTTACAACCCTGCATTTGATGTCACTCTAGCTGAGTTGATTTCAGCAATTATCACCGAACATGGCGCATTTGCACCTAATGAGTTACAACAATTTGGGACTAAGCAAATGGTTGAAAATGGAGCTATCAGCCGCTAGGGATAAAGCTTATTTCCCGTAATAGAGTCAAATACAAATAACTGCTCTAAGTCTAGGTGAAGAAAGACGCGATCGCCTAGACTTAGATGCAGATCAGAATTTGCCTGAAAATTCAGTTGAACCCCTAAACTTGGTAAATCAGCACGAATCAAAGTCTCGCGCCCTAAAGGCTCAATTACCTTCACCTTAACAATTAGGTGATCGGCTTGCCCTACAATTCCAATATGCTCTGAACGAATCCCTAGATCGAAGCCTTGTCCCTCAACGGGGTGCAGCTTGTCTTTAACTACTGGAAAACAAGGTAAGTATTGATCGCCCACAGCAAAGCCAATATTAGTATAAGTGACAGGGATAATATTCATTGGTGGACTACCTAAGAAAGTAGCAACCATCCGGTTAGCTGGTTTAGTATAAATGCTTTGGGGAGCGCCAATTTGTTGAATTCGTCCTGCATTCATGACTACAATTTGATCGGCTAACGTCATCGCCTCTACTTGGTCATGCGTGACGTAGATAGTAGTAATGCCTAGTTGGTGGTGCAGTTGTTTTAATTCTACCCGTGTATCGTCTCTTAGCTGGGCATCTAAGTTAGATAAAGGTTCATCGAGTAAAAATACTTGAGGTTGACGGGCGATCGCTCTACCTAATGCTACACGCTGTTGTTGCCCACCTGATAGCTGTCCAGGTTTGCGATCCAAGAGATGATCCACAGAAAGCGATCGCGCTACTGTCTCTACCCGATTTTTAATCGTTTTAGGATCTACTTTCCGCATCTGTAGCCCAAAGCCAATATTCTCTGCCACTGTCATGTGAGGATACAAGGCATAATTTTGGAACACCATCGCCACATCACGTTGCCGCGCTGGAATATGATTAACCAAGATATCCCCAATGTATAGTTTGCCTGCTGTTGCCGTTTCCAAACCTGCGATCGTCCGTAGAACTGTAGATTTGCCACAACCGGATGGTCCCACTAATACCCAAAATTGACCATCGGGAACTTCAAAACTAATATCTTCAATAGCAGTAACTTTGTTAAATCTACGCTTAATGCCTTCTAGACGAACATTTGCCATTGCTGGGTATTGGGTTTTGAGTGTTAGAAATTGGATCTTAGATATTATATGGGTACTAAGTCTTAGGTTTTGGGTGTTGATTTTCGAGTACCATCCAACACCTAACACCTATCATCTCTAGATACCAATTGTTCAAGTTCTAAAACTACTCGCTCTAATTCTTCTAGTAAAGGAGTTGAACCAGTCTGGCGAAATGCCTCTACAAGCGATCGATAATACCAAAGAGTGCCTTCTTTGCCACCTTTAAAGCGTTCCCAAACTGCCTCACCCAATACGCGATAATCATTTAAAATTGACCGAGCATTGTGTAATTTATCCGCACATGAGACTAACAACTCTGATGAAGAAGCATTGAAAATGTGAGCAATGTATGCTTCTTTGCGTTCCCGCCAAGGCGGTTTAGGTATTGTCTCAGCATCAGTACAACCATCAACAATTTCTGTCACTGTATCTCCAAAGCGGCGGCGAATTTCTGCGCGTGTGGCTTCCCCGCCTTGATCTTCAATTGCATCATGAAGGAGGGCGGCGATTGCTTCATCCTCATTTGCCCCATATTCCAAGGCAATACTGGTAACTCCTAGTAAATGAGCAATATAAGGGACACCCGAACCTTTACGAACTTGATTTGAGTGGAGTTTTGTGGCATACGTAAGGGCTTCGGTAAAGCGGCTTGAAAGCATGATTTTGAGTTGTAACAGTTGTTTAAAATAACCTGCTCATTGTAGGGAAATACAGATGTAAAAGCCTACAGCAAACAAAACCGATTAGGCTGATTGCATCGCTCTGTCACCCATATTCACGAATTAGATCCAATAAAAAATTCACGATTAGAGCGAATTTAGCACTTGCAAGTGCTATCTTTCTAAAGATGTTCTCTAGCACTTCATCTGTAAGCGCAGACTAGAAATCTATATTTTAATATTAATATTGATGTAACTTTAACTTTATTTGAGCGGATATATGATAATAAAACTTCACCAGAAAATATCAGAATAAGCAAATTTGTTGTATTAGTTCACTTGTTTAAAAGCACCCCTAGCATAAAACTTAAGTTAGCCAGATTACAACTTAAAACCACAAGTTAGTGCAAAATTTTTTCGCTTGTTTCAAGCTGTAATTAGTATAAAAGCACGATTCATCCTAATATCTGTCTCCAAAGCGATCGCTTTTGCCAATTGCTATTTACCCGCTTATATTTAGAAAATCTTTATGAATAATATAATAACAATAGCGGCGAGGATTACCCCACCGCTACTATACATAGCACTGTATATATCTGCACTACAGTCACATTTATATTCCCAATTCAGTTAAAACCGGAATAAGCAATTTTTTATGGTGACTTTTTAAATTTTAATGCAGTTTAATTCAGTACCGATATTATTGATGCACTTGTTTTTGGATCTACCAAAAAGTTACTTCCTATTATTTAACTTGCCCAACCAAGCGCTTTAGAAAACTCATTCGCTTTTCCTCATCAAATGACTTAACTGTACTTAACACTTCTGTTAGTTCTGAAGAAGGGCTAATATTACTAGGTATACTATTACCTAGCTTCTGAGCTATGTGATACCAAAAGGCTAATTTTGACTCAGTGTCAAGTGAACCATACTCACCTGTAGGAATATCCTCGCTACCTCCTGTAACAAGTTGAGTTAGAGCCTTACTAGGATTAGGATCTAAAGCTTCCTCGCCCTTGTCATTCTTGCCTGCTGTGAGTATATCCCGTAGAGCATCTATCTGTCTATCTTGCGGCTTTTGCTCAATTTTTGATATTATCCCAGAAACTTGTGATGAAGGTGTACCTACTGCATCTGCTGAAATAGAACCAGACACATCTTTGTAGATTAAAGCCATCGCTGTTAGGCGATCGTCAATAGATAACTTATTAAGAGCTTCTAAAGCTTGCGCCACAGGTTCAAGATTACCAGTATCAAACATATAAATCTCCTAAAAGTGAATAACAATTTCTGCCTGAGCTACAGACAACAGCAACTAAAAGCCTTCGCAAGATTAATAGAAATTAACTATTAAAACTTGCAAATATAATGTTTAAAGACTTGCGGTCTTATTTCAAGCAGGTCTTTATTCAAATTTAGTATAATATTTGGGATTAATTCACTAACCCTAAGACGTAATTGGTAACACAGGTAATTTTTTATCACACTACACTACTCAAAAAAGAAACTAAATGCTCAAAATCCATTGATTTGAGAGAGTTTAAGAATTCTGCTAATTGAGAAGAAACAGTATAAGTATTTGGAATGGTGGCGATTGCACTTCCCATTTTTTGCGCTAATTGATACCACATAGATAACCTTGTGTTAGTATCCAAAGACTGATATTCAAGTGTTATTGGAGAACTTCCGGCTCCTGTAAGCAAATCACGTAATGTTAACAGCTGTTCTTGCTGAGACATATGCTCAATTTGATGCACTTCTTGTATAGCAACTTCTGGAGAAGTTCTCTTAAGAGTTGCTGATGTAATTGAACCAGAAACTTCAGTGTAAATTAACGCTAGCGCTGCTAACTGCTCGTCAACAGGTAAGCTTTTAAAAGTTGCGACAGATTCATTTTGGGCATCCATGCTAGTAGATGTCATATTAAGCACCGATAAATAAATTACAAAAAGTGATTAGGGGTTAAGGCAACAAAATATATTCCCTAACTCCTTTACAAGAAATAAAATGCAGCCTCATGTTAGTTTACAAGCTTTGTTAATTCTTTAGCAAGGTAAAATCAACATGAGACAGCATATTTTGAGTTGCCATTAATAAGCTGTATTCGTGGCATTAATTACTCAAATCTTAGATGTCAGCGCCTTGTTTTGGTTCAGCACCCATTGGTGATACATAGTCACGGAAAAGAGTGATTTGCTGCTCATATCCCAATCCCTTAACTGTGTTCAATAATTCTTCTGATTGGGCAGAAAGCTTATAGTCTGAAGGCATAGGAATGATAGTAGCGCTATCCATACCTTGTGACAGACGATACCAAAATAGTAGCTTTGTGGTGTCGCTCATTGACCCATACATTCGGGTATATTGGGTATCTGCTTTGTTAATCAAATCACGCTGAACTTGTAATTGTTCTTCATGAGATAAATCTTTAACTTGATTATACAAACCTTCAGCTATATCAGTACCTACAGTGCTTGCTCCAGGTGCTGCTGGTGTGACTGAACCGCCCATTTCCTTGTAAATAAAGTAAAACAAAGCCAGTTGGTCGTCAACATCTAAGGCTTGCATAGCTTTAACAGATTGGGCTAGATTATCATCGTTACTTTGAGTAAATGCCATATTTATCTCCAAATAGATTAACAACAGCAGTTTCCACTATAAATTAGGAAACTTAGTAACTGTAAAGTTATCAAAGTGCTGAAACTCAATGAAACCTACTGAAGACAGAGTTATGTAAACTTCACTACAGAAAGATTGATAAAAAGCAGTCTTCATGCTTGACAAAATCTTCAAATAGTAAGCTATAAATACTGGATAAAAATAATATTAAGTATGTAAAAATTTACCATCTTATATAGATGGCAGCTTGAGATATTTGAATGTAGAAGCTGCCAAATTAGAAGCAGGTTTAACTTGCAGTTAAATCCAAGCAATTCTGAACTAACAAACGCTTTTTATTAATCTCGGCGCTCTTCATAATCTTCTGACGACATGGGATCTAAATCCCAGCGCTGATCATCGCGCTCCTCTAAAATTTCATTTGTGCGTAGGAAAGCATGATCGTCCATTTCTAGTCCAACAGCAGCGCCAAGTTCATCAACAATATTTTGGTCTGGAGTAGCGACTGTTCCGCCTACAGCTTCGTCACCTACTGTAGCAGCCTGATCCCAAGCTGCATCAATGTCACCACCAGTTAGCACTGGGCTAGCACCAACTTGATCAATATCTGCTGTAGCGACTTCTCCCCAAACCGCATCTTCATCCGCAGCAGTTAGTCCCGGCGTATTTATTGTATATTCGGCTAATTCATTCAGCATAGGTCCTTCGCCGATGTTAAGCTCTGATGGCTCATGAACGCCAGTTCCGTAAGATTCAGTAATTTCCTGCGGCAAATCCTCAGATTGCGACGTATTCGCTGACTCGGAATTGCTATTTGCTGCTAATTCGTCTTGTGCCATAATTCCTACTTTTTACGCTTTTCCACATTAGCGCTTTGCTTTAAAGCCGATTTATTCCCATAGATGTATTCCTAATAGTAGAAAGTAATTGAATTTATCCCTTTGGACTGAAGAGAAGCTGTGGTTCGGCTAAATACTCTGTAATAAGCGTTCTTAGCGCGAGATCGCACTCCAACCACCAAGAGCGCTGATCGGGGGCTTGCTCTTACTCGCCCCAAGCACAAAATCACATTTAGCACTGGTGCGGTAATAAACCGCTTGAATGCTACTGGTTACAAATAGCGGTTTTAACTTAGGAGATGGTAAGTGAAGTACGACGAGTTTATTAAGCACGTTCAACAAGAGGCTCAACTGAATTCCCGCGAAGATGCCGAACGTGCTACACAGGCGACGTTAGAAACAATCAAAGAACGGATTGTTGGTAATGAAGCAAGCCAACTAGCAGCACAGTTGCCAAAAGAATTAGGACAGTATCTGCATGGGCGAGAAGGAGAAGATGGTGCATACTTCAAATTTGATGAATTTTGTCAGCGTGTAAGTGAGAAAGAAGGTGTAGAACCGAGTGTCGCCGCGAATCATGCCAAAGCGGTATTTACTGTACTTCAACAAGCAGTCACGCCGGGTGAATTTGCAGACGTGCGGGCCAATTTCTCAGATGATTATGAAGAACTTTTTGCGGCAAGCAGCGAAAAGCAGGCAGGATAAAGATGCCTGTACTAACGAAGGGTGCTGTCGTGACAATGTAATTTTTTAAATCAACCGCTTCAGCGATAGCAAAGACGTAAGCCGTTAGGCACAAAAGGCGCAAAGATTAAAGCTAAAAAAATCAGGAGAGTAAGCATGACATTAACACCACAAGATAAGCAAAATCAAGACGAAGGCAATGAAACAGGACGTTGGGCATCGCTAATCGGTGGCGGTGCAATGGTGCTAATGGGGCTAAGACAGCGCTCTCTACGTGGTGCTTTAACAGCGATCGCGGGCGGTACTCTAGCTTATAAAGCTGCTACTGATAAAGGCGGTATTGGGGAAGCACTAGGCATGGATAAAACAATCAAAGTTGAAAAAACTGTAACGATTAATAAACCAGCCGATGAACTTTACCGCTTCTGGCGCAAATTAGATAATTTGCCCCACTTCATGAAGCATCTAAAGTCAGTAACGGTAATTGATGACAAGCGATCGCACTGGGTAGCAAATGCGCCGATGGGTGCAACCGTTGAATGGGATGCAGACATTATTGAAGAAAGGGAAAATGAGTTTATTTCCTGGGCTTCAGTTGAAGGTGCAGATGTTGATAACTCCGGGTTTGTGCGGTTTAAGAAAGCACCAGGCGATCGCGGTACAGAAGTCAAAGTAGTGATGGAATATGCCCCCCCTGGTGGTGCAGTTACATCGGCTATAGCCAAACTTTTTGGTGAAGAACCAGAACAACAAATCGGCGACGAGCTGCGCCGCTTCAAAATGCTGATGGAAGCAGGCGAAATTGCCACTACAGAAGGTCAACCGAAAGGTAGTTAATAGTTAGTGGCTAGTAATTAATATTTTCTTGTCCCCTAACCCCTAATCCCTAATCCCCTAATTTTTTATGAAAGCTGTTTGCTGGCAAGGCGCTAATAAAGTGCAAGTAGATACAGTGCCAGATCCGAAGATTCTCAACCCGCGCGATGCAATTCTTAAAGTTACATCAACAGCGATTTGTGGCTCTGATCTGCATATTTACGGCGGCTATATTCCCACAGTCCAAAAAGGTGACATTATTGGTCACGAATTCATGGGGGAAATTGTCGAAGTTGGTAGCTCAGTAAATAATTTAAAGGTAGGCGATCGCGTCGTCGTTCCTTCTACAATCGGCTGTGGTAACTGCCACTACTGCCAACGTGATATGTGGTCGCTTTGTGATAACTCGAACCCGAACGGCTGGATGCAGGAAAAGCTGTGGGGTAGTATCACATCGGCAATCTACGGCTACTCCCACTTATTAGGCGGCTATGCAGGCGCTCAAGCAGAATACGTGCGTGTGCCTTTTGCAGATGTTGGTGTCGTCAAAGTTCCCAAAGACATCCCAGATGAGAAACTATTATTTATTTCCGATGCTATTCCCACTGGGTACATGGGCGCGGAACTATGCGACATTCAACCAGGAGATACTGTAGCTGTTTGGGGTTGCGGTGCTGTCGGTATATTTGCCATGATCAGCGCCTACATGATGGGTGCAGAGCGCGTTATTGCCATTGACCGCTTTCCCGAACGCTTGGAAATGGCCAGAAAATATGCCAAAGCCGACGTTATTAACTACGAGGAAGTTAGTGCTGGCGATGCACTTAAGGAAATGACGGGCGGACGCGGCCCAGATTGCTGTCTTGACGCAGTAGGACTAGAAGCGCATGGCGTGGGCTTTGAAGACTTTTATGACCAAACAAAACAAAAGTTAAAACTAGAAACAGACCGTCCTCACGTTTTACGAGAAATGATGGTCGCTTGTCGTAAAGGCGGCACACTCTCAGTTATGGGTGTTTATGGCGGCTTCGTAGACAAAATGCCATTTGGTGCGCTCATGAATAAGGGCTTGACCATGAGAGCAGGGCAAATGCACGGTCAGAAGTATATGCACAAGTTACTGGATCTGATTTTAACTGAACAACTCGATCCATCTTTTGTTGTTACCCACCAATTACCATTAGAACAAGCGCCCCACGCCTACAAGATTTTTCAGCAGAAAGAAGACAACTGCGTCAAGGTTGTACTCAAACCTTGAAGAGTGAATAGTAATTAAGTAATCAGTGATCAGTGAATAAAGAACTGCTACTTGTTATGTTTTCTTTCACTACTCACTACTCACTCTCCACTACTCACTACTCACTACTCACTAATTCCTTATGAAAGCAGTTTGCTGGCACGGCACTAACGATGTACGGGTCGATACAGTACCCGATCCTAAAATTATCAACCCACGTGATGCAATTATTAAGATTACGTCAACCGCGATTTGTGGTTCTGATTTACATCTTTATGACGGCTATAACCCAACGATGAAGTCAGGCGACATTCTCGGACATGAATTCATGGGAGAGGTTGTCGAATTGGGTAGCGCTGTTAAGAATGTCAAAATAGGCGATCGCGTTGTCGTCCCTTTTACAATTTCCTGCGGATCATGTTTTTTCTGCAACCGCGATTTATGGTCGCTGTGCGATAACTCCAACCCCAACGCTTGGATGGTAGAAAAAATCATGGGTTATTCCCCATCTGGTCTTTTCGGCTACTCCCATTTGACGGGTGGTTACGCTGGCGGTCAAGCTGAATATGCCCGTGTTCCCTTTGCCGATGTCGGTTTGTTCAAGATTCCTGATGGACTAACAGACGATCAAGTTTTGTTTCTCACAGATATTTTGCCCACCGGATATATGGCGGCGGAAAACTGCGATATTAAGCCTGGAGATACTGTTGCTGTTTGGGGTTGCGGCCCAGTCGGACAGTTCGGCATTAAAAGTGCCTATATGCTAGGTGCAGAGCGAGTAATTGCCATTGATCGAGTTCCTGAACGTCTGAAAATGGCTCAAGAACAAAGTAAGGCAGAAGTGATTAACTATGAAGAAGTAGATGCAGGTGAAGCCCTCAAAGAAATGACTGGGGGACGCGGCCCTGATTCTTGTATGGATGCTGTGGGAATGGAAGCACACGGCACAGGTTTAGAAGGGTTCTACGACCAGGCAAAGCAAGCACTACGCCTGGAAACAGATAGACCTACTGCCCTAAGGCAAGCGATCGTTGCCTGTCGCAAAGGTGGCACTGTATCAGTGCCTGGTGTTTACACTGGCTTCATAGACAAGGTGCCGATGGGTGCTTTCATGAACAAAGGCTTAACCATGAAAACGGGACAAACGCACGTTCATCGCTATTTCCGCCCGTTACTTGAACGCATCCAAAATGGCGAAATTGATCCATCTTACGTCATTACTCATCGCCTGAAATTAGAGGAAGCACCACACGCCTACGAAATCTTTAAGCATAAAAAAGACAACTGCATCAAAGTTGTACTGAAACCACAAAGCTAGGAACTAGGGATAGGTTAGTAGATAATCCAAATTTATTAACTTATTCGTTGTTCCTCTGACCCCCTTTTTAATTTGATGGGGGTTGTTTTGTTTGGGGTTCAAAAAGCTGTAGATTTTTAACTGTAAATAAGACAACTGTATTAAGGTCGTGTTGAAACTGTGAAGCATTTGAAGACAAAGCACAAGCGATCGCTTACATTATTCTGCCTTTTATGCACCATACCTTTTACGTCTACTGCCTACGCTTTACCAACAGAAAAAACAGTCGGCAGCATTGAATCAGTCGCCTCTTTCACTGGCCCCATGCCTACAGGTGTTACCGTCTCTCAAAGTGGGCGAATTTTTGTCAATTTTCCGCGCTGGGGGGATAAAGTAGACTACACAGTTGCCGAAGTAAAAAACGGTCGAACTGTAGCTTATCCCAATGCCCAAATTAACCGCCCCAATTACAATCAGCCAGCTGAATCTTTTATTTCTGTGCAGAGTGTGGTAACTGACCCGCAAGATAGACTCTGGATTTTAGATACAGGGAGTATTAAATTCGGGCCCACATCCCCCGGCGGACCAAAATTAATTGGCGTTGACTTGAAGCAAAATCGCATCTTTAAAAAAATCCTGTTTCCTCAAGATGTTGTCTTAAAAACAACGTATTTGAATGACATCAGATTTGACTTGCGACGCGGTAAAGGCGGGATGGCTTTTATTACCGATTCCTCTGATAAAGGCCCAAATGGGATTATTGTTGTTGATCTAGAATCTGGTAGAAGCTGGCGAAAATTAAACGATCATCCTTCAACTAAAGCAGTACCTAATTTGCTGGCTACTGTAGAAGGACAACCGATAATGAATCGAATGCCTAATCAGCGGCCGAGTTCAATCAAAATTGGGGCTGATGGGATTGCTATTAGTGCAGACGGCGATCGCTTATTTTATTGTCCTTTAGCGAGTCGTAATCTCTATAGCGTTAGTGTAGATGCCTTAGCAAACGAACAATCAACTACTGAACAAGTAGCAGCAACCGTTGTAAATCACGGCGACAAGGGCGGTGGTTCCGATGGGTTGGAGTCTGACACTAAAAATCGCGTTTATCTAACGAATTACGAACAAAATGCAATTATGCGCCGCCAAGCTAGCGGAATGTATGAAACGTTGGTTCACGATCCCCGTGTCTTGTGGCCCGATACGCTTTCTGTCGCCCCAAATGGCTATTTGTATTTCATCGCCAATCAGCTACACCGTCAGCCGATGTTTCACAACGGTAAGGATCTGCGGGAGAAGCCATATAGCTTATTTCGTACCAAAATTGATGCAAGTCCGGTACGTCTGAAGTAAAGGTGCAATTACTTTTCAGCAAAGTTCTACTTAAAAGAGGATTATTCATGAGTGTTGAGCGGGTAATTGAGGCTGTTGGTGTTGATTCAAACAGACCTGATAGTGGCGCAGCCGCTTCACAGGCACAACAATTTCAGCAAGCATTACAACAAATTACCCCTGAAACAAATCCCCAAGGGAGTAACTGGCATCTTGGTAATGCTCCATCTCAAGTAGTAACATGGGCAGTCCAAGCCTTAGCAAAGGCTGGAACTTTGTCAATTATCAGCGTTTATCCACCAAAACATCAATTCTTCCCCTTGGGGATGGCGATGAACAAGAACCTGACAGTTAATATGGGTAACTGCAAGAATCGTAAATACATTCCATGCTGGTAGATATGGTCGAAAGCGGTTCTATTGACCCCCAGAAGATTCTCACACAGCAAGAACCATTGATGTCTGCAATTGAAGCTTACAAAGCATTTGACCGACGACAACCAGGATGGGTCAAAGTTGAACTAATACCTGGGAAATGAAGGCTATAACCTGGATAAACCACTGCTAGTAAAGTATTTGAACAAGGAAGTAAATTATGAGTGATACAACTGTAATGAAGGTTAACTCTGCTCATTCGCCGAAAGGTCAAATGGGTCAAAAATACCTCGCAACAGGTAAAACTGTCTCAATGCGCCTGTGGGAAGATGAGCAACCAGATGAGCCTAAGCCTGCTACTGCAAGGGAATATGAAACAGTGGGATATGTAATTAAAGGCAAGGCGGAGTTACATATTGAAGGACAAATGATTTTGCTAGAAGCTGGCGACTCTTGGATGGTTCCTAAAGGTTCATCTCATACCTATAAAATCTTGGAACCGTTTACCGCAGTTGAAGCAACTAGCCCACCTTCTCAAGTTCACGGGCGTGACGATGAGTAAGTAATTGTAGAAACTTCAACTTTCTTAAATCCCTCTATTCTTACTAAAAGTTTGAGGGATTTATTGTATACATCAAATTACACAGGGAAAGGTAAGGATCTGTAGTGAAAATTAGAGAAGCAACGCTAAGTGACTTAGAGGTAATAAACTCTTTTGACATCTTCGCTGGTGAGCGGAGCGCGGAAGTGGAGCGGGGCGAATGCTTTGTCGCGGTTGAAGAACAACAAGTCGTAGGCTATATCGTTTATAACCACTCTTTCTACTTAATGCCTTTCATTCAATTCCTCTGCGTCAATCTAAAGTTCCGTAGGCGAGGTTTTGCGACCGAACTTCTAGAGTACATTGAAAGCATCTGCGACGGCGATAAACTCTTTACCTCAACAGAATGCGATAATCTGCCGATGTTGAAATTGCTTAACCGTAGAGGGTATCGCATTTCCGGACTGATTGAGAACATCCAAGAGCAAGCAGAGGTCGTTTTTTGCAAAGAGGTTGAGTGTTGAGTGGCTACCGTAACGGGCTGTCAAACAAGTCATTGGCGGTAACTCGCATTACACTTCTCTTTATGTTCGCATCTCAATTTTGGCGTTATATTTTATATTTTCCTTACAACTTGCTTTTGAGTAAGAAGAACTCGAATACTTTAATAAAACTATTTAGTAAATTGTAGTATGTGATGATAGCTACAATGAATTAATTATTTATAGTAAATTTTAAAACTCATTTCCTGCTTGATTATTACTTATAACTTACAAATACTCGTACCATAAAAAGTGACGCGATCGCCCCTCTCCAACCAAGTTATAATTTGCTCAAGATTAAGATGATTCCTATACTAGCCCTTAAGCAGATTGAATTTGCCATTCTTCGGCTTCAGTATTAGTCTTACTCGACATTGTTAAAGGCATTTACCCTGCATTAGCAATCACTCGTCCGCTCTCTTGGGGTGTTGCTCCTGTAGCCAACATCGCGCGTATCATACAGTTCAATAGAAACTGAGGAATCACCGTTTTCAGCTTTCGCAATACGTGGTTGACTTGAGTGAATTTTATCTGCTAGTTCAGCCTGTGTCATTAGTCCTTGTCGCCGCTCTTTTAGACTGCGGCTGAGTGCTAATTTAATTTCAATCAAGGCACTTTCCTCTTGCGTCAATTCTAGGAACTCTGAAACCGTTCCAACTTTCCAGCCTTTAGCCTGTAAACGTTGTCTTTTAGCTTGCTCCATAAAACTATTCCTGACTATCAATATCGTATTTACTCAACCGCTTTTTACAATTCTCAATCACATTGTTGGGGATAGCTCTAGTAGCTTGATTGAACACCTCAACAATCAAGATTGCGTCGTCATCAATTCTGTAGATGAGCCGCCAATTTTTATCTGTATCCCGAATCCGTAGCTCATGGCAACGCGATCCGATATTAGGCATTGGTCTTGTATATGGCATTCCAAGGTTTTCACCCTGCTAAAATCGTCTGAGTAATACACCAGCTTCTATAGAATCCATTTGGGATCTATTCGTGCGCTAGCCTTTTGAGCATCAGCCTGATGAAACACAGATTGAGCTTTACCGTGGCATGGCTGAGAGTCCTCTCAAAGTTCTTGACTAAACTCTTACAAC
>JAHHHE010000123.1 GCA_019359535.1 Gloeocapsa sp. UFS-A4-WI-NPMV-4B04
ATCTTTCATAGCATGGAGGCATGGCGGCAGGGGTGGTTTCTTTCATGAGCTTCTTTCAACGTGAAAGCTATGCTATCTAAGTATTATAGTCTTTTTTGCTCTCCTGCTTTGTTTAAGTCCCGTTAATATTAATAACCTCAAGGCAAGATTAACAGTTAGGCGATCGCTCTGTTTAAATTCCCTAAGCCTTTTACCAAATCTTACTCATATTCAGGACAAACCCAGGTAACACTCCTTTGCCACTTACAGAGTTAGGATTTTCTAGACACTCCTCCGGCATTCCAGGACGATAGATATATACTCGGCAATGCTTACGATCAATCAGCCAGCCTAGCTGTACTCCTGGTTCCCTGAGGTATTCTGCCATTTTTTCTTGTAAGAGTCTGAGGTTATCAGAGGGTGACCTAAGTTCAACTACAAAATCTGGACAGATGGGGGCAAACTTTTGTTGTTGTTCTGGTGATAAAGCATTCCACCGTTCTAGTTTGATCCAGGAAGCATCAGGCGATCTTTCTGCACCTGTTGATAAAGTAAATCCAGTGCTGGAAGAAAAAGCAAGTCCTGTTGAGTCTTCATCTGCCCAGTTCATCAACTGTTGAATTATCCTGGCATCTCGATTACCCGTTTCTGAACCAGTAGGGGGCATAATTGATATTTCTCTAAACTTATTCCGCTCAATGCGTAAATCGCTGTTAATTTGACAGAACTCAAAAAACTGATCGTCTGTCATTTGCATTGATGGCGGAATTCGCACAATCAAAGGATCAAAAAGCATGATTATGTCCTCAAGTTGCCTATGTTGAGGCTTTGCTATTAGCTATTAGATCCTAAACCAAACTAAGTGATGCCTGCCTTGGGCGATCGCTTATGTCTTTTTCCTGAAATTAGAAATCGCGGCTATACAAACTTGAGTGTGTATAGCCGCGATTTACGTCTGGATGCAGCAGTACCCTTACTTATCCGGTTGCGGAGTCATCCGCAGATAAGGCTTGAGTTCTGTGTAACCTTTGGGGAATTTCTGCTTTAATTCTTCTGGGTCTTTGATTGAAGGTACAATCACGCAGTCCTCGCCTTCTGTCCAGTTAGCGGGAGTTGCCACACTGTAGTTATCAGTTAATTGCAGAGAATCAATTACTCGCAATATTTCATCAAAGTTGCGCCCAGTGCTAGCAGGATAAGTAAACGTCAGCCGCAGTTTTTTGTTGGGGTCAATGATAAATACCGATCGCACTGTTAAAGTGTTGTTGGCATTGGGGTGAATCATGTCGTAAAGGTCAGAAACCTTTTTATCAGGATCTGCCAAAATCGGGTAATTAAGACCAACGCCTTGAGTTTCTTCAATATCACCAACCCAGCCATTGTGAGATTCCACGTCATCAACACTTAAAGCTAGCGCCTTGACATTGCGCTGATCAAATTCTGGCTTCAGACGAGCAACTTCGCCTAATTCGGTGGTGCAAACTGGGGTAAAGTCCTTCGGGTGAGAGAACAGCACAACCCAGCTGTCACCTGCCCATTCGTAAAAATCGATCTCGCCTCCGGTAGAAGCTTGCTTAAAGTTGGGTACTGTATCACCTAGTCGCAGAGCCATAACCTGTTTCCTATGCTCAAAAATCTCTTAGTTAGTCTACTTTGCGATCATGCCATAAAACTCCGGTTCTCCAATCGGGCTTTGGCTGTTGGCAACAAAATTTTAGGTTTTAACGGGGTGGGGTTTGGCAGTCAGCGATCAATAGCGATTTTTTGACTAGCTGCAAGTGCGATCGCGCTGTGCAAAAATTGAAACATTAGTGTTAGACCATTATCTCAGTAATTTAACTATAAAGAGTTTGATTCAAGAAGCAGAGGGATAAGAAAAAGTTTTTGGCTCTATAGCTGTTTCGGGGAGGTCGATAGTAGAGTTGCCAACAGCGCTCCTAGCAGGGCTTTACCTCGTTTTTTGGCATTGTGAACAAACTCGAAAAAGCCCAGGTAGAGTGGTAACTTCTCCTGTGAAATACCTCGATGCGGACGCAACCAAGAGCGCAACAATGACCAAAATCCTTCCAACGCAAGTGACATGGATTTCATAAAAACCATCTCCGTCCTCGTCACGAGCATACTCACCTGCTCCATGACAGACACTCTTGTGGTCATAGCCCCACTGCGGTAGTGCATCGTAAATGGCATACTCATCGGTATAAATCAAACTTCCTGACTTAATCGTGCTTTTAATCAGGGGTTGAATGGTTCTTTGCTGTACATTCTCCAGCATTCGAATCACGACGGTTCCTCCCCGTTCAATCATGCCGAAGATTGGAGGTTTCTCCTTTTGGAGGGTGCCACGACCCCGAATCCCTTTGAGCTTGTGTCGCCGCCCACAGCGCCCGTTTTTTTCACCACCTCAGCTTGCCCTTTATGTCCTGCGGTGATGTACACCTCATCGCACTCTACTTCCCCAGACAATTGCACCTCTGGCTTGTGCTCCACGATGCCCTGCCGCAATTGCATCGTCATCGCATAAACATCATCTTTGTCCAAGTCCAATTCCTGAGCGATCTGTTCACTCGACAGGTTTAATCCCATCAAATACAAGCACCCAATCCACTTGGGTAACGGTTGATGATGGTTGGCAAAAACGGTGCTTGTCAAATCATCAGGCGTGAAAACTGCACCCTTTGCACTGGTAGCGTTGGCGATGCGCTTGAGTATCATCCTTACCTCGTTTAATGACCTCCTGACTCTGGCAACGAGGGCAGCATACACTATTACACCATCGAGCGAACGCGAACGATTTGGTAACATTTGGCATCATCAATCAAGGTGGTCAAGTTGATGTTCATTTGAGGCTGTATCATGTATTCCTGCTGGTATCCTAGCAATATCTTTCGATTCGTTTTACCTCCCTGAAACAGCTATAGAGCCAAGCATTTTAGCTTCTTCTCTTAGCTCACCTCCCCGAAACGCCTATTGAGCCAAGTTTTTATCTACACTCTCCTCCGCTAAGAATGCTCCCCTGCCTCTTTGGTCATTAAAATGCACTGATTTATTTCTCGCTGAATGTCCAAGCCTCATTCCAGTTTTCAGGTACACCATGCTCTAGCAACCGTTCGACTCGCTCTAGGTAAAGTTTTGCTGTTTTATCTAAGGAATTAACGGTTAATACGCGCTCAAAACAGGCTTTGGCATCGCTGAGGGCGCGAGCGCGGTAAAAGCTTATTCCTTGTTCAAAATTAACCTGAGTTTGCTGTTTGAGGTGGCAGATTTCCTCGCTTTCAGCATCTAAAACTTCATAGACTGCGATCGCTTCGTTTCGCCCCTTAACGATCGCCCGATCCAAGAAGCGAATTTGATATTGATCCGGATTGCTCAGATGCTCTAACGTTTGACCTGAGATTAGCATTGAAACCCCATAAAACTTGGTTAAGCCTTCTAGTCGTGCAGTCAGATTGACATTATCAGAATAAGCATCTCCTTGAATCCGGTTATCTTCTCCAACCATTCCCAGCATCATGCGTCCGACATGAATTCCGATGCCCACTTGGAGGGGCAAGTTACCTCTAGTTTGGCGCTCCGCGTTGTACTCCTGCACCCGTTTCTGCTTGGCAATGCCCGCTTTCACCGCATCATCAGCGCCTTCTGGAAATACCGCCATCATGCCATCTCCCAGGAATTTGACAATAATGCCATAGTGATTACGAATCTCTGGACTAACTCTTTTCAGGTAGGCATTGACGAAGTTAAAGTTTTCTTGAGGAGTCATGCTTTCTGAGAAGGTAGTGAAGGAGCGAATATCGCTGAACATAACTGCCATTGTTTTGCTGACGTAATCACCGAGTTGTACTTCGGTGACACTATCTTTGCGGAGAAATTGCAGATATTCCGAAGGAAAAAATCGGGCATAGGAATCTTTCAATTCACGGTTTTGAGCGTTGGCATCTAACAATTCTTTTTCGCGGGCTTTAACCGTTTTGAGCATATGAGTAAAAACCCGTGCTAGTTGTCCCAACTCGTCCTTACGCTCAACAACGTCGCTCAGGCTTTCTGGCTGGAACGTATCTTGTTCAAAGGCATTGGCAGCATGGGTCAATTTGTCAACCTGCTGGATGTACAACGCCTGGCGCAAGTTTTCGTCTCGCAACAGCGCTTCTGCTTCCTGGCGCTTGAGTAGGTTTGTATAGGCACTAGAGTGGTAGCGGATACGGGCAATTAATTCAACGCGATCAGGCAACTTTACTAGGTAGTCATTCGCACCTAGTTCAAATGCTTGAGCTTTGACAAGCGGTTCTTCTTTGCTCGACAGCACGATCAGCGGAATCTGACTCGTGGGTGCATCGCGCGATCGCAGAAATCGTACCAGCAGCAATCCATCCATCTGCGGCATCACCAAATCTTGCAGAATGACCGTCGGGTGACATTCTTTGGCGACAATAAATGCTTGAATCGGGTCGCTACACTAGTGAAACACAATGTCCTCTTCAGCAGCTAGCATCCGCCGCACTGCTTCACCAATGATGGATTGATCGTCAATTAGAAGAACGCTGATGGGATCGTCCATTGTGGCAGGAATGAGGGATGACTAATAACTGACGACTGAGCGCTGGAGCAGCGATATTATGATCGCGTCTGGGTTGAGAACCTCAACGGCGGCGTTTAGCTCAACGGCGGCTCTGGGCATTCCGTAAACGACGCAGCTTGCTTGATCTTGGGCAATTGTGTGCCAGCCGTGACTTCGGAGCATTTTGAGTCCTTCTGCACCGTCTCGTCCCATGCCCGTAAGCAAGATGGCAGTTCCTCTGGGTGTCCAGTATTGAGCGACACTTTTAAAAAACACATCGATCGAGGGGCGGTAAGGATAGTCGATCGGATCTTTAGTGTAATTGAGCGTGTGGTTGGATTGCAGACAGAGGTGATCGTTTGTGCAAGCAACCGAGACAATTCCTTTTTCTAGGCGATCGCCTACTGATGCTTTCTTCACGGTTAGCGGCGTGAGGTTGTTCAGCCAGTCGATCATGCCAACAGCGAACTGAGCATCAACGTGCTGAACAATTGCGATCGCCGCTCCAAAGTTTGCTGGTAAGCGAGAGAGAATGGTGGCTAGTGCTTTAGGCCCGCCTGTAGAGGAACCGATTGTGACGAGGGGAGGAAGTGCGGTATCGCAGGAGATTTGAGGTTTGAGATTTGAGGTTTGAGATTTATTGTTTGAGCCTTGAGTGGACTTACCGATTAATTTCGCGATCGTGGCAATTTTTCCCAGCAAGGCGGCTTGGGAAGGTTCTGGTTTTCCCTGGCTACCTAAAATCGGCGTGTTGACCGCATCTAGCGCACCACAACTCATTGCTTCAAATACTTTTGCGGTATTCTGTCCGACATTGGCGGTGACGATCACAATCGCACAAGGGGACTGTTTCATAATCTGACGCGTTGCCTCAACCCCATCCATCACGGGCATAAGCAAATCCATCAAGATCAAATCTGGGGTATCTTTGGCGCATTTAGCAACCGCTTCTGCACCATTAGCTGCAATCCAAGCAACTTGGTATTCTGGGACAGTCAACAGAACTCGTCGCAGGGCTTCGACGGCGATTACCATGTCGTTGACAATTGCGATTTTCATTTAATATTACTCACCAATCAAATCCACGACAGCTTCGATTAAGGTGTCGTCATGAAAGCTACTCTTGGTTAAATAATAATCTGCGCCAGCTTCCAAGCCTTGAATACGATCTGACTCGCGATCGCGGTAAGACACGACAATTACCGGAACTGAATTTAGGCGCGGATGACTTTTAATTTGTTTAATCAGTTCAATTCCATTCATGCGGGGCATATCTATATCGCTAATCACTAGATCATAAGGCTGAGACCGAATCGCGTTCCAGCCCTCCATTCCATCTACGGCAACTTCAACTGTATAGCCTCGGTTCTGTAGCAGCTTGCGTTCCACTTCCCGCACCGTGATCGAATCATCGACCACTAGCACTCGTTTGTGGCCACTTGGGGAAGCGTTGCCTTGGACAATTGCTTCATTTTCGCCGACTTTAGCTAACCGTGCAGTCTTGAGAAGATGATTTACTGATCGTACCAGGTCAAACACATCTACAATCAAAACCAGCGAACCATCGCCCATCAGCGCAGCAGCACTGATATCTTGCACTTTGCCCAAACGAGAATCTAGAGGTCGCACAACTAGCTCCCGTTCTCCTAAGCAGCGATCGACGACGAGTCCATAGGTGTCAGATGAGTCACTCACGATCACAACCCAAAGCGGATCAGAGGTTAAGGTATGCGGCAAGTTGAGTACCTGAGCCGCCGGAATCAGTCCGATGTTTTTCTGGTCTAGGGTGAAGTATTGACGATTTTCTATAACAGCGATTTGGGACTTTTCAATATTGACAATTTTATCAATTCGTGATAGCGGAAATGCGTAAGGTTCCCCAGAAATCTCGACTAGCAAAGTCCGCACGACGGAGAGCGTCAAGGGCAGCTGGAAGTGAAAATTTGTGCCGACTCTTACTCAACCAAATTCGCGATCGCATCGACAATCCCACTACGAAAGAAGTTAGATTTGTAATTCTAGACTTTCGTTTGGTGAGCGGACTTGATGCCTCAGCCGTCCTTAGTTTTGCCAAGCTGAAGCAAGTCGCAACGCAAAAGCAGGTTCACTTGCTATTTACTTATTTGTCACCCGAAGCGATGCAAATGTTGAAACAGGGCGAGTGTCTAGAAGCAGACGATCCGTTCTGTGATGTTTTTGCCGACTTGGATCGGGGGCTGGAGTGGTGCGAACACCAAATTCTGCAAGGGAGTAATCTAAGTCAGTCAGCAGAGCGAAGTCTGCACGAACACCTGGAAGCAGACTTCGCCGATCCAAAACAAGTCGAGCGCCTAATGAACTGTCTCGAAGTTCGTCAACTTGCCTCTGAGGAACATCTATTTCGGCAAGGCGATTCGTTTGATGGTTTATATTTTGTCGGTTCAGGACAAGTAAGTGTTGTGCTAGAAATAGGCGAGGGGCAGACCAAGCGCATTCGTACCTATACTGTTGGTAATACAATCGGCGAAATGGGTCTTTACCGCAAAACGCAGCGAATGGCATCTGTCGTTGCTGACAAACCAAGCACTGTGTATTTCCTGCCTACCCAAGCGTTTGAGCAGATTGAAGCATCAGACCCCTTGCTGGCATCCAATATCCATCGGTTTATTGTAAATTTGTTGGCAGAACGGCTCAATCATCGAGAGCAAGAACTGAAGAATCTTTTACAGTCGTCTTGAAGTTGCCATTGTTTTAGTGTTTTTTGAGATATCGCTCAAACTCAAAAAACTGAAGTAGCTCTTCAAGAGTTGTGTTTTCATGAGTTGGTGTTTTCGCTTCAACTTCTTGAATTGTTGTCGGATTTAGGTGCTTAAACACTTCGTTTGTAAGCGTTGAAATCGCATCGTCGGGAAAGTCGGCAATTTCACGCTCCAACCTGGCAAACCGACTCTTAGCAAAGTTGACTTGAAAACGACACCGATTGAGTAAACGTTTCTGGATATTTTGATAAAGCTCAGAATTGTTTGAACCTAAAGAGTAAATCGTTCCATCTAAAATAAGTGGAATCAAATCGAGGTTCTCTTCTAAAACAAGCAAGCTTCCTTCTTGGTGGTAAACCTCTACTCCGTCTATGCCCAATGCCCCAATATCCGCCAGGGCAAGAATGCGAGCGACGGGCGATAATGATTTATGCGGGTGATAAAGATCAGGTTGATAAATCGCTTGCTCGATGTGGTCATAGGCACAAATTGTTGCCGCGATCGCATCTCGAATGATACTTATATCCTGATCCGTTAATCTTGCCGGACTTGTAGGCGCGTGTTTTTGGAATTGCTGGTTCAACTGATTAATATAATCCAGCAAGCGATCAATGGTTGCCATTTCACTTACTCCCGGCTGTCGCGCTCTAGGAGTATGGGCTTGGGTTTGGACCACAAACACCTGAACCATGTCATGGGCAATGGCACAAAGATCAAGCAGCAATTTCATCCGCGAAATGTCGAGCGTGGTTTTCTCATTCGGTACAGTCCAATAGGGACAAACTACCTGAAAAATCTGGTTTGCCCGTCGCTGCACATTGTTTACATGATCGCGGGTGTGATAGTAAAGCTGCTTCTGCACGATTTCTCGCTCAAATTCTTGCAACGCAAAGGTTTTGATTTGAGCAATGCTCTCGGCAATAGTTGTGGGAAGTTGCGATGAATGTTCCAGGGAATACAAGTGCGATCACCGAGCTTCTTTGTTCATAAACCCACGTTCTATTTAGTGCAGGTCAGTCATGCTCCTGCAATGATAACTTTTTCTCACACCCTTTGTTGGCAGCACGATTTGTTGCTTTGAAGGTTCAAAGGATTACCGACTTTTCTGAGCAGATGAAACTTTACAAGGTTGTTTGCTACTCGCACCTCTAGTTCTTGTTCTCAAGCATGGATAACCTCTGTGCCATTTCTTTATAAAAAGTCCCGGAACCAGGTACTAACTCTACTAATCGATGTGCAAATGCTAGAGTGCGTGTCCAAACATTGAAGCCGTAGTGGTATATCTTATCAGCTTATATCCTGAACTCATTTTTAAAATATGCTTTTAGTAACTCAAAAGTTAAGTGATTACACTAAGCAATTTTTAAATAATTAGCAGCAATATTATAGTTAGTTATATCAAAATTAAATTAAGTGTCTGAAAATAATATTAATAAATTTATTTCAGCTTGCAAACAAATTCAACCACAAACACAAGCGAACATTAAAAGATTTTTCGAGGGTGTTGTTGGTTTTCCTTATGATCGAGAACTTCTATTACAAGCATATCTTTTTCTCAACATCAAAAACTTGTTTCCTTTATGTACAGAACTGCTTTTGTTTGAGCAAGCCTTAGTAAAAAACCATACAAATTTAGGGAAGTGCGACTTTATCTATTTGACGAATCAAAATAACTTATTTTTGATTGAAACTAAGTTTATTGATACAGAAGAAACAGGAAAAACAGTAATAGCACGAAGAACTCAACATAGGAAAAAGGTATTTGAGCAAGTTTTTTCCTGGCAAAATAAACTAAGCGAATATTATAATATCCCAATTCAGCAAATAGAATGTGCCATTTTTACAACAGATCCTACATTAAGTGAGCGTACAGAAGCTATAAATGTAGTCACAGAATCAATCTCTATTTCCGAACTGGAGCAATGGAAAACAAACTACAATAGACGTGCTTAATAATACCTTTTATCCATTGCATACCCCCCGAATATTGGGGGGTAAAGGCGATTCAACAGCCTAAATGTAGTTGCACTGCTAAAACTAATTGTTCTGTCCAATAATTAGTTAAATCAGAACTTGCGGCTTCCACCATAACTCGGATCAGTGGTTCAGTACCAGAAGCACGAACTAGAATTCTTCCTTGATCGCCCATTACTGCTTCGGCGTGGGCGATCGCTTGTTGAACAGCAACACATTCTTGCCAATTGAGACGGCGATCGCGATCTTCAACTCGCACATTCCTGAGCAATTGAGGGTAAGTAGTAAAGCTTTGATTCATTAGTTCCGACAAACTTACACCCGCTTGTTTTACCAAAGCCGCTAAGTGTAATGCTGTTAAGATACCATCGCCAGTCAAACCGTAGTGGCGGCAGAGGATATGTCCTGATTGTTCACCGCCCAACATTGCCCCAGTGCGTAACATTTCTGCTTGAACGTACTGATCGCCCACACAAGTACGAATTAGCTTACCACCAAGTTTTTCCCAAGCACGTTCAAAACCAAGGTTAGCCATTACCGTAGATACAATTAAGTTATCAGGCAACTGCTGGTTTTTTTGCAGCGAGAGTCCCCAAAGATAGAGAATATAATCGCCATCAACAATTCTGCCTTGATTATCGACCGCTAAAACGCGATCAGCATCACCATCAAAGGCAAATCCTAAATCAGCCGAGTGCTGTTGTACAGCAGCTTGGAGAGAACCAAGGTGAGTTGAACCACAATTAACATTAATGCGATCGCCATCAGCTTGATCGTGTAAGCAAATTACCTCTGCTCCCATCTCGGTAAATACTGCTGGTGCTAACCCAACAGCCGCCCCCCAAGCCAAATCAAGCACAATTCGCATTCCCTCAAGATTGGTTGCACCTAGCAGCGTTTTTTTAAGCGAATCAGCATAATTTTGGACTAACTCTGGCCGGAAGTAGTGCCGCCCCCATCCAGTCTGAGAAACTAAAGATGTAACTTGCGATCGCACTCCAACTTCAATTTCTTCTTGCCATGACTGCGGTAACTTAGTTCCATTTGCTCCAAAAATTTTGATGCCATTATCCTCTGGTGGATTATGGCTAGCAGAGATCATTACCCCGCCGACTGCATTACTAATACTTGTGAGATGAGCGACGCAAGGTGTGGGGCATAAACCCAAATACCAAACTTCTAACCCTGCTGCTGTCAAACCAGAGGAAAGGGCCATTGCCAACATATCGCTGGAGTTTCTGGAGTCTTGTCCCACAATGATTGGCCCTAGCGTGGCAGACTTCATCCGCAACACACTACCTGCCCAAAAGCCTACTTGCAACGCCAAGGGTGCATTCAATAACTCTCCCACTTGTCCGCGAATACCATCTGTGCCAAATAACGGTGTTTCTGTCAACTGCGTAACACTTTTAGCTGACTTATTTATGCCATCAGATTTCACCGACTCAGCAGAAGGCATAGGGATTAAAGACCGAGTAGCAGCTTGCGACGTGACACTTTGAATTCCAGTAGGAGACGTGACCATAACTTATATACTCCACACACAACACATCACGCTTGGAGAATAACATTTTCTTACATTACTTAAAACTTCATCTAAACTTGGACTAAATAAATTTATTTTGCTGTTAATAATCTCTATAGCTAGAGATCGTGCCAGCGTTATTGGTGTACTGCCAAGTAGCGGAAGGAGTAGAAATAATTATCAACGCAAGTTTTTATCAATAAAAAAAGGAGTAGGTGATAATTTTCCTACTCGTTGCAGCAATTAAGCTAAACCCCAATCTCTGATAGTAGGGGTTGCATAGTTTCCCACGTGAGTCCTTGCTGGATATAACGAGGTGACTGGGGATCGTAGGGACTAGCTACGCGGTCAATTGAAATAATTTTGGCGCGATCGCTTAAAACTGGTACATCTGGATCAAAAGCCGTTGGGCGCATTAAAGAACTGGAAAAGCCTTTAAAGATCGCAATTTGGTCTTGCTCTCCGTTAATGTCGACTGTTACAAGCAAAACTTCCCGCGATCGCTTTGCAGTATATTGTTCCAAACGCTGGGCAACTGAATTGTTCATCTAGTTAGTGGGGAATTGCAGTGCGTCCTTGCTTACCTAGTTTGATGAAAACAAAATAAATTAAGCAAATCAGATAAGCTATCAAGCCAACGATGCCGATAAAGCCTAGATACTGAAGGGTTGTGTTTGGATGGAAATACTCTTTGAAGAGTATTGGTGGTTCTCTCCAGGTGCGACACAAGGAATCAGCAGCAGCATTTCTAGAGACAGCACACTGTAAAACGGGTAGTTGAGCAATCGCGCCTAATAAAGTGTATACGCTAATTGCCCAACGCCAAGAGTTAAAAGCAAATTTTAAAGCGTATTGCGGTTGATCTTCAATTTCTTCGTTTAGGTCTACCCAAAACCACAGCGCAACCGGAATCAAGATGCGAGCCATTATCCCCGCAATAAAGCCTACTGGCAGTGCCGCAATCAACAAGTAAATAGCGATCGCAAGTAAACTTGATACTCGCCAATAAATCGTTAATAGACGTTGCATCGCCTCTGCTTTTTGGACAAATGCCCAAATTAGGAGAATTAAAGGCAAAATTACGGTAAATAATACCGCTAGCCGATAGTCCATCCAAACTAACGGCCGAAACCAAACTTCATTTTGCATAGCTTATATATGGCGATCGCCCAGAATGAAACATTATGTAGCTAAATGCTGAAAATCTCTAGCTTATCGCAAAACGTCGTAAAACCCCTCGCCGTGTCTTGCAGGGGATATAAGACGGTGAGCAGTGAAGCGCACAGAATATTAATTATATTCATGTATCGTGTTATACTTATAAGTGGTCGCTGACCCACCCAACCGTTCGGTTGAGCGCTCCAGGCGTTGCCCTTGACACGGACAGGCTAACGACAAAGAACGCTCTTATTGAGTGTCGCCGCAGATAAACGGCTTTATTGGGGAATAAACGCTCTTGCAATGTAAATTCATCACTTCGGCAAAGCTCAGTGACATCCTTGAGTTGCAAAAAACAGATAAATTTTTGTTTGTGTTCAAGTTGCTGCGGGACACGCAGTCGTAAAGTTTGTGGAGCCTCTCATCAGACCAAATCTTCAATGGATGTGGAGGCAGTTGCGAGTGATTCAGAAACCTAAGCAAGTGATTCTTAGGAATCCCCACGCCGCTATAGCTGGGGAGGATGTCAAGTTCCTTACCTTGGAATTAGCTTCTACACTACTCATAAAAAAGCAAGCACACAAAGACATCTCTTAAGATATCCTGGGTGCTTGCGATCGTCGGTAGCTAATCTAAAAACTCACCGACTTAATCATTATTCCTCGTACAGACGGCACTCAGCAGCATCAGGATTGTCATCACAATACTGCTCTAAGGAATTTTTTGGTTTAACTTGACGCTTGTGGGAAGCTTCGGCTTGCAGTTCTTCTACAGCGTCCCAAGCTGCTGCACAATCACCTGAGGTATCACCTTTGATGTCACAGACAGCGCGGGCCTCTTCTCTTTCCTTTTCGATTTGTTCTTGGATGTTGCTCATAATCGTTGTGTTATCTCAATCTTCTTTTTTCAGTATAGGAAACCTTTAACGGTCAAATCGCTTTTCTTCTGCTACCAACACACTATCGCTTTTGACTAGAGAATGTAGCAGCGTTGCTCCCGCTCAGATTTAACACAAATAAATTCAGTTTTGATCTGAAAGTTAACAACTGTGTATGTAAGCGCCAATTTTACTACTTGTGATTCAGACAAACAATGGCGTGTTAATCCTAGATTAAATTTTATGTCTTAATAATTCGGAAATCATCACACAAAAGAGAGAATTGCTAACTCAACGACTGAAAGTAGGGGAAAGGATACAAAAAGAAACATAGCTCACAAGGATTTCCACATTTCCAATAAATCCGCCCTATTTCATGCCTTACTCCTCATCCCTTTGTCCTCTCTTAGTGAGATGTATTTGGGTAAAGGCCACATCAACAATAGAATAAAACTTAATTGTCAAAGGGCAGAGATGGTAGAACTCATGGCACAAATGCAGTGGGCAAACGCCCTGTCAACCCGTTCTTCTTTAGAAGCAGCCGTCACAGATGTAGTAGAACGCGCTTCCTCATCGTTACAAGCACCAGCAAATTTGGGGTTAGTATTCATTTCGTCTGCTTTTGCAAGTGAGTATCCTCGGTTACTGCCCTTGCTTCAAGAACGCCTGCCAGAAACAACGGTGCTAATCGGCTGTAGTGGTGGTGGGATTATTGGGATGACTCAGCGAGGACAGATGCAAGAGCTGGAAGATTCACCAGCTTTAAGTCTCAGTTTGGCGCACCTTCCAGATGTCAAAGTTCAAGCTTTTCACGTTGTAGCAGAAGAATTGCCAGATCCAGATAGTTCACCTGATGCCTGGGTTGAATTACTCGATATCTCACCAGATGAGCAACCGCAGTTTATCTTACTGTCGGAGCCTTTTTCGTCGGGGATCAATGACTTAGTGCAAGGATTAGATTTTGCTTATCCGGGCTCGGTGACAGTGGGAGGACAGGCTAGCGGTAGCCCAATGCCTGGTCGTGCTGGCTTATTTTGTAACAATAGACTTTACCGTTCAGGGACAGTTGGTGTGGCTTTGAGTGGGAATATTGTTTTAGAAACAATTGTGGCGCAAGGATGCCGACCGATTGGCAAGCCTTACATAGTCACCAAAGGAGAACGAAATGTTTTGCTGGAACTAGACGATCAGCCGCCCTTAGAAGTGCTACGGGATTTGATTAATAGTCTTAGTGATGCAGATCGCCAATTGGCGGAACATTCTTTATTTATCGGTGTGGTACGAAATGAATTTAAGCAGAGTTTAGAGCAAGGAGACTTTTTAATCCGCAACCTACTAGGGGTAGATCCCAAAGTAGGAGCGATTGCACTCGGCGATCGCATCCGCCCTGGTCAACGCATTCAGTTTCACCTCAGAGATGCCCAAACATCAGCAGAAGACCTAGAATGGCTGCTGGAACGTTATCAAAAGCAAACTCAGTCCCACCCCCCTGCTGCTGGTGCGTTGATGTTTTCCTGTGTAGGGCGAGGAGAAGGACTCTATGGACAGCCAAATTTTGATTCTGGGCTATTTAGCCGCTACCTAAACGATATTCCTTTGGGGGGCTTCTTCTGCGGTGGTGAAATTGGCCCTGTTGGTGGTAGCACTTTTGTACACGGTTATACATCTGTTTTTGGCATCTGTCGTCAGCCGTAAAAATAGGAATTAATATTTATGCAGCCTTTACGTTACCTAAAATCCTTTTCGTCTTTACACCCGTTCGCTGGAATGGTTATATTTGTTGGTCTAACTGCCACAATAATGAGCTGTACGCCACAGTCGAATAGTCCTCCTACCGCGCAGAATTCCCCACAGGTGACACCGCCTGAAGTTACTCCACCTGTAACACAAGCACCAGCACAGACGCAA
Organism: Gloeocapsa sp. UFS-A4-WI-NPMV-4B04; assembly: GCA_019359535.1. Lineage (GTDB taxonomy): Bacteria > Cyanobacteriota > Cyanobacteriia > Cyanobacteriales > Chroococcidiopsidaceae > JAHHHE01. Next base: position 14,718 of record JAHHHE010000123.1, read on the forward strand.
GCAAAAGAAACACAGACTGGATCTGCTGCCTTTATTAGTGAAGAACTTGAAGGACAGAAAACGGCAAACGGTGAAATTTATGACCAAAGCCAGTTAGTGGCAGCCCACGCTTCATATCCCATGGGTACAGTCGTGCGCGTTACTAATCCTGAAAATAAGCGTACAGTTGAGGTACGTATTATTGACCGAATTGCCCCGCCACAAAGTTCAGATCAGCCGATTATTGACTTGTCGCGTGCCGCAGCTCAACAGTTAGGATTTACTGAAAAAGGGATAACGAAGGTACAAACTGAGGTAATTACAAAAGGCAATGAATCTAGTAGCCAGTAAATCCATTGTCCTTTATCTCTGATGCTTGTAACTAGAGTAATAGCGTTGTGTTGTTGTCAATCAAGGCAGGGTTGCCACTAGCCGCGATCGCACTATATTTTTCAAAATAGCGACGGGCGCGGTGGGGAAAGTCGGGAAAGTCAAATAAAGCGTCACCCCTGGCAATATCAGCCCAGAAGTCGCGTAAACTAGGAGCTAGCTTCTCTGCTTCATCTTGGGGTAGGTTTAAGGGTGGCTGCATCAGAAGTTTGAGCATAAAGGGGACACTGCGATCGCCCATCCACTGCCGTGATGTCTGCTGGAGTGTTGGCCAGTCGGGTACTGATTGAACGCGATGAGACTCAATTTGTAACCACTTCCTACCATGCTGATCTTGCTCAAACTGCAATACTCGGTAAGGATGAGGATAGCTGACTAAAGAACCAGTGGTGATATCGTAAATGCGATCGCAGTAAGCAATGTCCTGAACGTGCAAATGTCCCGTAAATACTAGCTGTACTCCAAATTCACGCAGCAGATGTAATAGATCCGGTGCATTCTCCAACATATACCGCCGCCCTAGGACATGGCGCGACTGATTGGGTAAGTGTTCCACAACATTGTGATGCACCATGACCAAAACTAAATCATCTGTCGTTGCCAGAACTCCTCTCAGCCATTCTAGCTGAGTATCATCCAAACGTCCTATCTGTTGCCCTTGTTGATCAAAAGAGTTGGAATTTAGCCCAATTATTCGTACTCCAGGCAATACTTCACGAGTGTAATAAAGTTGTGGCTCGTCATAGCCAAATTTGCCATAGTAGTTGGGGAAATCTGCTAAAGCGATCGATTGTTCATTAGATAACAAGTTAGGCACATCATGATTACCAGGAATAACGTAAGCTGGAAAAGGTAGCTTTTGTAAGCGTTCTTGCAACCAGGCATGGTTATCTGGTTCTCCGTGCTGCGTTAAGTCTCCTGGGATGAGCAGAAAATCAAGATTCAGTTGTGTTAAATGTTCTAAAACAATTTCTAGCGCCGGAATACTAACTTCTACTAGATGAAACCGAGTTGGATGATTCCAAATTGTGTGGGGAAGCGCAATGTGTAAGTCACTCACTATGGCAAAGCGAAAATTCAGACTCATGTCGCTAATTGAATTAATTTCGGATATGTGATTGAACTGATCCCCAAGGTAGTATAACTCCGGTTCTGGATTGCTACTTTATTCAATAATTGATAATTAATAATGGATAATTGATAATTACCTCACACTTCCGCCGGAAGAGGGCTGTTTTTTGTCAGAATACTCGTCCATTAATAACAGCAAGTGAAATTGACTTTATACCAAATTAATTAATTGTCAATTATCAATTTTCAACTATCCATTGATAAAGCCACCAGTTGCAGCGCTAATTGTTAAAAAGGAGATAATCTTGGCAGTTGTCCGAGTCCGCAACCACGTTAACCCACTTAGTAAGAAGTATCAGACACCAGCAAATCCGCTTAACTGGGAGAAAATTTATGCTGCGCCGACACAGCCTCTACATTTAGACATTGGCTGCGGTAAAGGGCGATTTTTGTTGAATATAGCTACTCTAGAACCAAATTGGAATTTTTTAGGGTTAGAAATTCGGGAACCTCTAGTGGAGGAAGCGAATACTTGGCAGAATCAGTTAGGACTCACAAATCTGCACTATCTGTTTTGCAATGTAAATAATTCGTTGAACTCCCTGCTTAGTTCGCTTCCTGTGGGAACGTTACAGCGTGTAACAATTCAGTTTCCCGATCCTTGGTTCAAAACTCGCCACGCTAAACGGCGGCTAGTACAGCCTCAATTAGTAGCAGAATTAGCAAGTTATCTAAGTATTGGTGGCGTTGTATTTATCCAGTCGGATATTGAGGCGCTGGCTGTGGAAATGTGCGATCGCTTCAACTCTAATGCAGCCTTTCAAAGACAGGGTAAAGAGTGGTTAACAGAAAATCCGCTACCAGTTCCTACTGAACGAGAGACATCAACGCTGTCGAGGGGAGAACCCGTATATCGTGCTTTGTTTGTGCGGTGTTAGTGCCTGTGTAAAATACAGGATATATCAGTAACCATTAGCTTTCCCTGCAAGCTTGCGGCTATCACTAGTAGGCTGAGGCGTAAGTTTACATATCGTTTTTAGATGTTCAGAACCTTCCCTTTATACGTCCATCGAAATGGTTTCGCCATCGTGCAATTGAAGTAATCAATGAACTGAAAAATACGAGTTT
>JAHHHE010000124.1 GCA_019359535.1 Gloeocapsa sp. UFS-A4-WI-NPMV-4B04
TCGTCGGGTCGCTACTCGTTATGAAAAACGAGCCGAAAATTACTTAGCAATGCTGATGATTGCAGCGATTCTCATCTGGTTGCAATAGCTCATTCCGCTATATCCAGACTTTGCAGATACGCCCTAGCAATAATTTGGCCATCAGGGCTGATAACTACAGCACTAACAGGATATGTATGCCCTGTTAAAGTACGGCGTAATTCTTTTGTTTTGACATCCCATAACTTAATTGTTTTATCTTCACTGCCACTTACAACAGTTTGGCCATCGGGACTGATAGCAACCGAACTTACACTACCTGTATGGCCATTAAAACTAGCGGCAATGTAACCTGTTTTCAGATTCCACAAATTAATCGTTTGATCAAGACTGGCACTAACAAGCGTTTCTCCATTGCGGCTAAGAGCGATCGCCCAAACAGGGCCAGCATGACCTGAAAGTGTGCGTAACAGTTGGCTAGGTGGTTTAGCTTGGACAATTAAAGGTGTGGTACTAGGAGTTTTAGCAGCAGGAAACGCAGGTAGATAAATTGTCGCTATAGCAGCTATGGTCAAGAGGGCGATCAAGGCTTTCCACGCAGTCATTTTAGCTAGTAACGAAACTTGTATATAGGTTTGACTACAATTCCACCTCGGACTGTTCCAACGACACGCTAAACTGTTCTAACTAGGCTGCTTGCAACCATACGGACTGATGAATATTTCTTGTCTGTACTAGCTCAATTACTTATATTCGCGTATTACCTAACTCGATAGTTTTATATGTCTTCATTCTTATTGGAAGTTGGAACAGAAGAATTACCAGCAAGCTTTGTAGATGATGCGATTCAGCAGTGGCGATCGCGTATTCCGAAAAGCCTCCAGGAATATTCCTTAACTACAGAGGAAATTACAATTTATGGCACACCGCGACGGCTAGCGGTATTAATTAAAGGTTTGCCAATCAAGCAACCAGATAGAGTTGAAGAAATTAAAGGACCACCCGCACAAGCAGCGTTTAAAGATGGTAAACCGACAAAAGCAGCTGAAGGCTTTGCGAGAAAGCAGGGTGTAGAACTAGACAACCTTGAAATTCGCCCTACCGATAAAGGTGAGTTTGTCTTTGTAAAAGTAAGCATTTCTGGTCGTTCAACGGCTGAAATTTTAACTCAACTTGTTCCGCAGTGGATTTTAGGATTAGAAGGTAAACGGTTGATGCGTTGGGGAGACGGCGAACTCAAATTTTCCCGCCCAATCGCTTGGTTGATAGCTTTATTAGATCAAGCGGTACTCCCAATTGAAATAGTAAATGGTTCAGAAACGATTAAGAGCGATCGCATATCTCTAGGACATCGAGTTTTACACCCAGAACCTGTCACAATTTCTCAGCCAGACGATTATGTTACAAATCTCCGCTCTGCTTTTATTGAAGTAGAGCCAGATCAGCGTCAAGCTAGAATTCAAGAGCAAGTAAAATCAACCGCTCAACAATTAGCAGGCGATGTAGCTATATATCCAGAATTGCTAGCAGAAGTTACGAACCTTGTAGAATGGCCTTCAGCTGTTGTCGGGAAATTTGACCCAGAATTCTTGAGTTTACCGCCAGAAGTAATTACAACTGTAATGGTGACTCACCAGCGCTATTTTCCGATATTTAAAGCGGGTAGTGACCATTTATCTACAAATCAAACTGATGCTACTAATACTTTATTACCGTATTTCATCACAGTTTCCAATGGCGATCCAGCTAAATCAAATATAATTGCGGCTGGCAATGAAAGAGTGATTCGCGCTCGGTTAGCCGATGCTCAGTTTTTCTACAAAGCTGACTTGGCAAAGCCTTTAGAAAGCTATTTACCGCAATTAGAAAAAGTAACTTTCCAAGAAGATTTAGGTTCAGTACGTGCCAAGGTAGATCGAATAGTCAAGATTGCTCAACAAATTACTTACCAGTTGGGAGAAAAACGTAACTGGAATGAGCATGAATTGTTTTTTTGCCTTTCAGATGTAAACGAAGCAGCTTCATTGTGTAAAGCCGATCTTGTTACTCAAATGGTTTACGAATTTCCTGAGTTGCAAGGAGTAATGGGACATAAATATGCTTTAGCAAGTGGGAAACTCGAGATAGTAGCAACAGCAATTGAGGAGCATTATTTACCACGCGGCGCAGGTGATCGCTTACCCAGTAATTTAGTTGGTCAAGTTGTCGGTTTAGCTGATCGGCTTGATACATTAGTAAGTATCTTTGGATTGGGAATGTTACCTACGGGTTCTTCCGATCCTTTTGCTTTACGTCGTGGTGCAAATGCCGTTATTAATATTACTTGGACACAAAAAAAAGAATTAGCAATTAATTTACACTCTTTACTAGAGCAAATAGCCGCAGATTTTGTTACCTCTCATCCAAAGACTAATTTACAGGAACTGTTACAACAATTAAAAGAATTTTTCTTGCAAAGAATTCGCAGTCAGTTACAAGAAGATCGAGCAATTGACTATGACTTAGTAAATGCCGTTTTGGGAGATGACGCAGAATATTCTGAACGGGCGTTAAAGGATTTATTGGATGTACGCGATCGCGCTTTATTCCTACAAACAATCCGCACTAACGGTACTCTAGATAAAATCTACGAAACCGTCAACCGTTCTACCCGTCTTGCAGCACAAGGCGACTTAGACACTACTCAGTTGAATCCTGAAGGTTTAGTAGATCCAGAACTATTCCAAAAGTCATCAGAACAAGCTTTTTATGATGCTTTGGTGCAGCTAGTACCGCAGACTGAAGCGGCGCAACAACACCGCAACTATCAGCAACTGGTGGAAGCACTCAGTCAAATTGCTCCTACAGTTAGCAGCTTTTTTGATGGCTCTGAAAGTGTTTTAGTAATGGATGCTGATCTCGATATTCGGCGTAATCGTTTAAATTTATTAGGCTTATTACGTAATCATGCGCGTGTCTTGGCAGATTTTGGCGCGATCGTTAAAGCTTAGTAAAGTAATTAACCCAACTTGAAGCTAACTTAAGTATTGATTTTATCCAGGACAGTAAGTTATTCCTAGTGAATTTACTTAGGCTACTAGCAAAAGTTTGTAGATAATTGCCTATATAAAACTCAAGATAATTTGTTTCAAGAAAAGCTAAAAAAACAATGTAAACTTTTGTAATGAAATTCCGGATTTTCAGGAGGTAGCGCGGTATCTACAACAAGTCACGCTACCGCGAGGTAATACGAATGCTAGTTTCTACTTTTGAAATTCTCGTCAAATCCCAACTACCAAATCCGGATCAGATTGAGCCACTACCTAATGAGCCACTACCTAGTGCGCCACCTGATGATGTACTAGCTAAAATTCAAAAGCTGGGTCGCACAGTCATCCAAGGTTACTTTTTAACTATTGCTAATCTTAACGACTTTAAAGTAACAGTGTCTCTTGCATTTACAGCCCTTACACCATCTATAAGCCTTGATGAAACTATCGGTTTACTTGACGTGAAAGAAACGAATTTGGTAATTAAAGGTAAGCCAGATTTGCTTGATGGAAAAGTACGATATACGTTGACTGTTCCAGCTAATGATACAGGCTTATTCATTTTGCAGCCAGATTTTATCACGAACCCACAACTATTAGATAACAAAGACTTTGAGGTTCGCGGATATGTTGAAATATCTTTGTCTATGCTTGTAAAAGGGAAAAATGCAGCCCGACTTCTGTTAACGCCGGAACACCGAGGGACATTCTTTAAAGATTTAGAAGCTGACGATCCTCAACTTGATCAAATTGTTTATTCACTTCCTACTGCTAGAGGTGGCTCTTTGTTTAAGCTTTCGTACTCGTAAAATCTAAGTAGTTTAATAGAATTTTAGGACGTAAGCTTCACTACATTAATAAGCTTATAGTGAGGCTTATTTTTTGAAAGTAACTACTTGACCTCATTTTGTCTAATTAAACCAAATCAGTAGGAATATATAGCCATGAGTACAATATTTAAACCCATTGCTCATAGTTGGATTGCCATACATTCAGAGCCAATTGGAATTGTTGAATTTATAGGAGGAGCGCTTTTTGGCTCTGTACCAATTGTTTCCTACGATTATTTTCTCCGAAGTTTGTACGAAGCAGGCTATACTATTATCGCTTTACCTTTCAGGTTTGGTCTTGATCATCAATATATTGCTGAGACTTTATTAGCAGAAAGAGATGATGTTTTTAAACACATAGCCGATTCTCATCAAGGTTTACCTCGCTTTTGGGTTGGTCATAGTCTTGGTTGTAAATATATAGTTTTACTAGAAGCGGCTAGTAAAATATGGGATCAACCTTCTTTATTAATCGCGCCTGATATTTCAGATACTAAGGATGCTGTACCACTACCTTTAGTACCTGAGTTGCTAGATAAGATTGGTGGTGGAGTTAAACCTACAAGAAAAGAAATTCAAACAATTATTAAGAAGTCTAATTTATTCAATTTAACAGCGCTTATTTCCTTTGATAAAGATAAAGTAGCGGGAACTGCAAGCGAACCAGTTGAAGAAAGTGATGTGGCTTTATTTATCCATGAGATAGAGGCTAAAAAGAATCGGAAGTTACTTAAAAATGAAATTCCAGGAAAGCATGAAGAAATTGTCGGGTTAAAGGTACATAACTTTGATGGTAGTGTTTCCTTTGTTGATATTGATCTTAGTGATGGTATCTTTGAAAATGTGAAACAAAGACAATTAGAACCTTTGGCGGTTGACTTTTTGAAAAAATTAGGAGATAAACTTAAATAGTTAAAAACTATGCTCTAAAATTACTAATAATACTCTATAGGCTAAGGAATTGGGGTAATGGCTGATATTAGGCAGTTAAAGCATCACCAACCATGCTAAATCAATTCTGCTTCCCTATGCTCTAAAATTACTAATAATACTCTATAGGCTAAGGAATTGGGGTAATGGCTGATATTAGGCAGTTAAAGCATCACCAACCATGCTAAATCAATTCTGCTTCCCTATAAACTTGTCTTAGTGTTATTTCTAAACTAAGAAGCAGTAGTTTGATAATCATGCTGAATTCACCACCTCAAGAACTTTATTTTACTTGTACTGAGTTTTTAAAACAAAACCCTCAACAACGTCTAGTGTTACTCAAGCAACTAGGGATAGCGCGTTACGCTGATTTTTTAACTCAAATACGGTTGAATGAGGCAAATATAAACTGTGTCATGCATTTCCTCAGCAATCCAAGTCGAGTTAAATTTCCTAATCTTAAAGGAGCAGATTTATCTGAATTAAATTTAAATGGTGTAAATCTAATTCGTGGTGATTTATCAAACGTAAATTTAAGCGGAAGTAGTTTAATAAATGCAGATTTAATATTTGCTAATTTTACTAAAGCAGACCTACGAAACGCAGAGCTTCAAGGTGCGATTCTCAATGAAACTATATGGTTAGGTGCATTAGTAGAGCAATGTAACTTTGGTACAGGAATTGGGTTAACTCATGAGCAACGTAGAAATTTAAAAGTTCGCGGTGCTAAATTTAATTATTGATAGCAAAGGAATTTGATTTGGGATTATTTAACGAACCGCTAAAACACAAAGGACGCAAAGAAAAGAAAAAATTTAATGGAAGATAGTAGAGAAAATTGGAAGCAACTAAAACTGCCTAATTTTAATACAATTCGTATTTGAGCAAAGTACACGCTAAAGAGCCATTATATACGGGCATACGGCGAGATGCTTTGAGTCCTACTTTCTTACCTAACTCTTTATTCCCTGTCAAAATAAATGCAGTCCAACCTTTGAAGCGTTGTTTGAAAATATCGCCGAGAGTTTTATAAAGCGCACCCAGTTCTGTTGCATCTCCCAAACGCTCACCGTAAGGTGGATTACAAATCAGAACTCCGCGATCGCTCGGAGCTTCAAGCTGAGATAATTCAGTTTGAGTAAACTTGATTTGATCGTATATACCACATTTTTCAGCATTACTCCGCGCCTGGTTCAATACATTAGAATCGCGATCGCTTCCACAAATAAGTGCTTTAAGTTGAGGTATTCTACTGTCTTGAGCTTCTGTTAGTAACTTTTGCCATAATTGCGCGTCAAAATCGGGGAAGTTCTGAAAGCCAAATTTTTCCCGTAACAAACCAGGCGCAATATTTAAGGCTTTTAACCCAGCTTCTAGAGGTAAAGTTCCAGAACCACATAAAGGATCTAAAAACGGTAGACTTGGGTTCCACTCTGCCATATCAAGTAGTGCTGCGGCTAGAGTTTCCTTAAGCGGCGCTAATCCCATAGCTTGGCGATACCCTCGCCGATGGAGACTTGCTCCTGAACTATCTAGACTTAAAATACAGTGGTCTTGATAGATATGGACATTGATCAGCACATCTGGATTTTTAGGATCAACGCTAGACCTCTGACCTAGTTTAAAGCGCTGTTGGTCTACAATGGCGTTTTTAACCTGTAAAGCTGTGTAATGAGTGTGGTTAAGTTTTTGATTGCCTCCTCCTGTGCAGTCTACCGCTAGAGTGTTATTAGGGTGTAGGTAGTCCTCCCAAGATATTTTTTGGACTTCTTGGTACAAAATTTCGGCATTAGGGCAGTAAAATTCTTTAATAGGTACTAAAACCCGAAATATTGTCCTAGCCCAAAGATTTACTCGGTATAGTGTTGCTTGATCACCAACAAAATGTACCCCAGTAAAATCAGCACGGACTTCTTTTGCTCCTAAACTTTCTAGTTCATTAGCAGCAATAGTTTCTAAACCACGCGCAACTGTAGCAAAGTAGCTGAAATTCAAAGTAGTTCTGCTTCTTGAAAAACCTATTTTGATGTTAGTTTCTAATCAGACAATACGTCTCCAATTAGCATAGTATCTGTGTAAAGTGGTTAAACTGCTATATTTACTATGCCTTACCTTAAATAAGCATACCTTTTAATCTGCATATCCCAGTGCTAACAGGCTATATAAGAAAAATACCCAAGATATGGTAAATGCTCCATAGCCACTGCTGATGCAAACAAACATTTTTGCCAACTGACTCCTCTGTGACCAAAGTAATAGTGTAGTAGCGATGCTAGTAGCAATTCCAGCCGCAATTGCAATCCAGTCCTGCCACTGAATCCAAGCCTCTGTATCCATTCCATACTTCAATATCCAATCAAATGGAATAACGCCAAACCAGAGCCAACGGACACGAAACATTACAAAACCAAGGCAAATACCTGCAACTACTTTTGTCAATTTACCAAAATATAGCCAACCGGATGCAGCAGCAACTAAGCCAATGGCGATCGCAATCCCGATTACGAATAGTACCAAATTATCTTCACCCAATTGCAAGACAATATTCTTGTTTACTGCTTGCATTTGTAACTTCTGCAATTGCAGATTACTCAAGCCTAAGTTGCTCCGAATGTCGACAACTGGTAGCCATCCCCCCATGATAATGGACTCGAAATCAGTCGTACAATTCGTAGTCACACCTGCATAGAATACTTGACATCTAATTACATTTCTTTTTGACTTAGGTTCAGCGTAGGCGATCGCAATTTCCAAAGGACGATTTGCAAGCATCACCTCACATCGATCTAGCTGGCTTCCCCTAGTGCAAGAAAATTCATACCCAGGGATGATGTTGTGAACGGATGAACTACCTTTACCAATCTGAACCTTACCAAGGCTACCGCCTAAAGGCATTGGAGCATGGGAAACTAGCAAAAAACCAAGTGAACAAACAACCAAAACTAGAAAGCCAATAACGAAGTTCAAGATAAATCGAGATGTTCTACGCATGGCAATTACTCCATAATTCCAGTTTCTCTGATTGATCTCCCTGGAGCAATTGTTCCGCATTCACCAAGACTAAATATGACTAAATTAAGTACTAATGCCTGTAAGTCCCCTATTTCTTACTTCTTCTGGATACGAGGATACCGAAAAAGTTAAGATGGGCATTATGTAAGTTGTATTGCTGTTCTGCTCAGTCTTAAAATAAATTTGCTCAATATTTAGCTAGCATTGAATTTATATATGAATTTCATTAAACTGCCTCAAAAATTTATGCTGTTAGGCTCAGGTGAACTGGGTAAAGAATTTGTGATTGCTGCTAAACGGCTTGGTAATTATGTTATTGCCGTTGATCGTTATGCTAATGCTCCAGCTATGCAAGTTGCTGATTGCTATGAAGTTATTTCAATGCTGAATGCAGATGAGTTAGAAGCCGTTGTCCAAAAACATCAGCCTGATTTTGTCATACCTGAAATTGAAGCAATTAAAACTGAAAAACTTATTGAATTTGAACAAAGAGGAATTACAGTTATTCCTACCGCGTCTGCAACCGACTACACAATGAATCGCGATCGCATTCGGGAACTTGCTCATAAAAAGTTAGGAATTAGAACCGCTAAATATGCTTATGCTACAACATTAGATGAATTAATTTTAGCCTCGGAAGAAATTGGTTTCCCGAATGTAATTAAGCCAATTATGTCATCCTCTGGTAAAGGTCAATCAATTGTTAATAATTCTAATGAAGTTGAAACTGCTTGGCATTATGCCATAGAAGGTTCCAGAGGCGATAGTCAAAAGATAATTGTAGAAGAATTTATTAACTTTGAAATAGAAATTACTTTACTGACAATTAAACAATGGGATGCACCAACAATTTTTTGTTCACCTATTGGTCATCGTCAAGAAAGAGGAGACTATCAAGAATCTTGGCAACCAGCTATAATTTCAGATAAATTAATATCAGAAGCTCAAGCGATCGCCAAAAAAGTTACTGATGCTTTAGGCGGGGCCGGAATATTTGGTGTTGAGTTCTTTATTACTAAAGAAGAAGTAATATTTTCTGAACTTTCTCCTAGACCTCATGATACAGGAATGGTAACTCTAATTTCGCAAAACTTAAATGAATTTGAACTACATTTAAGAGCCGTTTTAGGTCTACCAATACCAAATATAGAACAGCTAGGATGTTCAGCGAGTGCAGTTATCTTAGCAAAAGAGCATTCAAAATCTATCTCTTACCAAGGTGTAGCTGAGGCTTTATCAGATAAAGATGTAGATATAAAATTATTTGGTAAACCTGATTCACGTCCACAAAGACGAATGGGAGTAGCTTTAGCTAAAGGAGTCGATATTCAAGAAGCACGTTTAAAAGCTACTAATGCTGCAAGTAAAATAGAAATTATTAGTGCATAAGCTAAATAATAATTACTACTTTTACCTTAAAGGTGCTTGCTTATTTTCCACTATTAAGCATCAATTCGCCTCTTAATTTATGTTTGCCTCTTTTTTACCACCTGAAGTTAATAAACTTACAGGACCTACCTCTATTGCTGTAGCTCAGAGTATTGAACGTCAGCCTATTAATACTCCTTTAAGCAAACAGGCGATCACTACTGCTTACGTTCATGGCGGTACAGGTGGAACACCTATTTTACTACTTCATGGCTTCGATAGTTCCGTTTTAGAATTTCGTAGTCTAATACCGCTACTTATAGCAGATAATGAAACGTGGGCAGTTGATTTATTAGGATTTGGCTTTACTGAGCGTATACCAAAACTTGCTTACAACCCACTAACAATTAAAACTCATCTTTACCATTTCTGGAAAACATTAATTAATCAGCCAGTGATGCTAGTAGGTGCTTCGATGGGAGGTGCAACAGCAATTGACTTTACGCTTACTTATCCCGATGCTGTTAACAAACTGGTTCTCATTAATAGCGTTGGCTACAGTGGTGACTTTCCGCTTGGTAAGTTTTTATTTCCTCCTCTAAACTATCTAGCAGTAGAATATTGGCGACAGCGAAAACTGCAAGCGTTGTTTTTTGGAAGTAATTTTGGCAACTTAGAACCAGGAGTAATTGAAGCAATACGCTGTGCAATGTTACACCTAGAAATGCAGAATTGGCACGAAGCAATGATTAGCTTTATGCAAAGTGGTGGTTATAGTGATTTAGTAGAAAAAATTGCTCAGATTGATCAGGAAACGCTGATTTTGTGGAGTGAAGCTGACGAAACTTTAGGTATTGGAGATGCCGTAAAATTTCAAAGAGCGATCGCACATTCACAACTCATCTGGCTGAAAAATTGTGGTCACGTCCCCCAACTGGAACAGCCTGATATTATTGCTAAACACCTATTTACCTTCTGCAAAGATTCTTGATGCTTAATTTTTAAAACTTGCTAAATTATCCTCTTACTTAAAAACGTCATAATGAATCTGCCTCAATGTCGTCGCAGTAAAGCTGAGTTTAACAAGCGTTGGTTTACATGGCTCCTTGGTATTTTTGTAAATACGCGCTGTCGTAAGTTTAGCGGATTGAAAAAGTTAGTGTAAATAGGTAACATTTCTGACATACCTAAGAAGAGAAAACCACTGTCTTTAAGGCTGAAGTGAAACCGCGCCAAGGTTTTGGTTTGAGCCTCGGTATTGAAATATATCAAAACATTTCGGCACACTAGCAAATCAATTTTAGACATGGGTGCATCTTGAATCAAATTGTGGCGGCAAAAGATAATAGAACGGCGTAAATCTTTGTCAAAGATGTAGCGTTCAGCAATTTGCTCGAAGTATCGTTCTAAAAGAGTAGGGGGAACACCCACAACTTGACTACTGAGGTAACTACCCTGACGCGACTGGTTGAGAGCCTCTGTGTCTACATCCGTAGCGTAGATTTGAACCCGCGCCTTATACTGTTCTACTCCAAGGGCTTCGGCTAGTAAAATTGCCAAAGTGTAAGTTTCTTCTCCAGAGGCGCATCCAGCACTCCAAACACGGATCGGTTCGGACTCGGATTTACTTGCAATTATTCGAGGAATGATTGCTTTGGCAATATAATTCCAGGCTTCGGGATCTCTAAAGAATCCAGTGAAGTTGATCTCGATTGTGTTGAATAGAGGAGTAAACTCTTCTGGATCTTCTTTGATGTAGTCTAGATAATCGCTGTAGCTTTCTATTGAGAGTGCTTGCATTCTGTTTTGCACTCGTCGCATTAAACTAGGACGCTTATATGTAGTGAAATCAAAACCATGGCTCTGCCTGAGGTAATCCAACAAAGCTTCAAATGCATACTCCATCGCGGGGGGGGGGGGGGGGGATAAATATAAACCTGATTAGCCGTATTGTCAATAGCGTTATCAGTGTAGATGTGCTTTTATAGGAGCGTTGCCTAGCCTAATGCTATAGGCAGCTAGAAGGACAGTTTTGAATGTCTGTAATTCTCCGATAGGAGTTACAGCTAGAAAGCTGTAGATTTCGGGTGAAATGCTCCTTTCACCCCATTTTATCAAGCAGCACTGCTTTTAAAGCTTATTTTTAATTAGCTGGGGCTGCGTCTCGAAGTTGCATTAAACCACCATGCTAATGCAGCCAAAATCAACAACATCGGTGTTAACCAATCTCCCCAGCGTACATATAAAGTCTGTGTCTGCCGCCGATATATTGTTGCTGCGTGTAGTTCGTAAGTATTGAGTCGAGATAACCACTGAGTTCTGCCGTGAGGATCGACGATACCAGAATAGCCGGTGTTTGTAGCTCGTACTGCCCAGCGATCGCTCTCAATTGCCCGCATCACATCTTGTGCGTGGTGTTGTGCAGGCATAGCAGGGCTGTAATGGGCGTTATTAGCAGCACTAAGGATAAATTGCCCACCCTCTGCTGCCTGACGACGTAAATGTGCAGCAAAGGCAGACTCATAACAGATACTTGCGATCGCTCTCCCAAAAGGTGTATCAAATACTTGATCTGACACACCTGCAACTTGATGAGCCTCCAGAGGTGAAAGCCGATTAATTAAGCTACCTAAAAATTGCTCAAACGGAATGTACTCACCCAAAGGCACTAATTTTACTTTGTTATAGCGGCTGAAAATCTCTCCCCTGCTAGTAATAGTAAATAAACTATTTGTATAGCTACCTTCTTGTTCGCCAAACCCTCCAATCCAAGCAACAACGCCTTTTTCCTTAACTGCTGACACAAAGGAACTACGCATCAATTCAGTCTGGAAAAATGGCAAAGCTCCTTCAGGTGTTAAAACTGCATCTATTCCCAATGATGCCAAAGTACGATAGCCCCTGGTGTATCCTTCAATAGCACGCTGCCAGCCCTCTGGATACAGCTTAATTTCATTCGGGACATTACCCTGAATAATACCTACTTTCAACGCTGTCTCTGGAGGCTGAATTAAAGGACGACTATATAAACCAAATCCAACAAGGTGCAACCCCACCAAAAGCCCACAGCCAGAAGCCAAAAGCCAGAAGCCAGAAGACTTACTCTTAACCCCTGATCCCTGATCCCTGATCCCTGATCCCTGAATCCAAGCTTCAGCAATTAAACCGTTAACTGCGACTAAAGCTGCTGTCACAGTGAAAGGGCCAGAAAGTTGCCCTAGATGCAAAATTACTAGATTATGAGGACTTTGGGTATAAGAAATGGAAGTCCACCACAGTGCTCCTGCACTCCAAAGGCTTTCTAGACTACACCACAAAGCAACGCCAATCAGAACACGAGCAAAAACACCTACACTCCGCCCAAAAATGCTCATTCCGACTGCCCAAGCAGCAACTAAGGCAGCCCCCCACAGAGTAAGGAACACCCAGCAGAAAAGAGTGATCGCTAAACTAGCAAGCCACGGAACCCCCATCCACGTCATGGGATGAATTCCCACTATCCACGATATGGCGACACCGTGATAACCAATACCCCAAACGAGAGGCAAGAGGGGAAGAGAGTGTTTTTCTTGGTTTGTAGATCCGACTACTAATACCCAAAGGGGAGCTAAGGCAATCCAGGCAAGAAACCACGCACCTACAGGCGCAACAGTAAATCCCATCAAAATGCCACTAGCTAAGGTAATAAGCTGAGGAAGTAAAAAGAAGTATTTTTTATTCTCCCCTGCTCCTCTGCTCCCCTGCTCCTCTGCTCCCCTGCTCCTCTGTCTACTCAGACTCTTCCTCATCACCAGTATTAGGAGGTACTAAAGCGACAGCCGCGATCGCATCATCTTCATCTAGTCGCTGTACTCGTACCCCAGTTGCTGATCTAGATTGAGGAGAAATCGCATTTACAGATTGACGAATAATAATGCCACGACTTGTGATCATCATCAGTTCATCATCTTCATTGACAATCCGTAGCGCTGCCAACTTATCTTCAAACTTACGCGCCTTAAACTTAGTAGCAATTTTCCCTTTCGTCGCCCGATTATAGAGCTTGAACTGGGAAACCGGAACCCGTTTGCCATAACCGCCCATTGTGACGATTAACACCCAAGGACCTTGGCTTTGTTCAACTACTTCTGTTGCTTCTTCAGTTTCGATATCTTCTGTTTCGATATCTTCAAGATTGTCAGCTTCGCTAATATCCTCTTCACTCGTATTCAATGTAGCCAGAATTGAGCTAGGCAAGATATCCATGCCAATTAATTCATCACCCTCCCGCAGTTTCATTGCTCTTACGCCGCGTGTAGCTCTTCCCAAAGGACGCAATTGCTCGTTGCTAGTTCTAAAGTGAATCGCCATTCCATAACGAGAGCCAATGATGATACTGTCTTCAACCCTGGCGCGTCGCACCCATCGCAGTTGATCGCCTTCTTCTAGAGAAATTGCAATTAACCCATTTGCCCGAATGTTACTAAAAGCAGCTAATTCAGTTTTCTTAACAAAACCGCCTTTCGTCAGCATCACTAGATATTCATCGCTGGTGAACTCGCTGACTGGGACAACCGAGGTAATTTTCTCGTTACGGGGAATTGGCAATAACTGAACAATTGGCACACCTCGACTGGTACGCGAACTGGTTGGTATTTGATACGCTTTGAGAGAGTAAACTACACCGCGATCGCTAAAAAACAAAACACTATCATGATCGCAGCAAGTTAAGAAATGCTCAACGCCATCATCCTCTTTCATCCGAGTTCCTGCTTTCCCCCGCGTCGCTCGGCTTTGCGCCTCAAAGGTATTAACTGGCATTCGTTTGATGTAACCCTGTTCAGTCAGCAAAATTAAGGCTTTTTCATTAGCGATTAAGTCAATATCGCCAAGTTCACCTTCTGCTGGTTCAATTACAGTGCGTCGCGGTGTAGCATGAGTGTCTTTGATCTGTGTGACTTCAGTTTCAATAATTTCTAAAACGCGATCGCGCCGTGCCAAAATATCTTGCAAGTCCGCAATCTGCGTCTGTAACTCGTCGTGTTCTAGGCGAATTTTATCTGCTTCTAACGCTGTCAAACGCCGTAGCTGCATCTGCAAAATTGCATCCGCTTGAGCTTCAGAAAGACCATATTCAGTTATTAACGCCGCTTTCGCTGTTGGGGTGTCGGCAGCATGGCGGATCAACTGAATGATCTCATCTAGGTGCGACATGGCAATTAATAGCCCTTGCAGCAGATGATCTCGCTCTTCCGCTTTCCGCAGTTCGTAGCGTGTCCGTCTGGTAATTGCGTCAATGCGGAAGTCTAGAAACACAGTCAAAAACTGCTTAAGCGTCAGCAGTTGAGGTTCCCCGTTGACAATAGCCAACATATTCGCCCCAAAGTTGGCTTGGAGGGGAGTCTGCTTGTAAAGGTTATTTAGTACCACACGCGGATAAGCATCGCGCTTTAGTTCGATCACAATTCGCATTCCATCGCGATCGCTTTCATCCCGAATATCTGAAATTCCCTCTAGGCGCTTTTCATTCACCATCTCGGCGATTTTTTCAATCAGCGCCGCCTTATTTGTTTGGTAAGGCAACTGAGTAATAATGATCGCTTCGCGTTCAGGACGATTTCGCTGTTGCAGCGTTTCAATTTCGGCTACTCCGCGCATCATAATTGAGCCGCGGCCAGTGGTGTATGCTTCTCGAATTGCAGCTGTTCCTAAAATTTGCGCTCCTGTGGGAAAGTCAGGACCAGGAATGTACTGCATTAGCTGGACATCAGTAAGATCAGAATTGTGAATTAACGCTATTAAGCCATCAATTAACTCACCTAAATTGTGGGGTGGAATATTCGTTGCCATCCCGACGGCAATTCCCGATGAGCCATTCAGTAACAACTGAGGAATACGTGCGGGTAGAACTAATGGTTCTTGCTGCGAACCGTCGAAGTTATCGGTAAAGTCAACAGTTTCTGATTCAATGTCGCGCAGCATTGCATCACCAGTCAAGGCTTGCAAGCGGCATTCTGTGTACCGCATAGCAGCTGGCGGATCGTTGTCTACGGAGCCAAAGTTACCATGTCCGTTGATCAGAGGCGATCGCATCGAAAAATCCTGCGCCATCCGCACCAAGGCATCGTATACGGCGGTGTCTCCGTGCGGGTGATATTTACCTAGCACTTCCCCCACTACCCTCGCGCATTTACGGAACGGGCGGTCTGCTGTCAACCCCAGTTCATGCATTGCGTAGAGAATGCGACGATGCACAGGTTTTAGACCATCCCTAGCATCTGGCAGCGCCCGACCCACAATTACGCTCATTGCGTATTCCAGGTAAGACCGCGACATCTCGTTACGCAGATCAGTCGGGATAATCCTCTCCTGAGACGTTGTCATACTTTAAAAAACTCCAAAAATCTGAAATTTAGGTGGTTATAATGAAAAAAACGCAGAATTATACCAAATGTCTGCTAAATAAGTGTTAAATACTAATACAATCTTAGCACATTCTCTTATTTCTTAATCTGGAAATGAGACAAGTCAAGAGCTTTGCAAGAGTAAGTAGAAATGAATTTGCTGTGTGACTACTCACTTTCTTCCCCCAAATCCGCCTCCTAGCTCTTTGGTGAATTTAATCCTCAAGATAGTTTATGCCTTGCAGAAGACAAGTTTAAGCTGAGGCAGTAAGTACAAATTTGTTCGGGGGCAATTATGAGCAGTGAAACAGTGCCTAATCAAGCAGAAAAAACGAATCCAGACGCTTCTGAGCCAATAGATCCAAAAATTCTTGATCGGATTAAACACCCTCCTGCAATAGACGACGTTATGCGGGATCTGCCTCTAGATGAACTTATGGGCAATCCAGCGATCATGCCTGAAATGCTCAATGAGGGAGACGGTTTAAGAGACGATTTGAAGCGAGACTGATCAAGAAATTACAAGTAGAGTAAATGTTTGGATATAGTGCTGCATCCTGCTAATACTGGTGTTGAAGTATGCTGAGTGTCATTTACTCGGATGAGTTTTTGGAACATAAAACTGGTTTACTGCATCCAGAAAAACTAGAACGCTTGAGTGCGATCACAACTGCCTTGAAAGCATCAGCAATTGCAAATCAAATCAAATGGCGATCGCCTACTCCAGTTGATGCAAGGGTAATCGCATCTATCAACCGAGTCCACACGCTAGAACACATCAAAACTGTTGAACATCTAGCTAAACGCGGTGGTGGTTACTTAGATCCAGATACGCCAGTTTCACCCCGCAGCTATGATGTAGCAATGCTCGCGGTGAGTGCTTGGTTAGATGGAGTAGAGGAAGTTGTAGCGACAAGTAAGCCAGCATTTGTACTTACTCGTCCTCCTGGGCATCATGCCGAAAGCGATCGCGGTATGGGTTTTTGCTTATTTTCTAATGCGGCGATCGCTGCCTATTATGCTTTAGAACAATTAGGAATTAACCGCGTTGCCATTCTTGACTGGGATGTGCATCACGGCAATGGCACACAAGAAATTGTCGAGAATCATCAAAAAATTGCTTATTGTTCGTTGCATCAGTTTCCTTGTTACCCAGGTACAGGCAAAGCAGAGGAACAGGGTAAATATAATAATGTCTTGAATGTTCCCCTGCGTCTTGGTAGCACAATGGCAGAATACCAGCCGATATTCGAGCAACAAGTAATCCCGTTTTTGACTAATTTTCACCCAGATTTGTTAATCGTCAGTGCTGGGTATGACGCTAATGCAGCCGATCCTTTGGCAAGCATGAACTTAAAGCCACAAGATTACGGGCTATTTACTCAATATTGTTTACAGCTAACACCGAACATTCTTTTTGGTCTTGAAGGTGGCTACGATTTGGCGGCACTTTCAGAGTCAGTTGTAGCAACTATTGAGCGGTGTTTAGTTTAATAAGTATTTACTCTTATTCTTATTCAAGACTAACTTTATAGAACCCATTTGGGATCTTTAAGGAGGAGCTAGAATCAAAAATAAATGCCATACGCCAGTAGTTTAACTGATAAAGAGTGGGAACTCATTAAGCCATTACTGCCACAAAAGAAGCAGACTAG
>JAHHHE010000125.1 GCA_019359535.1 Gloeocapsa sp. UFS-A4-WI-NPMV-4B04
CCATTCACAGTAATCATCAACAAATTTTATTGTTTCGGCAGGCTCTCTTGACCCAAACATAGCCCAGTAAAGATTTCACAACACTTTACCTTATTATTATCTCATAAGAGTGATGGAAGAGCGATATGAACACTGTTAGACTTCTTGCAAATTCATTTTTTTGATTGAGGTAAGCAAAGGCGAATTACTCGCTCACATCAATCTGTAAAATATTGCTCGCTGACAAAATCCTAACTTGCTTCATCGCCAAATCTTGATTGTTGTATCATTACTGCTGCTAATCAAGGTCTGAGTGGCAAGTTGAGCGGTCACAGACAAAACCCAGTTGGAATGGGCAGGGATGGTTTGGAGCGGTTGCCCTGTTTGCGCGTCCCATAGTCTGATGGTGTTGTCGAGGCTAGCACTTGCGATCGCGCGCTCATTAATAAATGTCGCAGAAACAACCCGATTGCTATGACCTGCAAACGTTTTTAGCAACTGTCCAGTGGTCGAGTCCCATAGCTTAACAAATCCGTCCCACCCAGCACTGACAAGCAATTTTCCATTGGAGCTAAAGGCAACCGCTCGCACCACATCCCGATGTCCTCCCGGTTCTCCTAGTGTCCGGATCAATTCTCCTGTCGCTATATCCCAAAGTCTAATGGTTTTATCTTCGCTGCTGCTGGCGATCGTCTTGCCGTTTGGATTGAGTGCAACTGCATAAACCGTAGCCGTATGTTCAGAGAGAACGCGACTTTCTCCAGTCTGCAAATTCCAAATCCGTACCGTTTTATCGGCACTCCCACTGATTGCTGTCTGTCCATCTCGACTCAGGGCAACAGACCAGACTGGTTCAGTATGTCCCTCAAGGGTTTGCAGTAGCCTACCTGTGGTTCGATTCCAAATTTTAATCGTGTTATCTGCACTGCCGCTCGCCAGAATTTGCCCATTTTCGCTCAGACTCAGCGATCGAATCGGCTCTCGGTGGTCATTAAGCGTCCGTAACACTTGCCCAGAGTTCAGATCCCAAATCTTGATTGGGTAAAACTGACCTGCTGGATTCTGATCCTCACCTCCACTGATCAACGTTTGCCCATCAGGACTTAGAACCGCCGACCAAACCGGACTAGCATTTCCAGAGAGGGTTTTGGCTAGTGACAGTTGATGAATGGGACTTTTTGACTGGGGAGCATGGGATACTTGCGGTGCGGGTGACTGCCATAATTGAGGAGCTATGAACGTTCCAACTGCCAGCGCTAGCAGGAGGGCGCTACCTGCCGCAAGGAGCCGGGGGAATTTGCGGGTTGCGGGTTGCGGAGCAATAGGGTGGCTAGTCTGAGAAGACGCAGGTGGCGGCTTTACCCCTGTTGGCGGAATCGGCAGCAGGGGCGGCATAGGGGCGGCAGAACTTGCGGCTTGCAGCGCTTGGCTTAACTCTGCGACAGAGGTAAAGCGATTTTCTGGAGATTTCTCTAGACAGCGCATTACGACTGCTTCTAGTTGGGGAGAGATGTGGTCACAGTTGGGGTGCGATCGCAACGGTTGAGGTGACTTGCTGGCGTGAGCCATAAGCCATGCATCATTGCTCACTCGCTCCGTTCTAAAATTAAACCCGAACGGGTCTGTCCCTGCCAGCATTTCGTAGAGAATAATCCCCAAACTGTAAATATCGGAACGTCCATCCACTTCTCTTTGCAACTCAAACTGCTCTGGAGACGCATAATGACAGGTGCCTAAAAATACACTAGTGGCACTTGTATACTCAGCCTGTAGGGAGTGAATTTTTGCAATGCCGAAGTCAATGATTTTGACTAATTCTCCCAGCGCCATTGGCATCAAGAAAATATTGGCAGGTTTTAGATCCCGATGGATCACTCTGATCCTTTGATTAGAGGCTACTTCTCCACTCCATAACACGACACCTTCATGCGCTAACTGCAAGCCTGCACAGACTTGAGTGATAATATTGCAAGTTCGAGCTACAGACAGACAGGGCTGAATAGCGAGTAAATCAGCCAGGGTTTGCCCTTGTAGATATTCCATCACATAGAAGGGATAGCCTTCAGATGTGAGTCCATAGTCGCTGACTTGAACAATGTGCAGACTCTTGAGGGCAGCACAAATAGCACACTCCCGCTCAAATCGCTCTCTAAAATCAAGATCGTCTGCACTTGCCAGTGACTCTCTCAGCAATTTGAGCGCTACCGATTTTCCCAATCGGGTATCGGTCGCCAAAAACACATCTCCCATGCCACCACTGCCCAATCGTTCATCTAAGCGATAGCGGTTGTGATCGCCTACTAAACGACCGCTCCAAGGATGAGGCTGACCTGAAGAATTAGGCTGGCTCAAGGCAATTACCATGAGAGGTTCCTTAGACATTTACAATACACCATTACAAACGAAGGGGTAGCAATATAAATCAAAAGTTCAAATCTTGCGCGATCGCAAATAGAGTTTAAATAAGATGGGGCGCAGCCCCCACGCAGGAGTGCAACCTCTGCACCCCATTCACATTTGAAATAAGATTGCTATATTTCACTTTTTCATAGTCCAAACCGCAACCGTGCCGTCCCGACTACCGCTCACCAGAGTCTTGCCATTAGAGCTAAACACAACCGACAAAACCCAGTCTAGATGACCATGCAGGGTGGCAAGTAAGGTTTGCTTGTCTAGGTCCCAAAGCTTGACGGTATTGTCGATACCACCACTCGCCAGGGTTTTGCCATCGGGGCTAAAGGCAACAGAAACTACGTTATTGATATGTCCTGTAAAGGTATTTAATTCTTCGCCCGTCTGAACATCCCAGAGCTTCACGGTGCTATCCCAACTACCGCTTGCTAGCCGCTTTCCCTCTGGATCGAAGACGAGCGCTCTCACGGTATCGGTATGCCCTGGTAGATTCCGCAGCATCTTGCCAGTTTTCCAATCCCACAGTTTGATTGTGGTGTCTTTGCTGCCGCTAGCAAGGATCGTTCCATCAGGGCTAAACACCACCGGGAAGAGCCGATCTTTATGCCCCAATATGGTGCGTAGAATTTGTCCTGTCTGAACATTCCATAAGCGGATCGTACTGTCACCGCCGCCGCTTGCCAAAATTTTTCCATCTGGAGTAAAATTGAGCGACCAAATGACACCTGCATGTCCAGTGAGCGTTTGTAGCAGATCTCCGGTTTGCAAATTCCACAGCTTGATAATTTTGTCGGCACTGCCAGTTGCCAATGTGTTTCCATCAGGACTGATCGCGATCGCATGAATCACATCTCTATGTCCCTTAAGCACATGGAGCATCTTTGAGGTGCGTAAATCTCGGACTTCTGCGGCACTGCCGCTGACGCTAGCGAGAGTATTCCCATCGGGTGTCAGCGCCACCCACCAGACTGCCCCTAAACGCCCAACAAATGTTTGCACTTGAAGTTGCTGCCAGCTTGTGCCAGCCATACAGTTAGGAAGCGAAATTTGAGCATTCATCTGCTGTTGGGAAGTCGGCAGAGTGTTCGCTTTAAAATTGCAGGACTTTGTTGTTTGGGTGATCGGATTAAGACGTTGGAGGATCTGTCTATTTCCTGTCAGGCTCCCCAACGCAAACCCACCCGCAAGAATTGCTAGAGCCAGCGTGGCGTACCCAAAGACCGATAGTTGTTTTCTGGCAACCAGCGTGGGTTCACTGGGATGGGGAGCGCTTGGAGATGGAAAGTTGGTAGTGGAAGAGGAAGGTTTCATGAGCATTTCTGGTTGCGTTGCGAGCAATGGATGCGCTGCGGCAGGCATGAGAGTTTCTCTGTTCTCAGAACCGTCTGTTTTGCTAGTGCCTGATTGTGCGGCTACGAGTGTGGAGAGTGGCGCAGAAATGGCATAATGTGGAATTAATCCCAGCACCAACTCTCCTACCCCTTCAACAATCCGCTTCGGTGTTTGGGGTGGATATTCGGGGAAGAGGGGGCTTTCCTGACGGCGTTTTTTCTCTTCGTTCAGCAAGCGCAATTGCTTGTTTTTCTGGTCAATGTAGTCCACAGTCTGACGGTAGACATATCTGTAAAGCCCGTCCGCTTCAATCACTCCTTGCGCGTCTGCCGCTTCCCCTCGCAACCCCTGAATTAAGTAGTAGGTAAACACCCCATGTCCTAGCTCAGGAAACTCCCAAGACCGTTGCCCTTCATTGCAAGACAGAAAGGCATAGGAACCTCTACTGTGAGCGGCACGGGATCGTAAAACTTTGATTAGTTGAGCTGTGGGTTCAAAGGAACCAATAATTGTTGGTTCTCCCACGCCTTTGCCTCCATGCAGGAGCATACTGCCGCTATGACAGGCATCGAGCCAAATCAACTGATAGCGAGCGGCACAGCTTTCCAGTAAATTTAGTAACTCCTGCATCCGCAAGCCTGTTGTTAGCAATGAATCGTTTTGAGTATCGCTCAGGCACAACACCGCTTGTTGACTGGTTTGTTCAATGACTCCGTGTCCAGAGAAATAGAACAAAACCGTATCTTGCGATCGAGCAGATGAGATAATCTGCTTCAGACTATTGGAGACAGCTTCAAAGGTGGGAAACGCTGCAAAATCGTGATGAGTGATGATTTGCTTACGCGGAAATTCCTTGATCGCGTCGGTCAACGCCGCTCCCAACTCCTGGCAATCTACAGCTGAGTATGCCAACGCTGGAAAGTGGTCATCCTGGTATTGATTTACGCCAACCAGGAGAATCCACATTTTCGCTTTTCCGGCTGCCAGAATTTGCGTAGAGTCGCTGGTTTTAAGGCTAAGAGGACACATAGGAAGAATCAAAGATAATACGTAATAGAGCAAACGCGCTCTTTTAGAAACATTATGCTTTTCTTAGCAATACTGCGTAACATCCTCACCACATTCGTCTGCTAAGAAAGATAGGCATTTGAAGCGCAGACCGACAGCTTGTTCGTACAAAGGATTTAATTTACAAAGTGGTGGAATATAAAGGTGATACCCAAAGCAGTTAAGGTGTCGTTCAAAAGGACAGTGAGCAGGAATAAGCTTACAGACGAAGTGAGCCAACTGAGGATTATTGATTTTAATCGTATCGAGCGATCGCCTTCTTTGATTCCATAAATTAATGTATTTAAGCATAATCACTATTCCTCAAAATTCAACAAATCTAATCTGAGGTGTGTTGAAAAATCTGAACCGCTATTGATGGTGAACTTTCAAAGGTTGAACCATTACAATGAGCAATTTTCAAATTTCTTGAACAACACGCTGTCAGGTTTGAAGTTCTCTATTTACTTGAAACGAGCGCTTTTACTCAGTTATGCAGGTGCTCATTCAAATTAGTTTCGAGCGTGAACGATACAGTAATCACGAACACTTCTAACTTTGACTTCTCCCCGCCCTAAAGGGAACGGGGATTCTTAAGACCATAATTTCAGTCTTAAAGGCGTAGACAATGCGCCGCTAGACACTCCACTCAAATCTAAACCAAGTGTTGTGCTTACTTTTCTGATGATATTTCCCGCGCCGTTGCAGTCGCTATTAATGTGTTGATTATTAGCGGTGCGGAATAATCCACGATGAGTTCTTTTACCTGACGATTTCCAGCTTGTGGGTTTTTCACCATAAATTGGCAGAAAATCATTATCGACAAATGAGGCTTTAGACGTATAGGATTCTTCGGTTTCTATAAACTTAATCCCGTGCTGTTCACACAATTGAGCTATTCTATCCTTGAGTTTTGCGGTTGGAATAGATACAAACTTTTGATTGTTTTGCTTGCCTAAGTTGCTATTTTGTTTGTGTTCTTTATTCCAGCCAAATACTATTGTCCCAATCTTGTTATGTAGGCAGTGATTAATAACTTTTCGCGCTGCTTTATTTACCGCATCTCGCATCTGTCTATTACGCTTTTCGGTAATCGCAGCAAGTCTTTTAGACCAGAAGCCTTGAGGCTTTTTTTCCTTAATTGTTGAGACTTGCTTGTTATAAAACTGATTAAGAGACTTTAAGTGTAACCCATCAACTATAAAGCTAGTCCCCACATTAGAAATACAAGTTAGCCAGTTATTAAGCCCTGAATCTATACCGAGTACAAAATCAGGATTGATATCGCTTAAAATCGGCTCTAATTTATAGACAAATTCCACATAAAAGCAATTATTTCTGGGCAGGATTCTAAACTCTTTAATGCTTTTATAGTCTAAATTCGAGGGCATTGGTAGATAAAAAGCATCTAGCCCAAACCAAGTTTTAACTTTGCTTCCTAAAGGGAATCTTAATTGACCATTCTTAAGTTTAACCGCTTGACTTGGATAAGTCACAAGTGTATATCCACGTTTGCGATAATTAGGCAACTTAGGACGCTCGGCAATTGTTCCTTGTCTATAAGCTTTTAACAGCCCTATAAACGATTTAAACGACTCAGCGATAGTAGTTAATGTCTGCTGCGCTGTTTGAGACTGCAATGCTCCAAAGTGAGGATTTCTATTAAGTTGCTTATGCAAGTCAAACTTGCTAACTATTTTTCCGGCTTTGAAGTACATTTGCCGTGCATAGTACAGCCCACAATTAGATAGCGAGTTTGCCTCAGTGCAGACATATTCAAGTATCGCTTTAAGTTCAAGAGTTGGGTTAATTAATGTTTGCTGGCATCCGTACAATGTGGTTACCTCCTAACACTTATTATCTAATGATATAGACGATCAATATAATAAAATAAAAGCCGCCGTAGAACGGCAGGGCTTTAAACCCAATTTTCCGGTAAAAAACGTTAGTGTCCACGTCATTGAGAAAAAGTCAGGAAAAGTCAGGAAAAGTCAATTCAACATCAATCGGCAGGATTCCCCTTCCTCGCTTTGAGCTTTCTAGGGGAGGAATGCCGAACCGAATCTATACTTGTGATCTCATTCATGTTATTATTGATACACGACGAAATATGCTAAAGACACTCGTTTGCCCGCGAGGAACAGTTGTGGTAGTAGTCTAGTATCTGGAGATGAGATACAACATTGGGGATTGGAATATAAGCTAATCGGCATTTAAGCTGCATAATAGAAAGGTGAAATAATTGAAAAGCAAATATGCCACCACCAGCCAATAACTTTTTAACACCAGAACAAGTTACTAGACTACAGCAAACTCTCAAAGAGAGCGAACTAGCGCACGTTAGAGAAAGAGTTTTAATTATTTTACTTCAAAACGAGGGCAGAACTCAACAAGAAATTTCTAAATTTTTAGGTTGTTCGCCGAGAACAATAGCATATTGGTGTATGAATGGAGATCCAGATAAGCTAGAGACTTTACATAATAAACGAGATTACGAGCATTACCGAAAAGCTACGCCTGAATATATCGAACTATTATTAAAAACAGTTGTTCAAGAACCATCAAGCTTAGGATACGCGTTTGGTAGATGGACAGCAGAAAAACTGGCTACATATTTAACAGAGCTTGCCAGGTATTGAGTTAAGTAGTTCTCAAGTCAGGAGGATATTAAGGCGAAAAAAGTATAGCTATATTTGGGCAAAATATGACTTAGGAGATAAACAAAATCCAGCAGAAAGAGCTTTGTTTCAAGAAAGACTTAGCGAGTACCTGGCAGTAGCAAGAGACTATCCAGAAGTTTTGCAGGTATGGTTTTGGGATGAGAGTGGTTTCAGTTTACGTGTGATACGCCCTTAAAAATTGGGGTAGAAAAGGACAGCGTAAGAAAATTCAAGGGCAACGCCGTCGCGGTCGAATAAATGTAATGGGAACAATTCGAGAATCAGATCGTAAACGAGTATGTTTTTTTATTAAAAAAGGTAATGCAAATATCTTCCTAGAGCAACTGCAACAATTTAATGAATTAATTAAACAAGAATGGGTAAACAAGGGAAACTGCGCTCTTGGTTTTCAGCCACATGGACCAAGAGTTATTCTAATTTTAGATAATGCTAGTTTTCATAAATGCCAAGATGTTTTGAGCCGAGTATCTCAAGAGATGACTAACTTTCGCTTAGACTTTCTACCCGCTTATAGTCCTGACTTCAATATTATTGAATTAGTCTGGCATTCATGTAAGGAATACATTGCTCACCGCTTATTTCAATCAGTAGATGAATTGAAGCTACTACTGGATAGACTGCTCAATCAAGGTGAATTAGTAATTAAGTGGTATCGAAAGATTAAAAATAAAGGTAACAACCATTATATTGCAGCTTAAACGCTTATTAGCTTATTGCTTGCCTATGGCGGAACAATGTATTTCGGATGCGGAGTAGGGAGTACCCTATTTGTAAGTAACCACGCATGGAGGCATCAGCGCCTAACCCTAAATGCAATGGTGTATTTAGCGCGTTAGGAAGTGCAGGGCTACTGAAAGCCGCATCCTCGCCCTTTTAGGGCAGGGTGGGGAAGGCGTTACTAGCTCTGGATCATTCCAAAACAGCAGCAGCGTTGCTGTACACATGCTATGGTTCTTTATTAAACGTTATGCTGTGAAGCTATGCGTCCTCGTCAAGAGATTATTGAAATCTTTTCAACGTTTCTAGTATTCGATGCCGATCGCCTTCAGGGATGGGTCACCGATCCAAGGCTGCGTCGGAGCATAGAACGCTCTCTGACTCAACTGTCTGAGTCTGAAAGGTCAGAAGCATTTTTGGAACTCTACTGGTACAAAGCTTGGCAAACGCAGGGAAGTCATTTAGCACAAAGTCATCTTGCGGCTGATCTCCAGGAGCCATGCTACTGGGCTGCTTTCAAAGCAACTCGTTGCTTTGAAAGCGTGGAGTATTCATTCTCTGATTGTTTCCAAGTAGCGATCGCCTCACTCGAAAAGGTGTTGCAAGGCTTCGATTCTAAACGCAACATTTCTCTGAAGGGGTTTGCTAATCTCAAGTTTAGAAGCGTCATTAAAGATACGCTGCGTCAGCGTTGGATTACTGATATTTGTACTCCGTGGGCATTGCTCCACAAACTCAGTAAAAAGAGGTTGATTGAGTCACTGCAAAATGCAGGATTAGCGTCAGATAAAATTCAGCAATATGTTCTGGCTTGGACTTGTTTCAATACACTGTATGCCCCTAATGAGACTCTTCGTCGCACTAGAACGACCCGAAAAATGGTCAAGCCTGAACAGGAGACGTGGGAGGCGATCGCTACCCTGTATAACCAATATCGCCATACTCAACTGTCTGCAACAGCACCCCTTGTCAGTTCAAGCGATCTAGAAAAATGGCTAACCGCTTGTGCAACTGCCGCACGTCAATATTTATATCCTTCTTCGACATCGATCAATGCACCTAAACGTGGGCAAGACGAAGGTGAGTTGCTGGATGATTTACCAGACAATGTAGAACCCGCTCTCACTGCCATGATTGGTGAAGAAGAAGCGCTCGCTACTAATCAAGTTAATGCCGTTCTCCTAGATGCGATCAAACAGCTTGAGCCATCCCTTCAACAACTGCTGCAACTGTACTATGTTCAAGGACTGAGCCAGCAGCAGATCGCCAAACAATTGCAGGTGCAGCAATACACCATTTCACGGCAACTTACCAAAATTAAGCGATCGTTACAACAATATCTGATTCAGTGGAGCCAGGAGACACTGCATATTTCTCCAAATTTAGACGTTCTTGAATCTATAAGCACGATGTTAGAGGAGTGGTTGAAAGTTCACTATGGTCAGAAATAAAATTCCTAATTCAGCCTCAACGATTTAATAAACAATTATTTACGTCATACCATCTGTTAACCGTTCTTCATTAGCGGTTAATCGTCATTTATTTCCTACAGCAATTTCAGAAGATTCGTAAACAAGAGCAGTACACCCATATCCCATTTCGGGAGGCTAGGGGAAGTATAAACCCAGGCGGGGCGCGGGGGAAGTCCCTCGTCACAGCGCGTGAAACTATTAACCAATAACAGCCAGAAGCAATTATTC
Organism: Gloeocapsa sp. UFS-A4-WI-NPMV-4B04; assembly: GCA_019359535.1. Taxonomy (GTDB): domain Bacteria; phylum Cyanobacteriota; class Cyanobacteriia; order Cyanobacteriales; family Chroococcidiopsidaceae; genus JAHHHE01. Next base: position 9,869 of record JAHHHE010000125.1, read on the forward strand.
ATCACTTAAATAGAATCGCTGCAACCAAAAATTAATCACCAATTTTTTAGGAGAACTTTCATGCTTGCAAAAATTCCAGAGAAGCATATGCATCTGCTCCGGTGGAGCTTGGCAATTGGCTGGTGGGTATTGATTGTATCAATGTTCTACGACCCGATATCAGCCCAATTGACCGTGCCTAATAAATTGTTTGCAGCTTCCACTGCTGAGGGTTGCTTCCAGTTTCAAGGTGAATGTCGTCCGCTTTCTTCCTATCCAATGGGAGCGCGAATTTTCTGGGGAATGGTGCTTCCCTTCTCCATTCTCACGCTGTTGATTTTGGGTCATGAAGCGTGGCGACGCATTTGTCCCTTGTCTTTCATGTCTCAAATTCCTCGCGCTTTAGGATGGCAACGCAAGCGTATTGTTAACGAGAACTCTTGGCTCGCCCGCAATGCCTTATCACTTCAATTTGGTTTACTGTTTATTGGTTTAAATTTGCGTTTGCTATTGGTCAATTCCGATCGCTTGCTGCTGGGAATTTTCTTGATAGCCACCATCTTTACAGCCATCACCGTTGGATTTCTCTATGACGGCAAAACGTGGTGCAATTACTTTTGCCCAATGGCACCTGTGCAGATGATTTATAGCCAACCGAATGGATTACTCAGCAGTCAGGCGCACACGGCACCACCCAGAAGCATTACTCAATCGATGTGTCGGACTGTGAACAAGAATGGTCAAGAAAAAAGTGCCTGTGTTGCCTGTAAGTTGGGATGTATGGATATTGACGCAGAAAAATCGTATTGGGAGGGAATTAAACAACCGGATCGAAAATTAATCTACTACTCGTACGCCGGACTGGTAATCGGATTTTATCTTTACTTTTGGCTATACTCTGGAAATTGGAACTTCCTCTCTGCTGGCGTTTGGAATGAGACCAACCAGCTAGCGACCCTGATGAGTCCTGGATTCTTCATTGCGGATCACGCCATCCCAATTCCGAAGTTAATTGCCGTTCCGTTGACATTGACTGTTTTCTCTGGGACAACATTTGCGTTCGGGATGTGGGCAGAACAGCAATATAAACGCCGCAACAAGCGCAGCCGAAATTCTCTGGTCCGTGAGCATTTGCAAAGTCACCTGTTTGCGCTCACAACCTTCCTCTCCTTCAATCTGTTATTCTTTCTGGGCGTTCGTCCGACATTGGGCTATTTCCCCTTGCTGGTTCAGCAGATCTTAAGTTGGGCAGCTGTAGTGGTAAGTAGTCTATGGCTGGTCAAAACCTTGAATCGGAGTACTCAACAGTATAATCGCGAGCGGGATGCAAATCTGCTGCGGCGACAACTCAGCAAGCTGAACATTGACCTTTCTCAATTCCTCGAAGGTCGCTCTCTCGATCAGCTCAAACCCGATGAACTGTATGCGCTGGCGAAAGTATTACCTGGTTTCAGTAATAATTACCGTTTGCAAATTTATCAAGGCGTTCTGCAGGAAGCATTAGAACAGCGAACAGTCACGGCAACAAGTAGTCTTAATGTGTTCCAAAGCTTACGGAAAAAACTGGACATTTCTGAAGCATTACATGAATCAATTTTGAACACGCTCCAAGCGGAAGATCCCAGCCTATTCAAGCGTCCTCACCAGCAAACGCGAGCAGAGTCTACGGTGTGGCTTGCCTCGGATCGCCCCTCAAATTCAGCTAAAACGGTGTATCGACCTAAACATATACCGGATACTCCTCCACTCACGACAAAACCGACTCCACCGCAAGACGCTAGAAGCAGCACCATTGAGCCGACAGTCATGAAACCAATGCCTCAAGGCGATCCTGGAACCAAACCTAAGCCCGATGAGAATTTGCCCAATCCTGCCTCAGATGAATCCACTATGCGGCGAAATGCATAATCTTTAGACGGTGCGATCGCTTCTTATATATTAGAAATCGAAAATCCTTTGAACAGCATAAGTTACGCTACGCTAGCCCCTCCTACGTTTATTAATCTTAACGGGTAAGGCAAGTGCGGTTTGCAGAGGAATCGACCCGTGGCTGCCATGCACTCGGCTAATTTTCAGATTTGCATAATCGTCGCAAGTTAGTCGTTAGGTCTGTATAGAACTGAAGCCTCTCTGACAACTAAAATCTCGAACTCATTTCCTGCTTCCAAGAAAATGCTGAAAATCAAAGTATTCAACTACCAAACTGGCGAGTTTCAGGAAACCACTCTGACACCTGAAACGATGGTTCAAGGAGAGTGTTTAATTGGACGAGCATTCAACTGTAATTTGGTTCTGGATAGTCCTGATGTAAGCCGTGTTCATAGCAGGATCAAATCTCACAAGAACGAGTATTACTATACCGATCTCGGTAGTGCCAATGGTTCGCAAATCAACACCCAGGAGGTACAGGTCAACCAAAGCTATGGCTTAAAAGTGAACGACCTGATCCGCATTGGAGATTTTGTCCTCCTGGTTGAGTCGATTGAAAACACGCACTCGCCAGAAGAACCCTTCATTTGGGAAAAGCAGCGTGGCGATCGCCACTGGACAAAAGGTGATTTAATTGTTCGCTGTACGCGAATTATCGATGAAACGCCAGATGTCAAAACATTTACGTTCGTCGCTGACCCCCCTGTTTTATTTAGCTATCAACCGGGTCAATTTGTCACTCTAGAACTTGAAATCAATGGAGAGCAGGTGTTACGCTCCTACTCCATCTCATCCACACCTTCTCGACCTCACACGCTAGAAATCACCGTTAAGCGGGTTGCATCTCCAGCAGATGCACCAGAGGCTTCACCCGGATTGGTGTCTAACTGGCTGCACGATCACATGAAAGTGGGAAACCAGAGCAAGATCATCGGACCCTTGGGAAAATTTACTTGCCTGCCCAATCCCGCTCAGAAATTGCTGCTAATTTCAGCCGGAAGCGGTATTACTCCAATGATATCCATGTCCCGCTGGCTAGCTGACACGGTTACAGAGACAGATATTTCTTTTTTCCACTGCGCTCGTACTCCTCGCGATATCGTCTTCCGCCAGGAATTAGAGATGATGGCAGCACGTCTGACCAACTTTCGCCTCACCTTCAGTACCTCTAGGGTAGAACTTGGTCAGCCCTGGTTTGGATTCACGGGTCGATTAACAGCAGCAATGTTACAGGCGATCGCCCCAGACTTCCACGAACGCACAGTATATGTCTGCGGACCCGATGGATTTATGCAGGCGGTGAAAGCTCTGTTAGACGGTCTTGGTTTTCCCATGCAGAACTATCACGCAGAAAGCTTTGGCGCACCCAAAAAGAAAACCAGAAAACCCGAAAACAAAAAAAATCCTCCCTCCTCTTCTCCTCCCCCGCCTTCCCTAGCCATTGCCCAACCTTCTAGCAATGGTTTAGTTGACTCCCCCCCTTCCCCCGTCTTGCTCGCCTCCCCCGTTGTAGTCTTTGCTCAATCTGGCAAAGAAGTTACTGGGGATGGAGCAGAATCAATTTTGGAACTGGCTGAACAGGAAGGCATTAAAATTCGCAGCAATTGCAGACAGGGCGTTTGTGGGGCTTGTAAGAAGCGGAAGCAGTCAGGCGAGGTAAGCTATGAATCAGAGCCTGACGGACTTGAGCAGAGTGAGCAAGAAGCGGGATACATTTTGACCTGTGTTGCTGCTCCGGTTGGGCGGGTTGTAATTGAAGCATGAAGCGATACAAACTCCGCACATATGAGGTGAATCCTATGACCCAGTCTCCCTTTTTCATTGAAATTGAGCCTACAGAAATCTACTTAGAGATTCCGCCAGAGACTCAGGCTCGGCAGCAAACGCGACGCTTCTCTACAGCAGGGCGCAGCTCGTATGCCTATCTTAATCAACTCTGCCTGGATGTATTTCTGAAATGGTTACGTCAAGCTTATCCTCAGGCAAAGCCTTGGATTCCTTCGGCGCATTACCCCAGTGTTTGGGAGGTGGTGAATGGGAGTGCTATCACCTTGGTCGGACATACAGCAGACCCGCGTCATGCGATTCGTCTCGTCCTGATTCCGAGTGCGGCGCTCGACATCAGTGAATTATGCGTTCCCCAGGAATGGGTCGATCTTCCCAGTTGGGCAGGCGATTATTATCTGGCAGCCCAAATTGAACTTGATGAAGGGTGGCTTCGGATTTGGGGATTTACTACCCATAAGCGACTCAAGCAGCTAGGAGAATATGATGCGGGCGATCGCACCTACTCTATGGATGCTAACGCTTTAATCAAAGACATGGATGTCTTATGGGATGCACAACAGCTTTGCCCAGATGAGCCAACGCGAGCATCCCTTCAACCTTTGCCCGCTTTGCCATTGCCACAAGCCGAGAATTTAATTGCCCGCTTGGGCAATCCAGAGGTGCTGATGCCGCAAATAGAGGTGCCTTTTACGCTTTGGGGTGCGTTGCTAGAAAATGCAGGCTGGAGACAACGGTTATATCAACGGCGCTTAGGGCTACCAGAACAGTGGTCCGTTCCGCAATGGCTCTCTAACGGGGTTTCAGAGCTAGCTCAACAGTTGGGATGGAGCCAAGTTACGTTCCAAACGGATTTAGCAGGAGCACGGGGAACAGAATTATCTCAATCCCCCGTATCCATCCTGTCGCGTCAGTTGATTATTGCGGGTCAATCATACGAGTTACGGGTGATTCCTGAAGGCGAGCTACAGACGAGAATTTGGCGGTTTGAGCTGATAAAGTCAGCGACAGACCTTGCTCCTACGGCTTCTCAAGCAGCACGCATTCCCAGAGCAATGAAACTTAGGCTTCTCACTGAAGGGTTGCAACCCTTTGAAAACAATGAAGCAACGGCAACTACATCTGTGGAACGACTTTACGTGGTAGTGGCTCTTGAACCCGGAGAAGGATTAATTTGGGAGGTCGAGCCGGTTCCAGATAATTATGAGCGAGAAATTTTGCGCTTTTAAGTGGCTTCAGATAAATTTATTACCAATCAGGTGGGTCGGATCAGGATGTCCCATTTAGGCAAAAGTGAATTTCGGTTCAATTACCTCTCAACTGCGGATTATGTTGCAAAAACTTTTTAATGGGACTTTAAGAAATCAATAGTCCGGACAAATTTTTGACAAGAAAGCTACCCATCGCGTAGGGTGCAGATAATCACAAACGCACCGGATGGATAGCTATGGAAGCCATTGTACAAAGCCTACTGACCGAAGTGGGCAATTTCGCAAACCGCAAACGAAGTTTTGAGTCACCTTATTCACCACCATTTTGATGATGTGTGGCAACGTCAATTTTACAAACCTGAGTCGATATAGTGATTTGAGCGAACGCACCTACCGCCGACAGTATCAGCAATTCTTGTTGAATTTGCCGCATTGAATCGAGCCTTAATCGGTCGGGCAAGTCGAACCGGAGGGGCGTTACTCGCCGTGATGGACTGCTCATTTATTGGCAAAAGTGGCAAGGCAACATTTGGACTGGATGCGTTTTGGAATGGCTGCGCGAGTCGAGTGGAAACTGGATTAGAGGTTTCGGTGGTCGGTGTGGTCGATGTCGAGATGGGGCAGGGTTATGCGTTGTCAGTAGAGCAAACCTATGCTCAATCGAGCTTGCCAGAGCTTAGTCGTATGGATCAGTATTCGTATCATCTCGACTGTGTTCGACCTGACCTGCCGCCCGAAGTGAAATATCTCGCGGTCGATGGGGCATATGCGAAAGCAAGTTTTGTATCGGGAGCCGTGGCTCTGAAATTGCACGTCATCAGCGTTTCTGCGATGTGATGCCAATCTCCAGTTTCTTTATACCGGAGGAAAGAAGCAGCGAGGTAGACCACGCAAGTATGCAGGCTTCTTTGACCTCGCTGACTTGAGCGGCTTCACTTTTGTCGAAACAGTACAGCCTGACGTAGCACTGTACACTGCCATTGTCTTTCATGTATCGCTCAAACGCTCTATTCGAGTCGCCTATCTGGTAGACCGTCGCCATCCAACTCGTGTTCGCACTTGCTTACTGTTCAGCACTGATATCGAGCAAGACCCGATGCAGATTTACCACTATTACAAGCTGCGATTTCAAATTGAATTCATCTTTCGCTCCGGCCAAACAGTTTACCGGGCTGGAGGATTGTCAAGCCCGCGATGTTCAAAAGTTAGCCTTCCATTTCAATACCAGTCTCACCGCGCTTAATCTCGCAAAGTTAGAGGCACTGCAACAGCATTCAGGACAAGAACCGTTTGTTTTCTCACTGGCAAGTATCAAACGCCGGATGCTCAATCAGCATCTCCTCGACCAATTTATTCGCAACTTAGACCTGGAGCCAAGTCAAATTAAATCTCATCCCAAATACTCAAGCCTTTGCAATTACGGCGTTATTACTGCTTAATTCTGTCCGGACTATTGAGAAATTCTAAACCCAAATAAAGCCAAGTTTGGCTTTATGAGCGGCAAAAACGTCGGCATGAGCATTGAGCCAGCGCACAATCGCGAAACTCGACGGCGGTGCGGAAGGCTTCAATTGCGAAACTCGAAAGCCTGTAAGGGTTTAATTGCCTAACGTCTGCGGAATCCTCCTGTTAACTGATGCCAAAGCATAAAGGTGTTGGCTGAACACCTTTATCCAATGACGCTGCAACTGATGGCATCCCGTACCTGATACTCGCTCAACCCAACCAAACTTTGGCTTCGCGGTAAAATACCTCCACCCAGTTGCACTGTGAGTAACGTCAGTTCGGGATAAGAAAAGGACGAGTAGGTAGGCTGGAAGTGTGAAGTTCTGACCTATCGCTCGTCCTATGCTGAGTAAAGACAGCCCTGTTTTGCTCCGTAGATGACTTTTGCCGGCAGTTTGAACCTGAGTGGCAACAACAGTTACTCAGCGATGGTCTGGATCACCGCAAACGAGAACGAAGGCTGTGTCTAAGCAAAATCATGACGATCTTAGTTGCATTTCATCAGTCCTCATACCGAAATTTTAAAGCGTTTTACATCGAAAAAGTATGGGCGCACTGGCACTTGGAGTTTCCAGCTTTAGTGAGTTATCAGCGGTTTGTCGAATGGATGCCAAGTACTCTGCTACCCAGGGCAAACGCATCTTATTTTTGAAAGGCAGACTGGGCAAGGGTTTTAGGCATTTAGTGTTTATGGTTATCGCTCCTTGAAATCCTTACTGCATAAGGCATTCAGAATTTAGATGCGTTTGCCCTGCTCTGCTACCCTTGTGTGCCTACGTGCGTGACCAATTTGGGGCTTGCACAGGCATCAGCTTTCAAGGGCTCTACCAGCCTCAAAGTCTGTCACAATCGCCGTATTCGCCAACATCAGGTAGTTGAAG
>JAHHHE010000126.1 GCA_019359535.1 Gloeocapsa sp. UFS-A4-WI-NPMV-4B04
AGTACAGTACCTGATTCCACCACAGGTGAGATCCATGAGAATTCTTTGAGATGCATTCCTACTCAGTACGCTCAGGGGATAATCTTCGATATTTTACTTGCTTTTACGCTTAACCGAACCGTATTGATTACACATTGCATTTCTCTGCCTTATGTTATACATAAACCTACATAATTTCCCATACCAAATGACATTTATCGAAGCAGAAAACTACCAGTTTTCCACAGATAATTTTACCTTGGTGTGCATCTAACCAAGGTGTAATCTCCTATTTCTCCTCTACCAACTGAGTACATTTTTCGGGGATGATTCCCCAGAAATTAGAACTAATTTTGATTTTGCTGTTATTTCCGCAGGGGAAATGCAATATGGCATGAATAACTATAAACAATTGAACGCTGCTAAAGGAAAAGAGTTATTCATAACAAATTACGAAATAGAACGACGCTACGAAATAAACCAAAGTATTTCTCAGCAATTGATCCTTGATTTGTCATCCTCAATTCATTAGCTTTTGCGTAAACTAAGATAGCGGTTAGTAATAATTTACCTCGGCGCAACAGCATATTCAATTAATTGAGCAAGTCTTTGACGTAAGGTTTCTAAACCTAAGCGATCGCTTGCTGAAACGAATACAGCTTGGGGGAACTCTTCTTGAGCCAAAGCTAGCGTATCACTATCAGCTTGATCAATTTTATTCAAAGCAACGAGCGCTGGACCTGGAGTTATTGGCATTTCTGACAAAATACCCATTACCGAACGAATTTGACTTTGCCAAGCCGGATGTGACAGATCCACCACATGAAGCAAAGCATCAGCTTCGGTAACTTCTTCTAGTGTGGCGCGAAAAGCATCCATTAACGACGCAGGGAGTTCGTGAATAAATCCTACTGTGTCTGTAAGGACAATCGGCTGAGGTTCACCTGTCACGGCATCAGAAATTATCAGTCTGCGTGTGGTAGGGTCGAGAGTAGCAAATAGTTGGTCAGCTGTGTAAACCTCAGAATTAGTTAAGGCATTCAATAGCGTGGATTTACCAGCGTTTGTATAGCCAACGATCGCCACGGAAGGAACTTCTTTGTGCTGGCGCTGCTGACGCAAACGTGAACGGTGCGCTTGCAGTTGATTTACTTCCTGCTGTAGTCGCGCAATTCGCCGTGCGATCGCACGTCGTTCGGTTTCCAGTTTAGTTTCACCAGGGCCACGAGTACCAATACCACCACCCAATCGAGACATCGCTTGACCTCGCCCAGTTAATCGCGGCAGCATATACTCTAATTGAGCTAATTCTACTTGCAACTTACCAGCGCGGGATTGAGCGCGTTGGGCAAAAATATCTAAAATAACTTCGGTGCGATCAACTACACGAATACCAATTTGAATTTCTAAGTTGCGAACTTGAGAAGGTGTGAGATCGCGGTCAAATACAATTAAATTAGCTCCTAATGTTTGAGCGGTAAGAGCAATTTCTTGAACTTTTCCTTCACCGACTACAGTTTGAGGATGGAGACGCGATCGCTTTTGGCGCACTGTCTGTACTACCTCTCCGCCTGCTGTCTCCACCAGCCGCGCTAATTCCTCCAACCTGTCTTGGAATTCGTAGGGTGTGGCGTTATCGGTCATTACTCCAACTAATAGTACGCGATCGCGATCGCTATCTACTGCTTGAGCAACAATTTCTCGCCTAAACTCTTCTTCCAGTCCTTCCACCAGATCCAGAAAATCCTGGTTAGTCAGTACATCCAAGCTTAAAGGCGGTGATATACTCCAACTGGGTGATTGTGAATCAAGGGTTGGCGATTGGGGTGTTAAGTTGGCTAAATAACTTTCCTTCACATAGCCTGTAGCTCCACCGCCGCGCCGTTCAAACCCAGAACCAGTAATATTTAGGACAACCAAAGCATCTAGACGCTGAAGCGCCATTGCAGTCAAAGCAGCTTCACTTGGCGGTTCAGATTTTAACTGTGTAGCAATGCAGCGAATCCCGCTAAGTCGTTCTGCACCATAGCGCGGTATTTCTAGCGGTGGAATTTGTGTTTGACGCGGCGTACCTACTCCAACGCGAATCACCTGTCCGCGACGATTGATGTAGGCGCACATTGGCTGATTGATGTCGGTACTAATTGCTGCTAGCCGTTGAGCAAATTCAGGCGTAGTAATGCGATCGCCTGGTAGCCGTTGGTGATAAAGTCTCTCCAGTTGTTTGATTTGGCTAGACTTAAGTCCTTGAAGGTTGCCGTAGATAGTTTCGATAAGCGTTTCTAACCAGTAATCTGGTCTTTGAGTTCTACACTTCTATTTTACAAAAATGTACCCAATTCCGTCTTCACCTTATTAAGCGACTAGGACTGTTTAAAACAGGAGCAGGCGATCAGGAGTTCCTTGGCGCTCGAGCTTTCTTCCACCAAAAGCACAGCAAAATAATCTCTGTGTAGGATTTAATCTTATCTTTAGCTTGGTTCTTGAAGTGTACCAGGCAAAACAAGTTCATTAAACTCATTTCCCAGAAAACCGCAACTCAGATTGAACAACTTTTATCTGAGCGTACCGCCAGTTTTTTGCAAATCAATTTTTTTGTAGCTCAACCGACATAGTTTTAGTATTTTAAGCTCTAAAATATCAGACCTTTTATTATACATACTTTGCTATAAATTGATTTTGTAATATTACGAATAAGCCTAAAAAATAGCTACTAAAATAAACTATAATATGTGTTTTATTTTTGAAAGCCTTACTCCAAAGTGGTTTCAGTAAATGTTGTGTCTTTAGAATTATTTTTAATAAAACCTAATTTCTCCCACTCCAGACTGACAATGCGTTTACCAATTCCACAACTTTAGATCAGTTAGCTTCTTAGGTGCAATTGGTAAATTGAGGGTACATAACAATCTGCTGAGTTCAGCAATAATTAGTTTTTTAAAAACAAGAGGATCACTATGAATGAGATCAAACTGCCTGTAGATAAGCATGACGAAAATGTAACCCGAGTTACAACTGATCAAGTCTATACTCGTTCAGCAGACACAACCACAAACGATATACCTAAAGAGCAAAATGCTCCTAACATTTCAGGTCAATCCGATACTCGTTCAGCGAGCAAAAGCATGAGTCCTGGGTTATCTAGAGCCTTAGTGGGTGGACTTATTGGTGTTACTTTAGGTACATTAGCTGGCGCTTTCGCTAACAGGAAAACAGGTAAAGCTATTAATCACGCTGCCAAAGGTGTAAGCGACGGGGTAAAAACTGTAGGTGAAGGTGTTAACCACGCTGCCAAAGGTGTAAGTGGCGCAGTAAAAAGTGTAGCTGAGGGTGTCAACTACGCTGTAGTAGGTGCAGTAGACTCATTAAAAGATGCAGCTGAAGATGTCGAGCAATCTACAGTAGGCGCAGTAGACTCATTAAAGGATGCAACTGAAGATGTCAAGCAATCTGCCGTAGATGCCTTTGACGCGCCAAAAAATACTGAAACCAAGCTGTCTGAGACTCAAAATCAGGTAGAGCAACGGCTAGATGCAAGCAAAAATCAGCTTACGAACGATAATAGTAATATTGGAGACCAGGTGGAAACCCAGCCTACTGAGGTGATAGTCCTAGTAGAGACGGGATCACTGGTTGTTGATGAAACTAACCCACTAGACGCTGACACACTAGCATTAGACGCTGAAACCCTAGCATTTCTTGGTGAAGTGAGCTTTTCGGAAACAGGAACCGAGCGACCGGAAAGTTATTAAAAGTCTGCTTTTGCAGTAAGGCTTAACTTTGTTTTAAGCCTTACTGCAAAAGCAAAAATGTAGTCCTAAATAGTAAATCAACCGCAGTTCCTTTGCTTAAGGTATTTAGACAGTATCCTTGCAACTTTGGGACTACTCACAAAAATAGCAATTAGCAAGTTATACAACCTGAGATTTTATCAAGTCCAGGGAAACAAAATATACTCTTGCTTTTTCGTCGTCTAACTACATAGACGTTAATCAGTTTTAGTACAAAGGAAACAATTATTATGAGCGGAAACAACCAGCTTTTAACTAAACCTGACACAGATATTGACTTCAGTACAGATCAACACGATGCTGATCCAGTAAATCCAAATAAAGGTGATGGATTATCTAAAGTAGCGATTGGAGCAGCCGTAGGCGCTGTAGTCGGTGCTGTAGTTAGCGCTTTGGCTCAAAAGGGTGCAGCTGAAAGTATTAACCATACAGTAAAAAATGTTGGGGACACACTTAAAACTGTAGCTAACGGTATTAACAACACAGTAAAAAATGTCGGGGACACACTTAAAAGTGTCGCTGATAATGCAAACCACACAGTAAAAGGTGTAGGGGACGTAGTCAAAGAGGCAGCTGAGGGTGTTGACTACACTGTCAAAAGTACAGTGGATGCAGTCAAGAATGCAGCTGAAGGTGTTGACCATACTGTGAAAAATACAGTAGACACAGTTAAGGAGACAGCTGAGAGTGTAAACCAGACTGTAAAAGGTACGGTGGATGTAGTAGCCGAGGATACTACCTCATCTGAAGAGCCGTTGGTTGCAAACAAAAGCCAGGTCGCTACCACCGGAAAATACGTTGATACACAAACGACCTACATTTTAGTTCCAGTGGACAAACAGCGAGTTGTTAAGTAAGTTATCCCTCTAAATCAATAGAACTCTAAAAAGTGCTATTTAAGGGGGCTTTTTCAAGGGATTATACAAAGCTGAAGTCATTAATAAACCCCTAAATCAAAAAGCTTGGCTTCGTGCATGAACAATTCAGGTATAAAGAGTAGGACTAGGAATTATTCCCTAGTCCTACTTTCTACTTTCTGCCACTTTTTAACAGCTATCTGTAACCGCTCTGGCAACCAATTAATATACTGCGGATAAACTGGTAAACGTGGTAGTAACTCCCACCCTGCTGGCTTCAAAATTTCTATCAGTGTTTGATAGTCAAGATGGGGATAATCGGGATTAACTTCATCTTTAGGGACAATTCCACCTAAATCCCTTACGCCAGCTTCTAAACAAGCAAGTAACCAGCCTGAATCTTGGACTAAATTCGGGGGAATTTGCAGAGTAATATCTGGTGGTAAAATATTACGGGCAACTGCTATTACTTCGGGTAGTTGATGCGGATCAAAAGCTGGGGCTTCCCAAGTCTGGTGAGTACCTGGACTATAAGGTTGTAAAATGACTTCTTGAATATGACCGTAGCGTTGGTGAATTTGGGCGATCGCATCCAACGTTTCCCACCAATCCTGCTCACTTTCCCCAATACCTAACAATAACCCCGTCGTAAACGGAATCCCCAGTTCTCCAGCCCAAGCTAGCTGTTGCAACCGAATCTCTGGTACTTTACTAGGGGCGTGTTTATGTTGAAGTAATGGTGTTACTTGTTCCACCATCAGTCCCATCGACACATTAACAGTCTTTAACTGTTGCATCTCATCCCAACTGAGTGGCCCTACATTCGTGTGCGGCAGAAATCCCAATGACAGCGCCAAATCACACAAGTCATAAATCAGCTTAAACCATGCCTGACGGCGCGACGAGTGCGGATGCACCTCGCCACTAAGAATTAGGATTTCACACACACCTTGCGTCCCTAGTCTTTTCATTTGCTGCTGTGCTGCGGAAAGAGTCATCCAAGGGCTTTCACCTGGATCTACCCGAAAATTGCAGTAAGTACAGCGATTGAAGCACTCGTAAGTCGGAACGAGGGTATAAGCAGGACTATAAGTTACAACACCAGACATGGGTAAGCTACGTGAAATATCAGTTTTTCCAGCTTGGTAGAGTAATTACCAAACCGCGATCGCTATGTGCTAAATTTATTCAACTCAGGTCACGCTACTAAACAACTCCTCAAAGCTCTTTGCTGGAGCCTCTTCCTTAGCAATAACTTCAACAATTTTATTGCGAGCCGACGGTTGAAATAGTGCTTCGACACAAACCTGCGCTACTTTAGTACGAGGAATGCTACCGCTCAAAGATAATGTTTCAGCAGGAACCATGACGATTGAGTCGGAGTTGTCTTCATTCTTCAGACCCCCAGGTCTGACAATAGTATAGGTAAGACCACTTTTTTGAATGTACTCCTCAGCTTGTTTCTTCCAAACCAGAATCAACCAGAACAAATTTAAGGGATGGAACAATTGAGAAGCGCCGATAGAAGAAACAAGGACCATCTGCTCAATTCCTTTTGCAATGGCCGCGTCTACCAGATTTTTAGTTCCTTCGTAGTCCACCTTATAAGGCGCAGTTGGATCAAAACCTGGCTTGGAACCAGTGGCGCAAAGTACCACTGTACTGTCTCCCAAAGCAGCACCAAGGCTCTCTGGCTGCAATACATCGCCGACTACTAATTCAGCCGACTGAGGTAAAATTCCTCTGGCTTTTTCCAAGTCCCGAACCAAAGCACGAACCGGAATATTCCGTGAGATCAATTCCTGTACAATTCGGCGACCAGTTTCGCCTGTTGCTCCTGCTACAAATGCTTTCATGACACAAGCTATGCTCAATAAACGAAAAATTTACTAACCTATCAGTAAATCTCTATTTCTTCATTGTATGTTTACCAATCAATAGGTAGAGTTTTTATTTTTCCCAAAAAATCAAGATTGAAGTGAAACATTGACCCGCGCCTGGGAATCCTAAACATAGACGAACACCAAATTACACAGGAAGTCATTTATGTTGTCACGACGCGAATATCAATACCTTGAGGCTAGCGAAGCAGTTTGGGATCTAGAGCCAACTATGCCAGAAGCTGACAATTCAGGATCAAACTCACCATCTCGCTTCTATGGGCAGTTTGCCGACTGCATGGAGATGTATGCTGATGCTCAAACAGTTGCTAGCTATCTTGATGCACACCAAGACTGGTTTGGTCGTTGCGCCCAACCAATGAGTGTAGAACCTATAGGAAAAAATGGCTACGCTTTAACAATTGGTCGCTTTGGCTCTTTTGGTTACGATGTAGAACCAAAAATTGGCTTAGAATTGTTGCCTCCAGAGCAAGGCGTATATCGGATCAACTCAATTCCAATTCCAGATTATGTGGCTCCAGGTTATGAAGTAGACTTCAATTCTGCTATGGAGTTGGTGTCAGCTGGATCTGAGCAAAATTCAGGCGAAATCACAAGAGTTGAGTGGCAGTTAGACTTAACAGTTTATATTTATTTTCCAAAGTTTATTCAGCGCTTGCCTAAATCTATGGTTCAAACCACTGGCGATCGCTTATTAAATCAAATCGTGCGCCAAGTCTCCCGCCGCTTGACACACAAGGTACAAGAAGATTTCCATAAATCTTTGGGCTTACCGCTTCTCAAGTCAAAGAAGCGGATGAGGGATGGGTGATATGTATCCTCCAACCCCTAATCCCTGACCCCTTGTCAGCTTTTGCTAAGGATATTTTGGATAATTTGTACGCCACTAACTGCTTGCCAACTAAACAGGGCTAAAAGCGCCGCATTTAAAACAATGTGTGTATAACGCGCCCAATCTTGCCCTTTTTGCATGAACGGCGACAGACTAGCAGAAATCGCAATCATGCCTGTCATCGCTAACCCTGCTATTAAGTGAGGCCCGAAAAACAGTTTTTGATTGTTGAGATAAGTAACAGCCATAGCAGCAATAGCACCAATTACCATCAATCCTAAAAGTACAGAACCAACTTGGTAGTGCTTGACGTTATATCTGCCTTTAATTAGTTCTTTCTTAACGTCACCCTCAGCACTTCTTGTCTGTCTCACTTTTATGCCTAAATACAAAGCATAAATCGAGACTCCTAGTAAAACCCACATCAAAACGGGGTGAATAAAATTTAGCCAAAATTTAATTTCTGGAGAAAGTTCTAAGCTCATCGTGCCACTACTCTTTAATAATCTTGATAAAACTTAGCATAACTAAGTGCTGCAATCAAAAATGATTAATATTATGCTTACCGTTAATTAAGAGGATAAAAAATGTCTACTACTATGAACTGGGCAGGTTTTAAGCTAGCTTTCTGGGTATGACTTCCAATAATGATATTTTACTGATTCGGGCAATCAGAAGTGGCGATATCAAACGGGTACAAGCGCTACTGGCGGCAGGTGCTGACGTAAATGAGTGCGATCGCAACTCTACTACAGCTTTAATGTTTGCAGCTCAACAGGGGTATACCGAGATTGTCCGCATTTTGGTAACTCAAGGCGCTGATGTTAACGTGCAGCGAAAATTATTTGGGATCACTGCCTTGATGTTAGCGGCTGCAAATCATTCAGTTGAAATTGTCCACATTTTAATCGCCAATGGTGCTAGGGTAAATGCCAAAAATGAAGACGGTAGTACAGCACTAATGGCGGCAGCATTAAAAGGTGATGCCGATATTGTCCAAATCCTCTTGAATGCTGGTGCGGACATCAATATCAGAGATAAAGATGAAGACACCGCCTTAAATGTGGCAGCCCAGCACGGTCATACTAAGGTAGTCCAAACTTTACTAATTGCCGGGGCTGATTTAAATCGCACCAAGCATGGCGAAACTGCTTTGGCGTTAGCAACAGCAAAAGGTCACACCCAAACGGTGCAGGTATTGTTGGATCATGGGGCAGCTGTCAATGCTAAAAATTCTGATGGTAGAACTGCTTTAATCCAAGCAGCCGAAGCGGGTAATTTGTCGCTGATCCACTTGTTGTTAGCTAGAGGCGCTGATATCAATGCCAAAGACGAAGAGAGAGAAACGGCATTAACGCTGTGTGCAGACTTGGGGAATACTTCAGTTGTCCAAGTATTAGTTGATGCTGGGGCTGATGTTGAAGTTAAATCTGATGGTGGAACTGCGCTTGCTGCGGCTGCTTCTGGGGGGTATAGTGTGATCGCATCTGCTTTACTAAATCGCGGCGCTGAAGTAAATACTCAAGACAAAGATGGTGAAACTCCTCTCCACCTAGCAGTTGTCGAAGGTCATGCTGATGTAGTAGAAGTTTTACTTAAACACGGGGCAGATGTCCAAATTAAGAATCATCTGGGTGATACACCTTTGATAGTCGCTGCGTTACAAGGACATAGCAGCATTGTAGAAGCATTGCTGCGTCAAGTAAAACCGCAACATTTGGCATCCCTGGTGAATACTCAAAACTTGGGTGAGACACCTTTAACACTGGCAGCAGCACAGGGACACACAGAAACTGTCAAGGTTTTACTAAAATATGGCGCTGATCCCAACACGCAAACTGATGATGGGAAAACTGCTTTGATGAAGGCAGCAGATCGCAATTATACCGAAGTAATGGGGCAATTGGTGGCAAAAGGCGCTGATTTGAGTTTACAAGATTCAGCCGGAGCAACGGCTTTGATGTGGGCAGCTCATCGAGGCTATAGCGAGGCTGTAGAACTGTTGTTAAGCGCTGGCGCGGATGTAAATGTAAAAAATAAAGGTGGTTATACGGCTTTAATGATTGCTCAATTTAATGGGTATAAAAATGTAGTGCGGTTTCTTCAAGCAGCAGGAGCGCAAGAATAGTTATTGTAACTTTTGCTGAACTAACTTCAAAACTTGAGCCATTTGTTGCTTCAAAGTATCAATTTCTAGCTGCAT
Source organism: Gloeocapsa sp. UFS-A4-WI-NPMV-4B04 (assembly GCA_019359535.1). GTDB lineage: Bacteria > Cyanobacteriota > Cyanobacteriia > Cyanobacteriales > Chroococcidiopsidaceae > JAHHHE01. The sequence goes on from JAHHHE010000126.1 coordinate 9,564, forward strand.
TTTGGCAACTTTCTCGTTTAGTGGTTCAATTTCAGCAGATCCTGTTTCCGTTGCTACTAATTGAGTTGCAGCATTTACCTCCGCTTGCTTGCGAGGTAATCTAGCTTTTAGCATCGCCGACTTGATTGCCCCAACCAATTCTTTTTGTTCAAACGGTTTGGGGATAAATTCAAAATACTCAAACGGTTCGTGGATTTTCTCAACTACTTCTTCCTTGCGCCCTGACATCAGCACTAAGGGAATCTTCTGCAAATCAGCGTCAGCTTGAATTTCCTGAAACACTTCCCAACCACTTAATTTAGGCAGCAGAAAATCCAGCATAATCAAGTTTGGGCGTTCTTGACGAATTAAATTAAGTCCTTCAAGGCCATCTTTTGCTTCTAAAACTTCAAAGTTACCAGGTGGTAACATTTCTTTTACTCGCACCCGAATTACACGGCTGTCATCAATAACCAGAATTTTATTACTTGCCACAACTGACTCTTATTAAAGGAATTTTAAGGTGAAAGGGTGAGGATGCTGATCAACACGGGAAAAATGTTGGTTGTGCAATCCATAACTAGAAAATGCTTTAAAACATTACGTGATACCGGAAAGTATCGTTACGTTATGCTGTCAAATTACTTGTTAATTTAAACACTTTATCCTCAACAACACTTACTTAAGTGGTAAGTGTTTTAACGTAGTCTGGCACAACAAAACTACAAAATAAACTTAACGCTACCTGCGATCTGTATCCAAGGGAATTTTTACTGATAAACTTGGCACAAGTTACATCTAACTGATGATTAATTCAGTAAATGTACGGTAGTAGAATTCAAAACTGCATGATGCTGATCAATACTCGTCTTATAATTGCTTTTAGCACAATCAAATCGCTTTAAAATGTCGAAACCTGCTTCCCAAATGAAGGTTGAAATTGAGGCGCTGCCAAGCTGGTTACGCCGCCCTATTGGCAAAGCCAGCGAACTTTCGACAGTGCAACGGATTATTAAACAACGTCAAATTCACACGATTTGTGAAGAAGGACGCTGCCCAAACCGAGGAGAGTGCTATGCCCAGAAAACGGCGACTTTCTTATTAATGGGACCAGTTTGTACCAGATCTTGCGCGTTTTGTCAAGTAGATAAAGGTCATGCACCGATGCCTTTAGATTTAGAAGAACCGCAAAAGGTAGCTCAGTCAGTACAAATTTTGAACTTACGCTATGTAGTGCTAACTTCGGTAGCTCGTGATGATTTACCAGATCAGGGAGCTAGCTGGTTTGCAAGTACAATGACAGCTATTCGCCAGTTAAACCCGGAAACTCAAATTGAGGTACTGACAGCAGATTTTTGGGGAGGTGGATCAGGAGCGCAAGGTCAACACGATCGCCTGACTACGGTAGTTAAGGCAAAACCAGCTTGTTACAACCATAATATTGAGACAGTAAGACGCTTGCAAGGGCCAGTGCGTCGGGGAGCGAAGTATGAAAGATCGCTGCAAGTTCTCCAAGTTGTCAAAGAACTCGATAGCAGTATTCCGACTAAATCGGGACTAATGCTAGGACACGGCGAAACTGAAGCCGAAGTAATTGAGACGATGGCAGATTTAAGGGCGGTAGGGTGCGATCGCCTAACTTTAGGACAGTATATGCGTCCAACGCTGGAACACTTGCCAGTGCAGAAATACTGGACACCAGAAGAGTTTGATCATCTAGGAGCGATCGCCCGTTCCATAGGCTTTAACCATGTCCGTTCTGGCCCACTTGTGCGTAGTTCCTACCACGCAGGAGAGACTTAATTAATCAGGCATACAAATATTTTTAACAAATTTGGATAATTGTCACATCTGTTTGGTATTTCTGAATAGGTCATCATGTTAGGAGAAAAGCCTATGACTGCTCAAGCCAGCCACCAACCATCAAAGAACCAACCGGGATCAGAGGTTGCTAAATCTGGCGGGAATCCCCCTTACCCATTTCGCACAGCTATTAGCCTGTTTCTACTAGCAGGTAATTTCTTAGTAGCGGCGATTTACTTCCATTTAGTTAATCCTTAATTACCATTTCATCGGCTCAAACAGTCGATTAACTTTAGTGCTGCTCCTCGCGTACCTTTGATTAATTCTGAGGAGCAAAAGAGCAGCATTAAAGTATTAGTAGTTTGTTTGTATAGAGGTATACTTAATTTCGATAAGAATTTGCAGCTTAAATTCAAACCTGAGAACCAGAGATTTCCTTCTAATAGCTAATGTAAACAGCGACTCCTGTTTGATATTTAGTTAACTAAGTAACCAAATAAGGAAGTTATATTATGGTGGAATCCAGACAAGATAAAGAAAACAAACCGCAGGATAATGTTCTTACTCCTGAGCAAAAGCCTTCCGTTGCATCAGGTCTTACTATTAGCATAATCTTGTTGTCTGTTGGCTTATTCGTTGCAGCGATTTACTACGGTCTTCTCAATCCCTAGTTTCTAATTAAACGAAAAGTAAATAGTAGCCAGAATATTGATCTAAATTTTGGCTACTAGATTTGTTACAAAGGGCGATAAACGCGGTAGTTAATCTGAGGAAAAATGTTGTCTATCTGCTCAACTTTTTCTAGCCAGCCACTGTCAATTTTACCTAGGTTAATTTCGTCGTACAGCTTATTGAAGCGCATTAAGTGCGATCGCGTCCGCCGTACAGCATAAGGAACCATCGTTCCTGTCCGCATAATAAATGCCCAGTCAGACGATTGTGCCAACAACACTTCCCGCGCTGCTTGGTTGAGTGCTTTCCACTCCAATTCATCTGCGGGTTCTCTGCGTCCTAGTTCAATCATCCTTTCTGCCGCTTTGTGCAGGTGAGGATATATCCAGGCATTGGTATCATTTAACCAATACTCGTGAAAGCCCTTAAAACCCCAACTTGACTGAGAGGGACGACACACCTGCTGCGTCGGATTTTCCTTTAGATAATCTGCTAGATGGGTCATTTGGTACGTTTTCTGGTCATACCAAGACTTGCGGAATAGATAATCTATAAACCAGGGACCTTCATACCACCAGTGACCAAATAACTCAGCGTCGTAGGGCGAAACTATGATGGGTGGGCGCTGCATCATTCCATATAAATTCTCAACTTGCCGTTCGCGGTTATACATAAAATTCGCGGCGTGTTCAGTTGTTTTTTCCCGCGCCCAGTAAGGATCGTAAAGGGCTTTATCTCCTAGCCCTAGACCACGACCAGTGATTTTGTGGTACTTAATCCCTGTGTTTTTGCGCTGACCATTGGGCATGATATAAGGCTTGATGTAGTCATATTCTGCTTCCCAGCCCAAATCTTTGTAAAACTCTCGATATTCTGCCGCACCCGGATAGCCCACTTCCGAAGACCAAACTTGTTGGGAAGATTCATGATCTCTACCAAAGGCAGCAACACCACTTTCAGTAAAAATAGGAGCATAGCTGCCAAAGCGGGGACGAGGACGGGCGTAGAGGATGCCATGCCCATCTGTGAGGAAGTAGTGCAGTCCGGCATCGGCTAGCATCCGTTCTAAGCCCTCGTAGTAAGCACATTCAGGCAACCAAATTCCTTTGGGTGGACGACCAAAAGTTTGTTCGTAATGTTCGCAAGCTACCTGAATTTGCGCCCAGACTGCCTGGGGATACATCTTCATTAGCGGCAGATAGCCGTGAGTTGCGCCGCAGGTAATGATTTCGAGGTTATTACTATCTTGGAATTTCTTAAATGCTGTTACTAAGTCGCCGTTGTAGCGTTCCCAAAGTTCACGCGCAGATTTAAATTCGGTGGCATAATGTTCAGCTAAATAGCGGACATGACCGTTATTAGCATTGTGTTCAATTTCTAGTTCGGTTAGTTGTTCTAGTTTTGCTAAGTGATCGTTATAACGCTCTTGTAATAAAGGATCGCGTAACATCGACACCAAGGGCGGTGTCATGCTCATAGTGATTTTGAAGTCTACGCCGTCTTGCTTTAATCCTTCAAATACTCGCAATAAGGGGATGTATGTTTCAGTGATGGCTTCATAGAGCCATTCTTCTTCTAGTACGTAGTCACTTTCGGGGTGACGCACGAAGGGTAAGTGGGCATGGAGTACAAGGGCGACGTAGCCAATAGCCATAGGAATTTAGGGATTGTGAATGAAGGGGTAACGGATGCGCGCTAGCACGAAAAACGTCAAGATATCTTCAGAATTTTATGCCGAAAGGGGGAGCAGGATAACACAAAATAGGGATTCCTATTGAAACCTCCACTAACGGACTAGAGATTACCTTAGAAGTTTGCTTATGCTGGAGTCAGATTATTTTGGATTGAAGAATAGCTAGAGGGAAAAATTGACTACTAATAAAGTTACATTTCAAATGTGGCAATCGTTAAACCAAATAGTACAGGTTCCCTGTTTACCCCGAAAAATATTAATGAAAAATTACTTGTTCTTACTCTTGATCTTAACTAGCGCAGTTTTTACAGCTGATCCTGTCAAAGCAGTTCCAGTAGCTCAAACTAAACCACCTGCTTCTGAAAAAATAACTTCAGCTCCCACTCTTACACTTCAAGACTTACCAGCTGGATTTCAAGAACTGCCAGCAGAACTTAGACCAGGAATTGCTGCTCAGTTAGATATTATTAAACGAGTATTAGGTCAGCAAAACTTGTCATTGGGTAACTACTTTGCGTTTGTGAATCCACAGCAATTAGAGGTAGTCTTGGGATTCAATACTACACTGCCAAATCAACCGCTTGCTTTATTAAAGTTTGATGCTAGTTTACGGCAGCTACAACAACCAAAGGCGCGGCAACAATTGGTAAGCCAAGTTCAAGAGGGGCTGAAAGCTTCTCCGGTGGGTATTAAGGTTATAGAACAGGCAGCGCTGCCGGATTTAAATAATCTGGCTAATGCATCAGCAGGAATGACATTAGCTTTACAACTGCAAAGTTTACCGTCGCTACGTAGTGATATAGTAGCGTTTCGCCGTAATCAAGTTGGTTCGCTTACAGCTGTTTTTTACCTGGATGGTAGCAAGCCTGCGATCTCTCTAAAAGATGTTGCTACTAAATTAGATGATCGCATTCTCCAATCTTCCCCAACGGCTAATAGTTCTCGTTCAAGTAATCGCTAAAAGATTGTGGCTATCTATAAGCGTTAGCAGAGTTTTAATGTTCAAATGTATAACTATTGTTGGCTTAAAGTTGCAATCGCAGATAGAGGCAGAAACGATTGCACAAGCGCTAAAACAAAAATAGCAATGTCAGGATAATACCCAGTAATGGACGATACGCAACAACAGTCACCAAAACCAGTTAAATTACCAGAGTCTGAGTCGGAAGTAGAGGTAACAATTCTACCAACAGCTAATAATCAGCAGAGCAATAGAGCAACACCACAAGAAGAGCCATCGTTCTTAGACTCGTTTGCGAAGACATTAGGCGGAGTAGGAGAAACACTTGCTCATACGGGTATTGCGATCGCAGGTACAGCGCTTGGCTTAGGAGAAGTAGCAACAAAACAAGCACACGATCTAATTTCCTACGCCACCCAAGAAGCCGGAGAAGCTGTTACTTCTGTAGGTAATAATTGGCTAGTGCAGAGACTAACTCGCTTTTTAAATTTAGATTGGTTAGTTGGGGCAACAGATAGCGTTGATTTGGCGCAAGCAGAAGCAGCAGTAAGGAAATTACAGCAAGAATATCCCCATGAATCACCCAGCCAAATTGCTCACCGAATCATGGTTGAGAAAGCCACTTATGCAGGTGGAGTTGGGCTAGCAAGTAGTATTTTGCCAGGAATAGCGCTGGCGCTGTTAGCAGTTGATTTGGCTGCTACAACAAAATTGCAAGCAGAGATGGTTTATCAAATTGCAGCCGTCTATGGACTTGACTTAAAAGATCCTGCCCGGAAAGGTGAAGTATTGGGTATTTTTGGGTTGGGATTGGGTGGTAGTCGGGCGCTGCGGGCTGCGGGGTTAGGCTTACTGCGGAATGTACCGTTTGCCGGGGCAATGATTGGTGCAAGTACAAATGCAGCGATGCTTTATTCGTTGGGTTATGCAGCTTGCAGGTTTTATGAAACTAAGTTGAATTCGCCTGCTTCTGTGACTTCAGAAGAGACACTAGAATCTTTAAAACAACAGAGTGATAAATATCTAGAAACTGCTTTGGCTCAACAAACAATCATGGATCAGATTTTGGTTCACATGATTCTTGCTAGTCATCCTGAGAAGTCTTGGGAAGAAATTCAGCCGCAGTTAAAAGCACTAAACTTGAGTCCTGTTTCTCTTGACGCGATCGCCAAAAATATCAACTCACCCCAACCTTTAGATACACTGCTAAATCAACTGAATCGTGATTTTGCTATCCCGTTATTAGCACAGTGTTATAGAATTGCTCAAACCGAGGGTGCAACTACATCTGCTGAGAAAAGAGTGATAGACGCGATCGCAACCAAGTTTAATATTGACTTGAATTTGATAACTCAAGAAATTGATCTGAAAAAGCATACCTAATTACATTATTTACGTCGTCCTCAAGAGGGAGATTGAGTACAACTCGTCCTAGTTTTACTCTGTTAGGCGGGTTTGTAGCAGCACAGGACTAAGTTAGGTTACTTTGCCTTGCGCCGCGCTCAAATCCTTGGTTAAATCCCAGCCGTTAGCGTAGTAATCCATTCCATTCTGTAACTTTTGAAATGCCGATGGAAAAGCCCAAAAACTCCACCTCTGGTACTGGTACGTGCCTGAGATTGCGGCGTACGGTCGAAGTCTAACGGCTTCACGCCCTACCCACCTCTTTAGCCGCCTCCACCACTGATGCATTTGTTTCGGTGCTGGCTGGTAGTGGTTGCCTATCCACTGGAGGCCCGAAACGCTCATTAAGTCTTTGCTTCCAAGCAGCAATCCATTAAGTAATCTACCCTCACTTCGTTCTTGTTGTGAGTAAGGCCGATGCCTCGTTTGAAGTCTTAGTCGAATTTCCCCTAGATGCCCTGCTCCAAAGTAAGCTGTCGTTGAGTCGGCTAAGGGAAGCAGATCAGTCCAACCCTGCCAAGGGTTCGCTATGATTGCGTTGGGGTCGTCCCCACCCAATAAAGGCAATGACCCGCTTGGCACATACCACAAACTATAGTTACCGTCTTCAAGCTCACTAACAGCAGGAACCGCTTTCCACTGTCTTGGCCCAGTTGGCACAATGAAAGCGATGTCTTGATCGTCACTTAACCAACGAAACAAAATCTTGGTATCTTGTTCATCCACGAATACAGGCAAGCCAGGCATGGCAAAAATCCTTTTATTTGTAATGTATGCCAAGCGTTACAAGGCGGATGGGATTTTAGATAGTTTTTGTAGCACCTTTTTTGCACTCCATTCAATAAATTTCTTGCAAAAATCAAAAAGCTATGAATGTCATTCTTCCCTTTCTTCAACATCCGTAAAATGTTTTGCGTAGGCTTAGAGAACAAATAAAGCACTTATGCAAGAGACATCATGAGCGATTGCTCACAACCGAGGATGAAAATGCTAGCGTCAATTCTATGACTGGTTTTGAGGTCGAATTGGAACTAGTGCCCATCAGCCTGAGCAAGAGA
>JAHHHE010000127.1 GCA_019359535.1 Gloeocapsa sp. UFS-A4-WI-NPMV-4B04
ATCATCGACGGAGCAGAACAGGTCTTCTAAACTAAACATGAGGGTAAACTGGGCGTGAAATTTTAGCATTTTCAGCCTATCGGGTTTGCCCCTTTCTTGTCTCATTCCTTATCCCGAACTCAGGTTAGACTAACAATTTGCCAACTTCCATCAATACGTAGCACCTCTACATGATGGCGGGAAACTACAGCACTAGAGTTGTCGGGTAATAAGCTCAAAAATCCTTGAAACCCAGCCCTGACAAGCTTTTTAGCAACTTTAGATCAAAATCCTTGAAACCTATTTATGGCAAGCCTTTCAGCGATTTTGCTCCCTATTTCCCAACAGGTCTACTATACAAAACAACTTGGTTATCTGGCGCACGTCCAATCCGAATAATAGATTGATTAGCAAATATCCAACTTTGAACTGGGGTAGGTTGAAGCGGATGCAACAGAGATACTGTAATCACGTTGTTGATTTTTAAGCAATTAAGAAAGTTGAAATAGTAAGGTTACTAAGTCTCCTTTACCTAATGCTATGCGATCGCCTGCCCTCAAGCGGTGTCTATTACCGGGTAAAAGCGGCAAATTGTTAATGTAAGTGCCATTAGCACTGCCGACATCTTCAATATAGAAAGCATCACCCTCTACGCGAATATCTGCATGAATCCGCGAGACAATTTCAGAATTGGGAAATCCTGAAACATCAACATCGGGTGGAATGCGATCGTTTGGCTTGCCGATGTGAATTACAGATAGATTTGGTTGCAGCTCAATAATTGCGTTTGTTTGGACGTGCAGAAGCTTTGCCGTCTGCTGCTGTAACTGCGTTCTAGAACTTGCAGATGCTGTCGGCGATGGTGGAGTGGGTGGACGCAGGCTAACTTGCTCAGAAGTTACTGGTTCTTCGGCGGTGGGTATTGGCGGTGCGACGTTTGTGGAAGATACTGATTGCTGTGGAACTGATGCCGTCGATGGTATTGGTGTGGGATCAGGTTTAGGGCTGGATTGACTTGGGCTAGACCCTGGAGTCTTAATAATAACTAAAGGTTCTGTGTGAACAACTGGTTCAGGAGACACTAAGCCTGGGATATCGGTTGCGACAGCTGCTTCGGTAGTTGCTTCCGTTGGGGTACTACGCTGTAGATTAGAGCCACACTGACCGCAGAATGTGGCATCTGTTTGTACGGATGCGCCGCAGTTAGGACAAGTACTGGTAGCTGGCAAGGGTGTATAGCAAGCTTCACACGCTTGTGCGCCATCTGGGTTGGAGTGATTGCAGTTAGGGCAAACAATCATGAATTTTATTCCAGTAACAGCGTAGAAATTGGATAACAGTGGCAATAATAACTTAGGTTTTGATAATTATTATTCAGCTTTTAGTTTCAAGTCTTGACCTGCTGCTTGATCTAGAAGCCACCAAAGCTCTCCTTCAGGTTGAATTAAGCGACTTGGATAGGTAAAGTCATCGGCTACAGGCGCAAAAATTTCAGCTAAGGCTGCTCGTTTATTATCACCAGCAACGATAAACATGACACAACGCGCGTTGTTGATCAATGGGGCTGTGAAGGTAATGCGGGGTTGACCATCTTTGTTACCAACAGTAATGAGCTGATCTCGCACTTTCAAAGCCTCTGTATGCGGAAACAAAGACGCTGTATGTCCATCATCCCCTATTCCCAGTAAAATTAAATCCAAAGCTGGAAATCCAGCTTGAGTCTGAAAAAACTGGGTTAAATGTTCTTCATACTTACGCGCTGCAACTGCTGGATCAGCTTCATCAGTCGGTATCGGATGAATATTAGCCTCTGGGATATTAACTGAATCTAGCCAAGCACGACGCGCCATTAATTGATTGCTATCTGGGTGATCTGGTGGGACGTAGCGTTCATCGCCCCAGAACACATGAATTTTATCCCAAGCTAGTTGTTGAGCGGCGATCGCTTCATATAATGGTTTGGGTGTGCTACCGCCAGATAAGGCGATCGTACACAATCCTCTTTCATTAATAGCTGCTTTGATTTTGTCAACAGTTAATTGTAGCGATCGCTCAATTAGAGCCGCCTGATCCGGTAAAACTTCAACTTTTCTTTTCATAACTCAATAATAAATTCCTATTTTTAGCGCAACCATACCGAAATATTGTTAGTATCAGGACTTTAAGGAAAACTGCCTCTTAAAATCGCCTCAAAAGCATATTTAGAGCCAATTTTACATTTATTGACCGTCTTGGCTTAATATCCTTGGATTCCAGTTATTCTACCCTACCGATGTGTTTCCTTGATCTGACTTAGGTTGCAACCTAGTTTTAGGGTTAAAAACTTTTAAACCCGTAGTCAGTCAAATTAATTTTTTTATAGATAAAACAATACCCAATGAATTTTCTGTTTTAATTTATCAAAACTAGCGCATATATATTAATGAGTAGCGATCCACCGGAATCAGATTATGAAAGTATTAAGCAGAATACTAATCACCAAATAGAAAGTTTTAAAGATGTAAAAAAGCTTAAAGGAAAATATGGAAGTGACTTTCAGACCCATCTTCTAGAACAGTACAAAATATATATAGAAATGATGGATAGAGTGACTGAGAGGAGGGGAAAGACCAACACTTTTTATATCACATTATTATCTGGATTATTAGCTTTACCTTCTTTGCTAATTGACAAAAACCTCTTTTATGGGTCTAAAGCTGTTTTAGCCTTACTGTTAGCATTTTTGGGATTATCTCTATGCTTTTTATGGTACATAAATATTAATTCATACAAGCAACTTAACTACCTAAAATTTAGAGTTATTCATGAAATAGAGCCATATTTACCTTTTCCTTTTTACTTCAGAGAATGGGAAATTGAGAAAAACAAAGTTGGGCAATGCAGACGTTTAAGCAAGGTTGAGAAATATATTCCTTTCATCATTGCTATTCCATACTTTGGGTTACTTATCTATTCAATTCGTAGTTTATCAAAGTAATTATGTATATATTATTAAAATAAGGATTAGGTATTAATTTAAGGATAAATAATAGGTGAAAATAGTAGCTAATTCGGAAGGGTTTAGGCTGGTATTGTTCGACTCAGATAAACCAGGTTTGACGGTGTGTGTAGTAGGCGGGGTGCATGGAGACGAAACCTGCGGACTAAATGCAATTAATCTGTTGGAAAGTAAGTTGTTAACAGGAGACAGACCTGCTTGACTGACAAAAGATTTAGAGAATGAAACGAAAGGTAGGAGGGAAGAGGAGGTTGGTTTAAGCTGATAAGTTACCACACCAATTAGCAAAACCAATGGCACCTACTTCCCGTCTCTATGATGCGTTGCATACTTATTTGAGTCAATCGCAAAAACACTGGCGGGATGTACGACATTTGCAAACGTTGTGTTGGATGATGATTGGGCTGATCCAGAGTCAAAACGTTCATCTCAATGGATTTGGGGTGTATGTGGTGAGCAGGGCGAGCTATGCTCAGTCGCATCAACGAAGGTTTCGACGCTGGTTGTCTAATCGCCGGATTGACGCAAGTGGTGTCCATCATCTGCTGGTTTCGCAGGCATTATCTCAATGGGGTAGTGAGCGGATGTACTTGAGCCTAGATACAACGGTGGTCTGGAATTGTTTTTGTATCGTTTGGGTGGGTGTCGTCTACCGCGGAAGAACCGTACCGATTGCCTGGAGAGTGGTGGCTCAAGCCAGTAGCACAGTGCGGTTGTGGACGATTCAACGGGTACTCAGACAAACCGCACGGGTGCTGCCCGAAGGAGTGGTCGTGGTGTTGCTGGCAGACCGAGGCTTTGCTGATGGCAAGTTGATGAAGTACTTGCGGGAGAATCTGAGGTGGCATTTCCGTATCCGCATCAAACGCTCGTTTCAGTTTCAACTTCACGGTCAGTGGCACAAGGTTTCATCGGTGCAGCTGCAACAAGGACAAGCTTATTTCACTGTGATGGTGTCCATTGGTAAAACCAATCCCTATTCCAACGTTTACCTGGCGTTTGCCCATGACCAGCTCAGTGATGAGAATTGGGTAATTGTTAGTGATGAACCGACAACGCTACAAACCTTTGCTCAATATCGGTTGAGGTTCCAAGTGGAAGAATCCTTTTTAGATCTCAAATCCAACGGCTTCAACCTGGAAGCCTCCCGTTTGCGAAATAAGTTTGCCTTGTCTCAACTATGTGGCGTGATTGCCTTGACCATGCTGTTTTTGGTTCTGCAAGGCACTCAAGTCGTGGCATCAGGTCAACGTCGTTTAGTCGATACTCATTGGAATCGCGGCATGAGTTACCTTAAGTTGGGCTGGAATTGGATTCGTCTAGCCATCACCAAGCAGTGGAAAATTCATCTTCTTCTGTTTCTATCACCGGCATCTGACCCACAACCTGCAATCGCTTCTAAACGACAATGTAACCAGTCTTTTCAGCGCGAATTCACCGTCCTGTCTAGCTTCCTAAGTTCTTAGTTTTGTCAGTCAAGCAGGGAGACAGACTCTTACACGGTCGATTACTGACGCTAGTTGCGAATCTAGAAGCTGTGCGGCTTAAAAGACGATTTGTTGACTGCGATCTCAACCGAGCTTTTGGAAAAGCTAACGCTTTTGGATACGAGTCTCAGCTAGCTCATCGTCTCGCTCCTCACCTTGTAGGAATGGATTATGTACTCGATCTGCATTCTACCTCTGCTCCAACACAACCTTTTTGTGCTGGAGCTTTAACAAAGCGTCACTTAGAAATGTTCAGGATGACTGGATTGGAAGTTTATACTCATGGCTGGGAGATTCATCGAAGACATACAATGCTCATAGATGAGGTCAACCGCTTAAATGCAGTTGGAGCGATCGCCGAATGTGGAAAAACTGGCGATCCTCAAACGGATCAGGTTGCTTATACCACTGTGCTTCACTTCCTTCAAGAACTAAAAATGCTTTCGCCAGTTAAATTGCAGTCTCTAAAGAGCCATACTGTTGTTCGCATAGAGCAGACTGTAAGAGCTAGAACTGAAAATTTTTTCTTCACGCGCAATTTTAAAAACCTCGATCTAGTCAAGGCTGGTGAGGTGGTGGCTTATGATGATGGCAAGCCAATCACTCATCCTGATGCGTTCCTCATAGCTATGCCCACACAAGGTAAATTACAGGCGGGAGACGAAGCTTTTGGAGTAGGAATTATTGAGCAAACTTTTTCTGCTTAACTACTCCCTTTCATTCGTTGATTCAGTTGTAAAAATCTAAATTAGAGTCAAATCTTTAGATATTTTAATTATTGATGATAAAAAGTACCAAATTGAATGGGAGAGACATTATGGATTCGCAGAATGAGCGAAAAATCTTTATTTCTTGGACAGGGAGATTAGGAAATGAGTTGGCAAAACATCTTAGAGACTATATGTTTAATTTTTTTCCCCTCAAGGGCTGGGTGTCAAATGTCGATATAACTGCGGGTGCAGTGTGGTTTGATGAGACCCAAAGAGCTTTAGCAAGGGCAGACTTTGGTGTTGTCTGTCTAACTCCTGGTTCTTCTAAGAAGCCATGGCTTAACTTTGAGACTGGCTTCCTCTTTGGACAAAAACAGAATTGCAAGCTTATAAACTTTAATGAGGAGTTGATTAATCCTCTAATGCAGCTTCAAAAAATTGATGGCACTAATCAGAATGATTGGGTAAAACTACTTATAGAGATGACTAATCGTAATCAGTATGAATGTGAGCAGTGGGTAAAGAGTCAGTTTCCCCAGCTGCAGGAGAAATTTGGGCTTATCAAGCAATCACCTTACTCTTATATGTGTCAAATTGACAAAACGCTGGGAAATATTCAAGATGCGGTAGATAAGCTAAAAGCTAACAAGTATGCACTCGAAAACATTTGCTTCCAAAAAGTCATTCTTGACTCCTATCAGGAACTGTATAAACACTCTAGTCAAGTAGAGGAAACATACTCTATTCCAGCTTCTCAGTATCCGCAATATCTCATCTTCTTACAAAAGCTAGATCCAAAGCCTCATGTGAAAGCAATTGCTCTTGTCAACGTTGAGGAACGATTTTGGCAGCAGACAATGGGTAGATAAATTTTAAGAACCTCACGTAATGACAGCGATAGAGTGTTTGTATTTATCTCTGAAAAAGATTTTCAAACAACCTATCCAACTCTTCTAGAACATGCCCGTAGATACAATGTCTATGCAATGAGCTTGGCAAGGTTGTCAGAAGTAGTAGGCTCTGCCTACACTAAAGACTTATCAATTATTAATGCATCAGATAGCAAGCTACTTGCGGTATATGATGATGGTTTACCAGAACAAAAAAATATTTGTTTCATTGCTGAAACTAGAACGATTGACGATTACGAAAAGCAATTTGATAAGTTATTAAAATCAAATGGGGCTGTTCATATATCTAATAAGGCTGGAAATGAAATAGCCGATATTGAACAATTTATGAATAGGCTTTTTAGAGATCTAGAATTTTATGAAACAAGATTGATAGAAATGTCTGGATACATTAATGTTAGTGATTATGATGAGCATGAAGAGAAACATGCTTACTATCAACAGATGATGCAGCGAATGATTGGTATCTGTTTAGATCATCGTCGTAGTCATCCTAAACCATCATTTGATGTATTAGAATTGGGTGCTGGAACAGGAATTTTCACGAAGCGCTTATTAACTGAATTACCTAATATTACTAAAATAGATATTATTGAAATTGACTGGCAGTGTTATGGCATATTGGAAGGTAAACTCAAAAAGTACGCAAGTTTAAATCAAATTGAGATTAATATCCATCATGAAGATAGTCGTACCTACGATCCTCCTGGAAAATTTGATTATATTTTTTCATCATTCGCTGACCATCACATTAAGACAGGTGATAAGGAAAAATATTTTGAAAATGTTAAGCGTAATTTGAAGCCTGATGGACTATTGCTTGTGGGCGATGAGTTTATACGAGAGCACGATTCAAAGAATAAAAATGAGCGATACGATGCTCTGAGGGTTTATCACAACCACATCATTGAGCTTGCCGAACAAGAGGGAGAGAGCGTTTTAGCAGGCCTTGAGAGAGCCGCACTCCAATCTGGTTTGGAGGAAAAGGGTGATTTTAAAATCTCTTGTACCCAGTATGAGAGGCATCTAAGGGAAGCCGGATTTGACTTTAACCCACCAGAAAAAATAGGACCTCTGGATCAAGATGATATTGGAGGCATATACGTTTACACTGCATCGCTACGCAGTTAATGGTTCTATTACTTATGCTCTTCTTCGCTATTAAGGAAGCTGTGGGTTTCTCGCTCAGAGTTCCCAATGTTATAATTGCGCTTCACTTTCGGCTTTCTCAATCTTTTCCCAATGAAAACAATCAGCCTTGGTAATTTGGATAAATACGGCTTTGTTGAAAAATTGTCTATAGTCCAAAATCTAAAATTGAGCATTTTTTCAAGTTAAGGCAAGTTTGTCTAGTGATTTTAAAGGAAACCCCCAAGGAACGCTTAATCGTTTTTACCCGCTATCCAGAGGAAGGATTGACAAAAACGCGACTGATACCGATTTTGGGCGCAAAAGGAGCAGCAACATTACATCGGCAAATGACAGAATACACTTTAAGTAAAGTAAGAGAACTTCAAAATAATTACCCACTCTCAATAGAAGTTTGCTTTACTGGAGGTAACTTAAGTTTGATGCGACACTGGCTGGGGTCTGATATTATTTATCAACCTCAAGGTGAAGGAGATCTCGGTTCCCGGATGGCGCGATCGCTATCTGTTGCTTTTCAAGACAATATAGCTCGTGTTGTAATCATAGGTACTGATTGCCCTGGCTTAAACGCTCAGTTACTCAAAAAAGCATTTCACCAGTTACGCTCTCATAATTTAGTCCTTGGCCCTGCGATTGACGGTGGCTATTACTTGATCGGGTTACATTATTTGAGGCTAGAGTTATTTACTGGTATTAATTGGGGAACAGACGAAGTATTCCAAAGCACTGTCAATATTGCCAACAAGCTTGATCTATCAATTGATTATTTACCCCAATTGCCTGATATTGATCGTCCTGAGGATCTGCCTATTTGGGAACAGATATGCCAAGAAATTGAGGTTATATAAGACAGCGTAAAGTTTGAGCGGCGGAAACCTCTAACCAAAGTTTTGCAACCGAGGATACAGAATAAATATTAATTTTTCTACTTATTCTTCACTTCTATCAGGAGTTAAAGTATCGGCATAAAAAAGATTTCAATCATTATTCCAGTTTTGAATGAAGCCAGAAACCTACCAGCAACGCTAGCTAATATCCTGCTAGCTAGAAATGTGGAAGTGATTGTAGTAGATGGTGGTAGCAAAGATGATACAGTTCAAATTGCTGAATTATTCGGCGTAAAAGTTTTGTCTGCTGCTGCCAATCGTGCTATTCAAATGAACCTTGGTGCAAAAGCAGCAACTGGAGATATCCTATTATTTCTTCATGCAGATACTCGTTTACCTGCTCAATTCCACATAATGATTGCCAAAGCGCTATTTGCAGGTAGTAAAAGTAATTCTTTAGTAAAAGTTCCCGTAGCAGGCGCGTTTAGATTACAAATTGATGCACCTCTGTTGAGTTTGCGTTTAATTGAATTTGGGATAAATTGGCGATCACGCTGGTTACAAATGCCTTATGGTGATCAAGCAATTTTTTTGAAACCACAGTTATTTTACGCTCTTGGTGGTTTTCCAGATATCCCAATTATGGAGGATTTTGAATTTATGCTGCGTTTAAGACAACTAGGGCGTATTGTAATTATTCCAGTACCAGTTTTAACTTCAGCACGTCGTTGGCAAAAGCTTGGCGTGTTTAAAACAACACTAATTAACCAAGTGGCGATTATTGCTTATTTTCTCCGTATTCCACCTAAGCAAATTGCTCAATGGTATCGTCAGCAATAATTTTTTTAAATAATGCTATCTAAATGATAAAGTAGTGTAGCTTTTCGCAGTCTAAAGCATCAAAAATACTTTTGCCATTATTTGTAGTAAAATAATGTATTTATAACAAGCATTAATTCCATAACCCTAGATTAAATATTCAATAACCAAAATCAACATTAATGAAAACACTTAATAGCAAGTCATTTTCAGCCTTTACTGCCCGAACCTTAAAAATTATTGGAATAATATTAATTTTAACTTTTTTGCTTGACTTTATAATGCTGTTGTTTCCTTTCAAACCGCAAGATAAAGCGTGGCAAGTTAATTTTGTAACTCAAATAGTTGATCGGGGAACTATTCCCATAGTTGCTTTGGCTTTGTTCCTTGCTGGACATTGGATTAATAATATTGCGAATGATCTAGATAACCAGAATCATTCACTAAAATTAAGCTCCTGGCCGTTTTTAATGTCTAGTGTCTTGGGACTGCTATTTTTGTTGCTTGTTCCTCTCCACATCAACAATGTTGTTCAAGCTAGAGATCAGGCGCTACAGCGAATTAATCAAGAAGCTACTCAGGCTGAAACACAGCTGCAAAGTCAAATTGAAGGTCAGCAAAATCAATTTAGAAGTCAAATTACTAGCCTATTACAAAATGAACAACAGTTTAATCAAGCACTCCAAAGTCCACAAGTTCCAGAACAATTCAAGACTTTACTTAGGCAAGCTAAAGCAAATCCCCAATCACTTGATCAGTTGCTAGCTCAACAATTGAATCCTGAAACAGTACGCAATCAAGGACGTGCTGAAATTCAGCGTCGTAGGCAAGAAGTTGAACAAAAAACCCAACAAGAGGTATGGCAAAATGGCGTAAGAGTTGGGATGAGAAGTTTATTGTTGTCGATTGGTTATATAGCGATCGGTTGGACAGGATTAAGAAGTATGCGTACTAAACGAACAGATCGCAGTGTGTATTAAACACTTTACGAAAGCATGACCTTCTATTTTGTAACACTCTAAATCAACTGAGGTATAAAAAACAGAAATAGTGCCACATCCTTTAGGGAAATTTTGCTTATTGCATCTAGAATAGAGATAATACTAAAATCCTATGGAATTTTATTGTGTAAGGTTATCTATGAAAAGGCTGCATATGTCTGGTCGTTCTAGCAAAGCGCCTTTAACTCGGATACTGCTGGTTGGGGGATTAATCATAAGCCAACTAGGTCTGATCTAACTTGCTGCTAAACTAGCAGTGTCAAAACCTAACAGCTTAATTAGTCAAACGGCTACTCCAAGTCCTTCGGTGGTCCCAGATCCTTTAGATAACGTTAAGCTTGAAGCTTTGGATGCTAAAATTTTAGAAGTTGTTCAAAGGTTCGTTAACTTAGATCCTAATACTCATTTAGCAACTTTCGACGTTAAAGCAGCTAAAGGGGCTGGATATGACTCTCATCTCATCCAGTTAGTAAAAGAACAAATTAGTTTCCAAAACGAACTAGTGGAAGCTAAGAAATATGGTACCAGGATGGGTGAGATCAGACCTTCAGCACTAAAATATCCTAAATTCAAAAAGTTTGAAGATAGAGCTACAGCAAAAGCGAAAGAAACTAAAATTGAATTTATTTCTACTCCAAGTGTGACTGAATATTTTGCTAGCAAAACTGTCAAACTAGCAGGAGTTAACTTAGGCAAAAAGCTTCTTGCTGTGAAACTGCAACTGCTTGTGGAACCTATGCTTATCCTAAACCTAATAGAACACCTACAGGTATTTTTATAATCAAACTAATCCACATAACTGGTTAAGCAGTAATGGATTTCATAAAACTTCCTTATATGCAGTTGGCAACTATGGAAGATACGGAGAGAATTACACAAGAACCACATATTATAGCGGAGTTCAAGGTGTATGTGATAGCCCTAAGTTTAGAGATGATGGCACCGTTACAGGCATCTCCACTATGATTATTCAGTATAAAGAACCTAATCCAGAAGTTATCGCTCAATATTATGGCTCTTGGCCTTACAAGACCTGGAGTACATACGTTGAGTGGTGGCATAACACATACTAAAGGCTTCAGATTTGGCTCACTAATCGTCCAAAAGGAGAAACAGAATACTTTTTTCCTACCTGTCTCTTCTTTTCATTTAGGTTTAAAATAGTAGAGGTCATAGCTTATAACTATAAACCTCTATAGTTATTTACATTTTTATAACTATAACTAATAGGGAAGGAATTTATAGATGAATCTCTTATCTAGATATGCTTTAGTTATTAATTAGTTCATATGGAACTTTAGAGAACGTATTATCTAGTAGCTGCTTAAGCAAAGCACGATCTTTTTCGCTTGGATAGATAATCATAATTTTGCCCTTCCCATGGCAATGTAGCTCTTCTTGAACATAGATATCAAAAAAGTTAATCCTAACTTTTTTGATTTGGTTAACTTCACTCTGATGCTCTTTTAAAATTTTTTCAGCTTCAGTAACTGTTAATAACAGTGAACAATACCAAAGTCTAAATACACCAAACCCAACAATTAGAAGGATTGTATTAGCCATAAGTAAACTATATTTCTTCCTGTTCATATATTTAGTTATTTTTTAATGACAGGGAATAGTATAAATGGAAAATAAATAGGGCTTGTGCAAGTAATATAGCTGATCAACACTAAAATAACAGGTTTTCATAATACCACTTATAGTTAAAGGCAAGGTGCAAGAATTTAAGCCTTCTAACTGTTTTATCAAAATCTGTTGTTGCTTTTTGTAACCATGTTGATATTGTAGGGGCTATAATCTGTTATGTCATGATATTACACAGGAAACGCTCTCCTAGTGCAGTGGTAATTAACTATAACTCAAATTATGAAAGGGTGTATTCAAAAGTACGCTGCCAAACATCTTCTACACAACGATAGTGGTTGCTGATTGTTGAGTGCTGAACTATTGCTCCTAGCAAGTGGGAGTTAACCACATCCTCAAAATTTCTTCTATGACACTGCCACAAAAAGAAGCGGTTTCACCTTCCAACCTTCTTAAAAGATACAATTGGCAAATTTCGGCGTGTAATTTTGGTGGAGTATCCCCGACCAGGAGGTTGGGTGATCGCCTTCGTAACAGGCGCAATCAGCAATGAAATTCAGCCGCATTTAACTCGCCCTAGCTTGAGCGTTTTCATCCCAAAACCCCAAATCCCACCACAGGCTGGTATGCAATTGTTCCAGAAGATGAAGTTGTAAATCTAAGAATGTCGGTTGAAGATATCTTTAAGGTAGTTATTTATCGGGGAATTGTCGCTTCCAATACATCGCCTTCTTTAGTTATTTTTCAACGAAAACTAGAACCACTCCTCCCTAGCGAAGAATATTGACCAAAATAAATACTTAGAAACTAGGGAAGAATAAAGAAGTAAATCCCTGATCCCTGAACGCCAGTTCCCTCAACGGGGGAACCCCCGCAACGCATCGCTCTGGAAACCTTCGTAACGGACTGGCTCCCCCTAACCCCTGACCCCTAATCTTTATGCAACCTCGTAGAATTGCTCGTGAACTGGCTCTATTAAGCCTTAGTCAACTGCCTAACTCACCAGAGAAACTCGAAGCGCAACAATTATCAAATATGGTACTGGCAGCAGTACGGATGCTGACAACAGAAGTACAAGACGCACTTTCAACGGCAGCTGGTGAACTGCAACGTGGAAGCGATCGCCTTTTAACTAGCGAAACTCGTGCTACAGATTTAGAAGCGGCTAGAAGTATGGTACAAGAGGCAATCCAGCTTACCCAAACTGCGATCAACCGAGTAGGTACAGCAGTAGAATTGCCAGAATTAATTCAGCTGGCTAATCATTCAGAATTTGAGGTTCGTACCTACGCTCTCCAAATTGTCCGCACAGTCAACGTCAAAAAAGCTGAAATTGATGAACAGCTAGGAAAAGCCTTAGTAGATTGGCAAGTAAATCGTCTTGCTAGAATTGACCGCGATTTGCTGCGGATTGCCTTAGCAGAAATAGTTTACTTAGGAGTTCCAGATAAAGTAGCAATTAACGAAGCCGTAGAGCTAGCCAAACGCTACAGTGGCGACGACGGACACCGATTTATCAATGGTGTTTTGCGTCGCCTCAGCGAACAGATAAAGGCAGCAGCTTACCCAAAGTGAACAATTTTTCTATAGTTATTAAATAGCGTCTTGCGTCACTGTGCTACATAGTTAGTTCTAGCTGCTAAATCAAGTAGGTTAAATGGTTTTTAATTGGTTTCGTCGTAAATCTAGTAATTCGTCTGCTACTCCCCAAGAGGCAGAACCCACACCCACTGCTGTTGATTCAGACGCAGAAACAGGCGGGGAAATAACGTCAAGCGAAGAACCATCTCAAGACGTTGTAGCAGCCCGTTTGGACTGGGCGAAAGCCGCTTACAAAAATATTCAGCAACAGCAATCGCAACAGGTAGCAGAAGTTGAGGGCGAAACAGAGCCAGTACAAGCAGCAGGGGATCTCTTGAGCAGAGGAGCTCTTGAGCAGGAGGGACTAGCTCCTACAGAACAAGTTGAGACAGGAACGGATGAGCAGGACACTGTGACAACGGCTGAGGTATCTAATGAATTAGTTAGCACAGAGATTAGTGAACAGCCAGCAAGCGCTCCATTGTCCTTCCTAGCGAAAGCAGAAGCAGAGCGACAAGCCAGACTAGAAAGACTCAAGGCAACTGCGATTGAAGTACCACTCGAGGTAGCACCAAAGGCAGTAATAGGCGAGACAGGCACAACGCAACAAACGCAGACGGAACCTGGACTTACGTTTGATGAGGGTTTTCTCTGGTCGGCGGAAATACTGGCAAATCAAGGTCGTCGTCCTGAAGACGTTTCAATTGAAGAAATTACTTGGCTTAAAAAACTGCGGCAAGGTTTAGATAAAACTCGTCGTAATATTGTCAATCAATTGAAGGCGATTGTTGGTCAAGGACCACTCAATCAAGCCGCAGTGATGGAAATAGAGGCGTTACTGTTGCAAGCAGATGTAGGAGTGGAGGCTACAGAGTTTATTATTGAGGGGCTACAGAACCGATTAAAGGAAGAAGCTTTACCACCAGATGCCGCGATCGCATATCTCAAACAAATCCTCCGAGATATGCTCGATCAGCCGTTGCAAACTCATAATCCTATTTTCGCTCCAGAGAAAGAAAAACTGAATATTTGGTTAATAACTGGGGTAAATGGTGCTGGTAAAACCACGACTATCGGCAAAATTGCTCATATTGCCCAAAAATCCGGCTATAAATGCTTGATTGGGGCAGCTGATACCTTCCGCGCCGCAGCAGTGGAACAGGTGAAAGTTTGGGGCGCTCGAAGTGGAATTGAGGTAATCGCCAATCCGGGGCAGAATACAGATCCTGCGGCTGTTGTGTTTGATGCGATCGCTGCTGCTCAATCTAGAGGAACAGAATTACTCCTAGTTGACACAGCAGGACGATTACAAAACAAGAAAAATTTGATGGACGAATTGGGCAAAATTCGCCGCATTGTTGACAAAAAAGCTTCTAATGCCAAAATTGAATCTTTATTAGTTCTAGATGCCACTTTGGGTCAAAATGGACTGCGGCAAGCTGAAGTTTTTGCTCAAGCTGCTCATTTAACTGGTGTGGTTTTGACCAAGCTTGATGGCTCTGCCAAAGGTGGTATTGCCCTTGCTGTAGTAAAACAACTAGGTTTACCAATTCGGTTTATTGGTGCTGGTGAAGGAATTGAAGACCTCCGCCCCTTTTCCAGCTACGAATTTGTCGAAGCTTTATTAAGCAGCTAGTTAATAACTTCTAATGAATAAAGATAAAATTCCCAAATAGGGATTCTGAAACTTTGTTCATAAGTGAGTAGAAAAGAAGTGGAATAAATTATTTTCATGTTTACTCACTATTTACTACACCCTTGGCGCTTGGCTGTTAAGTTAACTAAGTTAACATAGCTGTTTTTAAATTTTGTAATATTCCCAAAGCTAGAAGTCACTACACGCTTGATCAGGGAGAGTGTATTCAATAATACAAACTTAGGGTGTAATATTAGAGGTTATTCTCTGATCAAACTGCTAATTTTAAAGCTTAGAACTTGGTTCATAGCTGACATACAACAGTAACATCAAGCTGAGACTAACCTTTTAGATATCCGCAGTTAGGATATTACACACAACAAATTACTTAAATTCACGCTTGCGTTTGCGCTTGTACGACTTATGTAATACCTATCCAAACTTTAACATTTCCTTACTTCTGTAGGTGAATGAAGAAAATGAGGAGTAGTAAGTAGTAAATAAGTCTTGATTCTACTCACGTCAATTAGGCTTCAAGCCTATAAGCTTAGACATGGAAAAAAGTCATCTAGACCTACATTGGTGCGACTTGTATTGCCTCCTGATTCAATCCCCTAGATTCTATCTATGAAGTTACACTACTCACTAATCACTCCCCACTACTAGCTACACTCTTTAAGCGCTTAACTTCAACGCTTGATAAACGCCTTACGTTAATGGAATCACGCCTGTGTCTGTGCCTCAACCTCCTTCTCAACCTAATGACCGCAATAGCAGCGCTACTACAGATATCAACCCAATTTTTGCCCTTAAAGAACTGGTAGCGCGTTTGCATCGGGAACAGCACAAGATCCAAGATTTACTAAGTTCTCTGGGATTTGCACTCAGAAGCTTCAATAATCTAAATCAGTTTTTAGACTTGATTACCCTAATGGCAACACGGGGAACTGAAGCCAACGGTAGCGCACTAATTCTGTTTAAACCTAATGGTCAAGTGAGATTAGAGCGGCTACATTGCCAGGATAATGGTCAGGCTAAAACTATCCGTAAAGCTTTAGAAAGTGCAACCAGTACAGTTACAGCATCTTTTACCCAACCTTTGCTAGTGCCAGTAATTGCGGCTTTGGATAATCAAGTCAGCAATTATTTAGGGCCTGATGTTCAGTTGTTTGGCACAACAATTAACGTTAGGAAAATAGAGCGGGGGCGGCTCTACGTCTTCAGCAGCGATCCAGAATACACCTGGACAGAGACGAGACAGCAGTTAGTTCGGTTAGTTGCCGATCACACGGCAATGGCGCTTGAAAACCATGAACTAACCTTAGAAGTGCGTAAAAAAGAACGCTTAGACCGAGAGCTAGAAATTGGTGCAGAAATTCAACTGCGACTACTGCCGCGCCAATGCCCCACCATTCCGAATTTATCACTTGCTGCGCGTTGTCAACCAGCAAATCGTGTTGGAGGAGACTACTACGACTTTATTCCTACCAATCACAACCAGCTAAAAAATAGGGGAGAATCGCCTACTCCTGCAACTCAAAACTCAAAAAATGCCAAGAAAAACTTTTCAGAGTCACCCTGGGGTATAGTCATCGGTGATGTGATGGGCAAAGGTGTTCCAGCAGGATTAATTATGACGATGACACGGGGAATGTTACGAGCAGAAGTTCTCAATGGTCACTCTCCAGCTCGGATTCTCCAAAAATTAAACCGAGTAATGTATGCTGATCTCGAAAATTCTCACCGCTTCGTGACGCTGTTTTACTCTGAATATGACCCAGAAACTCGCATTCTGTCTTATAGTAATGCGGCTCACAATCCACCCTTGCTATGGCAAGCAGCAACTAAAACCATCAAGCGTCTAGATACATTAGGAATGTTAATTGGTCTAGATGCAGAAAGTCACTACGAAGATGCCCAAGTTCAGCTAAACCCTGGAGACAAAATTATTTATTACACAGATGGGTTTACCGATGCCGCTAGCCAAAGTGGCGATCGCTTTGATGAAGAAAACTTAATTCTTAATTTTCGCTGGGCTTGTGAACATTATCAAGAGCCACAGGCAATTCAGGAATATTTATTTGATCAAGTGCAGCAATTTATTGGTTCAGATAATCAAAACTCAGATGATATGACGTTAGTTGTGATGCAGGTTAAATAATCCTCATTTATAGAACCCATTTGGGATCTACTCATGTGCTAACCGCTTGAGCATAAGTCTGATGAAGCAAAGATTGAGTTTAGCGGTGGCATTGTTCAGAGTTCGCTTCTTCGTTCTTGGGCCTTGCTCTTAC
>JAHHHE010000128.1 GCA_019359535.1 Gloeocapsa sp. UFS-A4-WI-NPMV-4B04
GAAAAGTTGCCGCTCTATCTCGGTTTCTTCGAGGTGGTTCATAACGCCCACAAGCGTGGCAAAGCTTTGCTTTCTACACTGCTGGAAATCCTATTGCCCATCTCCCCGAAACAGCGATAGAGCCAAGTTAATTAGATACCAGAGTGACCATGAACTCGAAGAAACCCATTATAGTAAAACGTTCAGTCCAACCCAAAGCTTCAACCCAACCCGAAGTATTACCGCAGCGCCGCTCTCGACTCGTTCAGGAATCCGACAACGTAGAACAAGTACAACAAATTGATGTAGAGCAGCCAGAACAGCCAGAGCCAGTCATACACCTACAGTCTGTAGCTGAACCCCCAATCGACCAGTCAATCTACGGCAGTGGGTGGAGTGTGGCTGAGTTGATGAATGAGTTTAACGAGAGATGAGTGGCTGCTGGGGGCGATCGCACTCCGGCGACAACCTCCCAAGCACTTACCCACAAGGACTAAGGCGGTATAACGGTTGAACTCACCTGCTGCCATTAACTTTGGATAACACAATAAGTCTACCGTTCGGTCAGGTGCAGTGATTTATTATGCACGCCTGTTGCCATGATCTGTAAAATCTACCTTTTTGAACCATGCTAAGTATGCATCGTACAAAGGTCCAGCAAGAGAAACAGCTAGATAATAAAGATGGCGAAACATAAAATTTTCATTCTTCAACATACTAAGATACAGTCCATCTCTTCCTCGCCTTCCCTTGCTAAACCACAGCTCGGGTGACTCAGTTGATTTGAATCTCGAGAGCATTTCAGGTTCTCGTTTGAATTGACCTAAGACATCATGTATTAAACTTGCGTAATAAGTAATTGGTCTGTTGTGCGTTTGAATCCCATCAGGCGTGCCTATCCAAAACAAGTCAAGAAAATTTATTTTTGGCGAGTTTCCATCCCAAGCGTAACCTTGAAAAACAATAATTTCACCTTCTTTTGTAATTCTTAGTCTTGGTTTAGACGAACCGCGTGGAGCAAAAAAATCTTTATCTTCTCTAAGTTCACTTTTTAATTCTTGCAATTCATCATCATTGATGAACTCGGCTAACATACACTTGTAATCTTCTTTTAGTTCAAACAGCCACTTCATATAAAATCACTCTTTGATATCTTTTGAGGAAGTTTTCTAATTATTATTTAAAACGTTTTTCAGCATAACCCTTTCCTCCAGAGGAATTAGATTGAAACTTTATTGTAATTTACCCTTTTGTCTGCATAACAAACGCCCATCACCCGCCGCAGATCGCCCTCCCTTCTCAATAGACCACCTTTCGACGGTCGGGTACATGGCATAAAGGTAGCGAAGCTGCATCCAAGCGCTTGTCAGTCTGACTCTGGGTAGAATAGTTCCCCGCGCTTGTGCCAACTTCTTTTCGTCGGATCCATCCGCTTACTCCAATTCTGGAAGTAAGTTTCGCCTTTATCTAACGCTTCTTCAATCGTACCTGTACTCACGCCCAGCCTTCTGGCTAAGTCGGCACAGCTTTGGGGCGGCAGCGTCATTTGCTGTCTTTGCCTCTGACCGTGAGATGTTCTAGAGTTGGCGAACGGTCTTTGCTGACCCGAAACCACAGCTTGCTCCAAAACCGCCAAGCGCCGTTTAAGTTCAACTACGTCTGCTTTCAACCCAGAGATCGCCTGGTCTTTTTCTTTGGTAGCATCTGGAGTTTTTGTTTCTACATTGCCATCAAAAAAATGCTTGACAATCTTAATTATGGCTGCGCTTTCGGTTAAAGATTCCTCCTCCATGTACTGACGGAGTTGTTTGTGGGCGGGGGGCGGTAAGTAACCCACAACACGAACGTTCTTGGTCGCCATCTGGTATGTCTAATTGTGCTACTTTTGTGCTATTTTTCTAGCTTACCTGGCTACAAACAGTATGCCAAGCTCTGGGCTTAAGGTGCTAAAGTAGCATACCAAAAGCCACACTTATGCGAAAGTGGTTTTTAGAAATTGGGTTTTCACTTCTTATGCTATTCAGGATTTTTAAGATTAGGAATAGACAACCGTTCTACCGCTTGGCGCTTAGTTTCCTCACCTCGGCGGTCGTACTTAGCGGTCGTTATCGGACTGGTGTGACCAGCTAACTTTTGTACGGTAACAATATCAACCCCTGCATCTAACAGGTCAGAGCAAAACGTCCTTCTGAAGTCGTGTGGGCTGAATGACTCTAATTGGGCTATTTCTGCTCGATGCCGCAGCATTCTCCAGATCGCGTCCGAGTGCATTCGCCCCAGATGCAAGTGACCTCCGCGACGAATTCGACAAAACAACGCTCCTGGTTCCTCACCTCGGACAGATAGCCACTTCTCCACCAAAGCGATCGCACTGCTTGGCAAATAGACTCGGCGACTTTTGCCCCGCTTGCCTTTGCGAACCAAAAATTCTCCAGTATTTGGATTAAAGTCTATTAAATCCAAATTGACCAATTCCGACCGCCGCAAACCTGTCCCTAGTAAAATGGCAATAATCGCTGCATCTCTAACATCAATTGGACTTGAGTCACGGCACGTCTCCAACAACGCCACAATTTCTGAAGCGGCAACAGAACGCCCCCTTGGTTCTGGGTCAGCCGAGATATTAGGAAAATCTACCGCTTTATTGTAATCTTCTGCCGCCATCAAATTTAGTCTATATGCCTCTAGGAGAACTCTCCGCAAAGCAGAAAGCATTTTGTTAGCTGTCACTGGTGCAAAACTTTGGATTAATGCGACTCGAACAGCAGCAGTGTGGTAGTAACGTAATTTCGCCCAGTCTATCGTGTAGGCATCGCACTCGCCTTGTGTGAGCAGGGCAGCGATCGCCGACAGCGAGTAACGGATAGTGCGCTGGCTGCCAACTCCCAACCCAGATACATAGACCGCCGCCGGATGCCGAGTTAAAGGCAGAGGGGAAGCAAGCTTCAGGTTTTCTGGGGTTTGGCGGTCGAGCTGGAAGGGCATAATAACTCGTCTAAGAGGCTATTCTCACGAGTTATTTTCTCACATATTTTTAGGTAAATTGCCCAGCCTATTGAAGCATTTAGCGCAACGGTCGCCACTGCAATTGTTCTCTTAAGCGGAGGAAAAACTGCCGCGCTATTTTTACTGCCTCTTGATACTCAGCATCAGTTGTATGCTGCGACCAGCCTCTTTTTGTCTGCTCTTTGATATACCCAAATACTGCTGCATGAATCAAGGCGGAATTGTTCGCAAAATTAGGTTCGTGTCCCTTTTGTTGGACTCTTGTGATCGCGTCTTGGAGAAGGGAGACAGGATTCTCTACTAAAGAACGTCCCGAAGTACCATCTTTAACGAGATTACGCTGCTTAAACACATCGTTTACCAGACCGCGTACCAAGGCTCCGTATCTTGCTTGCATTTCTAACTTCGCCTTGTCGGGACGAGCAACGCGATCGCTCTGGGGGATTTCAACTTCTGCCGTAGCGAGTTCTGCCTCCAACCCTTTAAGAAATAACTCATAAGCTTGAGGTGGCAGTGTGTCTCTAAGCCGGACACCACCCACTACTATTTCGCCTAAGTCATCTAAGTTCATCCCACGTTGCTGTAATACAACTTGCTTTTTGTAGTCTAAGTAAGAAACTAACTTATTATCCACAAGGATTTGCCAATCTAATCCGACGTGCTGGAGAAAGTTAGCATCCGGTACTTCCCTTAAACTTCTATTAGTAAGCTTAACTTCCACGCCAGAAGGGATATCATTCCAAGCAGGAGTAATCTGCACATTTTTGTGATCAAGTACGGCTTCAACCTTTACTTGATATGTTCTAGCGCCCCTGATTTCGTGCAACGAGGATGCTATCGCCTCGACTTCGGCTTGCCAGGGTAAAGTTGTTTGTTTGGGTTCGGCGAGTGGTGAGAAAAGATTATTTTTAGTAACTGTTGTTCCTTCAGCACTACCGTTTTGATTGATTTGTGGGTTCGTTTCCTCTGATAAGCTGCCAGTAGACCGCAGTTCTTCAATTAAAGAAAACTTTGGCGCTAGAGCTTCATCGACGACAAGGGCTGGTACGCGCAGTTCAAGAACGTCTCCTGGCTTAACTTTTAAAGTATTTGATAACGTCAATACTGTTTCTCCCGCTTCGTAGGCTGTTGTCAGAATCGGTCGAATTTGTTTTTCGGTTGGCGCATCTTTAATAGTATCAGCGCCCACACCTTGCAAAAACTTCTCAAACAGTTCTCGCAACTCCAGGGCTGAATGGGTTACAACCACTGCCCAGTTCGGATGATTGATTTCGGGGAATAAACCAGGTGACGCTCCTGGCACTTTACGTAATGCTCTCCCCCACTCTTGTTCGGCTGGAGACATAGATTTGAGGACACACAAGCAGCACGAAACTGACACCCACTTGTGATCGAAACCCACACCAAGCATTCCGCAATGGACAATCACAAGATAGCGATCGCTGTAAAACTCCTCCAACAACGTACTCGCACGACCCGCTAAGTCATATTGTTCATGTTCGGAGTGAATTGCCAGCACTTTGCCCTCAAGCATCGGAAAGTTGTCCTCTAGTAGCTTCGCCACGCGATGGACATGAGGAATGTTCAGCGCCCGAACCAGCATCGCATGGGGTTGACCAGTAGTCGAGCGCTTACCAAGTAAAACTTGGACTGCCATTTCTAAAACTGGCAACGAGAAGGAGTCAGCAAACAGAATTTGGCGAAACCACTGCCTGTCTGTCTGGGCTTTGAGGATGAACTCTATAGGGTCATATTCCACCTCAATCCCCTCTTCCTCAATTAAGAAAGCGGCGCTAGTTGCTTCCTTGTATGTGAGCTTTTTAATCGGAGAGGGATTCAACCGCCAAGCATCTTGGAGCGTGAACTCATAATCGGCAACAGGTGAGTAGTGAAGTACACTTCGCCCTAGTTCGTCAAGTTCTTCTATTTCCTCGTAGCGTACATTAGGTAACGGTTGACTGTCGGAGCGGAACTTTGAGCCAGTGAAGTAACACAGTAACGATTGAGAGAAATAATTTGTAATCGTATTGTAAGAATTAGCAGCACTAAAATGGGCTTCATCGATTACCACTACGCCAAGTTGTGCTGGTTCAATATCCCCTCGCTGCACTAAATTCAGGACAAACTGACGATTGCCTACCAGCATATCTGATGAGTGCATTGCATAAGCATAACTATTAAAGTCAGTCGCATCTAGTTCGACAATTTGGGGTGGTGGTACACCTGGCGGTAAGACTCCTAAAGAATACAGCAACCATTCTTGGTAAATTGGGCGATGCAGTGAATCTGTTGGAAAATCTTTCAAAAACCGAGCGCGGAGCGTACAGTTATCTGACAGGAACAGAGCCTGCTTACCTGACATCCAGGGGGCAAGTATATAGGGAGCGATCGCTTGAATCAAAGTCTTCCCAGTCCCAACACCTGCCAGGATTAACGCCGCTTGGCGATAGCTACCATCCAACTCGCCTTTACACGCTTTTTGGTAAATTGCCAGCAATGCTTGTATTTGATGCGGATAGAGTTTAGTTTGCCCTGAAGTTATCCGCGCCAGCACAAGCTCGTGGTAGTTAAGGAAGTAGTTATCTACGGTGCTGGTCATGGCTGTTGTGGCTTATCTGATTTACGACGATTACAGTTTCTGCACAGTGCTTGAGCATTCCATGCTTCAGTCGCGCCTCCTTGGGAGTAAGCCTTTTTGTGATCTGCTTCAAAATTTTTTGCGTCGAGAGATGTGCCACAGCCCTGACATTTATAGTTAGCGCGGCGGAGAATTAATAGTTTTTGAACTTGTGTGAAATGCCTTGGCACAATACACATTCCGCTCGACAAAATAATTAATATTCAGTATATATCTTCTTCGAGCAATATTTCTATTTCGGTTAATAAACAATCAATTTTTTGTGGCTGTTTTGAGACTCTATTTAATGTGGGGATATTACAGGCTGTCTACTTTGCCACCCCTGTCCTATTGTGTCTTTACACAACTATTGATACCTAACTTTAGTTATTCTAGAGCCAACTAGCAGTAGCTTGGATTCAAACTAATTCTATTTGAAACCTGATTATCGAAAGCTAAGTTCTTCGGTTAGTAATACTCTTTTTATCCACACTTGGTAAGCCCAGCAAAGTTTCTGTATCCACGTTTACAAATAGATTTAATACTAACTCACTCACTAGATAGGGTAGTCGAGCCAATAGAATGAACCACTGGCTAGAGGAGAGAAAACTTTTAAGTTTTTAGCATAAAGTTACCGTGTAAAAGGTCGGAACTATCAGGAGTACGGTCAGGAAACTAAAGAACCTTCTTTATCATGCTCATCTTAGTTCACATAATGATATTTACACTTAACTCCTACTAGAGTTCGCTTAATTGTTTGAGGTAGGCAGTCAAGGACAGATGCGTGTTAATGCTTCAAACCCATTTTGGAGTCAGTCGGTAGCAGTCAGAGGTGAGTTTTTCTAACGGTTAGGAGGATTACAATGCCAGATGCGACAATGACGAAGCTCACTGGTGCTGTACGTGAGGTGGCTCATTTACTAACAGGTGCAGCCGAAGATTACAAGCCATTGCTCGACTTAATTGGAGATGCACGCTTTGTGCTGATTGGGGAAGCGACTCACGGAACCCATGAGTTCTATGAGCAAAGGGCTGAGATTACCAAACGATTGATTCAAGAAAAAGGCTTTACCGCAGTGGCAGTTGAGGCGGACTGGCCAGACGCTTACCGGGTTAATCGTTTTGTGCGGGGAATTAATGATGATGCTACAGCGACGGAAGCATTAGCAAGCCTTCAGGGCTTTCCAGCTTGGATGTGGCGGAACACAGACGTGCTCAACTTTGTCACTTGGCTGCGCCAATACAATGACGTGCTACCCCCAAATGGAACCAAAGTTGGTTTTTATGGTCTGGATCTCTACAGTCTGAATGCCTCAATTCGGGCAGTTCTAGATTATCTGGAGAAGGTCGATCCAGAAGCCGCTAAGTGCGCCCGTTCTCGCTACTCCTGCTTTGAATACTTTGGAGAAGACACTCAAGCTTATGGATATGCCACCAGTTTCGGTTTAAGTGAGTCGTGTGAGCAAGATGCAGTCCATCAGTTGTTGGAATTGCAACGTCGGGCTGCTGAGTATGCAAACCAAGACGGTCGGGTAGCAGAGGATGAATTCTTCTATGCAGAGCAGAATGCCCGACTGGTGAAAAACGCGGAAGCATACTTCCGCTCCATGTTTTGTGAGCGGGTGTCATCGTGGAATCTGCGTGACCGTCACATGGTAGAAACCCTGAATCACCTCGTTTCCTATTTGGAGCGACAAGGAAAGCCTACTAAGGTAATTGTTTGGGAACACAACTCTCATTTAGGAGACGCACGGGCAACAGATATGAGGGATATAGGGCAACTGAACGTAGGGCAATTGCTACGCGAACGCTACGGTCGGGATGTGGTAATTGTTGGCTTTAGCACCTATACAGGCACTGTTACGGCTGCATCAGATTGGGATGGACCCGGCGAAGAGAAACAGGTTCATCCCGCCTTGTCAGGAAGTTACGAAGCTATATTTCATAGCACCGGGCTGTCCCGCTTTCTACTGAATTTACGACAGAACAATCAGGTAATCACAAGTCTGCGAGAGCCGCGATTGGAGCGTGGAATCGGTGTGATCTACCGTCCTGAAACTGAGCGTCATAGCCACTACTTCTATGCTCGCCTCCCTGACCAGTTTGATGCTGTGATCCACATTGATGAGACACGGGCAGTGGAACCGCTTGAGCGCACTACTGCCGAGATCGAGGAGACAGAGGAACCGCCAGAGACATTTCCCTCTGCTCTTTAAATTTACTGCCGAATGCCACTCAAGAGTTTCACGGCTCAATCGTGTCTAGCTGAATCAATAAACTCTTGTCCGCGTTCTGTGGCAGTAATCAAATGCAACTAGATCCCTATTGATGAGCGAATCGAAGTAATTCGCGGTCTTAGTCCACTTTGTAGAGTTTAGGCAGAAATGCCAACTATATTCTTATCCAATATGAGCATTCTAGACGTACCAGTAGTACACTTGCACTCTCTAACACCTCACATTAGAATGGCATCGGTGTTGAGAGAGGAAATGTGGTGAATAAAGGCGAATTGGTTGATGCTATCGCTCAAAAAACGGATGTAACTAAAAAACAAGCTGATGCCATTGTAACGGCAATGGTAGACACGATTATTGAAGCGGTTTCAACTGGGGATAAAATCTCCTTAATCGGATTTGGCAATTTTGAAGTCCGCGATCGCCAAGCCCGTGAAGGTCGCAATCCAAAAACTGGTGAAAAAATGCAAATTGCCGCATCTCGTGTTCCTGCCTTCGCTCCTGGCAAGGCTTTCAAAGAAAGAGTAGCAGGTGATTAAACGCTAATTTTATTCACTTAAATGAATCTGCCTAGAAAGATTATTCACGTCGACATGGATTCGTTTTATGCCTCGGTCGAGCAACGAGACTATCCTTGCTACCGAGGTAAGGCGCTTGTAGTCGGTGGCGAACCCCATCAGCGAGGGGTAGTGGTTGCTGCCAGTTACGAAGCGAGAAAGTTTGGGATTCATTCAGCAATGCCATCAAGGATCGCTTACCAAAAATGTCCCAGTTTAATCTTTGTCCCACCCCGCTTCGAGGTTTACCGTGCTATCTCAGCACAGATTAACGTTATCTTCAAGCGCTACACGGACATTGTAGAACCTGTAGCCTTCGATGAAGCCTATCTGGATGTCACCCAAAATAAGCTAGGGCTGCCTTACGCCATAACTATTGCAAAACTAATCAAAACAGCAATCTTAACAGAAACGAACTTGACGGCAACAGCCGGAGTTTCGTTTAATAAATTCCTAGCGAAAATGGCATCAGGCATCAATAAGCCAAATGGACTAACAGTGATTCTCCCTGAACACGCCCAGGACTTTGTAGAAGCCTTACCCATAGAGAAGTTTCATGGGATTGGAGAAGTCACAGCTACCAAGATGCACAACTTAGGAATTCGTAATGGATTGGATCTCAAGCAACAAAGCGTTGCTGATTTAGTGCAACACTTTGGTAAGGTGGGACACTTCTATTACAAAATCGCACGGGCAGAGGACGAGCGGATTGTAGAACCTAACCGGATTCGCAAATCGATTGGTGCAGAAACTTCGTTCATTGAGAATTTAAGCGAACCAGAATTGATCATCCATGAATTGGAAGCGATCGCTCAAACTCTCCAACACCGCCTAGAGAGTCACCAAGCTCTAGGACGCACAATCACATTAAAAGTTAAGTTTGGAGATTATCAGCAAATCACGCGCTGTAAAACTATGCTTACTTCGATTCGAGGAGCGAATTTAATCTTCGTGGTGGCGAAGGAACTGTTAGCAGTGATTGATTTAGAGAATCGCAGCATTCGGCTTTTAGGCATCTCCATATCCAATCTCGACCGTGTTGCAGAACCGATGGGAATTCAGTTAAACCTGTTTGAATATAGTTAGGACTAACAGCGATTACCAGCAACATTTATTAAAGCTCAAAATGAATATCTTGTCATCTCGAACTTGAAGCACTAATGGCGCGGGCAAAAGGGAATTTACCGCATTGACTTAGCGGTAATCAAGGGTTCTAACGGCTAGTTCTGGCGATTTCATCTTTAGCTGCCTCCAAGCGAAACTCGAACATAACGCAATCGCTCGGTGCTGCATTACCAAGTGCCGAGTAAAGGTTCATAGCGGCGATATTTTCGCGCTCGGTAAGTACCCAAGCGTCTATACAGCCTAACTCCCGCGCCACCTCAAATATCGCTAGCAACAAGCGCTTCCCTAAGCCTTGCCGACGATGGGTTTCGGCAACGCTAACTTCGTTAATCCATAATTCTGGACGCGGCTTGTCGGGATGAAGGTAATGAACTGCGGAGACGAAGCCAACGATTAGATTATCCTCAATCGCAACTGCTAAATGGTGGCGTGGATTTGCAAGAAACTCTTTAGTTTGTGCAATATTGATCGGGTCATCAAAGATATCTGGAGCGACATTGTTGAGCATACTTATGTCGTCCTGGCTGAGAATTTTAATTGTGATCGCCATCGTGTTGTTTTGCTTAGGATAAATAGCATCAGCAATACTACAGCTTATATTGCCACCCGCTTCCAAAATTTTAAAAAGATAGCTCCCCTGTAACTTAAAGATTATTAGGTGGTGGAGACTTGGCGAACTTTGGCAAATCTGGGTTCATAAAATCCCAGGGCTGGGCGCTGGCTATGTAAAAGTCGAACATAGGGCTAAACCAACTTGGATCGTCAAGGCTTCCTGCCGTAATGCCCAAAAAGTCAGCGACTTCTCGCTTACTAAATAGTCGAGAACCACAGTTTGGGCAAAAACCACGGCTGATGATTTGTCCGCTATCACCCTTAACGTCGTAGTATTTGACATCGCCTGTAATGGTGACACCATCGCGGGGAACGAGAATCGCCGCCGCAAATGCCGTGCCTGTTGCTCTCTGGCAATCCCGACAGTGGCAATTTCCCATAAAAATTGGCTCTGCTAGACATTCATAGCGGATAGCTCCGCACATACAACCGCCACTAAAAGGTATTTTCATCAAAATAACCTCGCTTCTACTCCTTAAGTCCAATGTCGGTATTCCTGAACTCCATGCCCTCAAATGTTATGACTCGATACGTTACGAATGCTTCATTCCCTTCAATAAATATGCGTTCGAGTACGTGCTGACGGATATGAGCGCTGTTCAACCAGCACCGTTCAAAGTACGTCGCGCGATCAATGGCATCGTCATAAGGGCTGGTGAAGGTGAACGTGCTGGTTCGCAATACGAAGGATCGTTGCTCGATCCTTCGTATTGTAAGCAGTAAAGCACTGCTCTATTATTGCCTTGCGCTCGATGGGTGTTGGTTTGTTTTGTTCGTTCATAACTGACTCTGAAATTAATCTTAAAGTCTAGTGTGCAGGGCAAGCCTTACAAACCAGGGTTTTGTCATTTTATTTTTCTGATTCGGTTTACTCTACCAAACGTTGGAAGGCAATATGAGAATCTGCGAATTCTGGTAATATCAAATCAAAAATATCCTCAAGCACAGTTCGCAACTCTGTAACAGTTTTTAGGCTGCGCCGTTCGGTTTGACCGTGTAAATGATGAATAGTAAATTGGTTGTTTCGCAGTGCATAACGACAACCAAAGCTGGGTTTAGCAACGATGAGCGTGTTTGTAAATATCGAATTTGGGTGAGTTGAGATATACCAATTGCTTACCTCATAATCGATTAGCTGCTGTGGTTGCAGCTCGAAACGATAAAGGGGTTTCCACTCTTGACCAATGTTTGCCTCCATAATGTAGGTAAGATCGTCAACCACCAATCGAAAAGCTTCGTGGGGCGTACTCTGCTCGATATTCGGCACGAGAGCCAACGGTGCAGTGAGGGTTAAGCCTCCAAATCCTACATCCGCAATGTATGGTTGTGCATCAATATCCACTTGGAGCAACATATGGCTGCGAGCAGTGACTGTTTCCTCTGGCAGATTCCATAACACCCGTGCGGCAAGAGCTGTCACCTGGAAGCCGAGAGCAATCAAAACTGACCGTAGTAACAAGTTTTGCTCGAAACAGTAGCCGCCACGCCCTTGGTGGATGAGCTTTTGTTGCAAAGAGGCTAAGTCAAGGGGAACAGGTTGTTTGAAAAAGGAATTGAGGTTTTCAAAGGCTATGGTTTGAGTATGTAGTTTGTGAATAGCTTGTAATGTCTCTAAAGTTGGAGTGCGATCACCTTTGTAGCAAATTCGCACTAAATAACCATCGACATCTATTGCTGGTGTTGGTTCCAATTTCACTCTCCTATTTTCATATTTATAAAAAAGCGATCACTTCCAGAAATTGGCGTTGCCTCGCCATTAGCTTCCAGCAAAACATAGGTAGAACTAGAGACTAAAGTGATCGCTTTCACGAGCTATTTAGCGTTCGGCTATTTCTTTCGCTGATAGTTCACAGTCATGAACTGGTGCCATTGTCCCTCATCACTCAGGAAATGGGAGGTCATCACCCGATGATCGTCACTTACAGCGGTTATTGATTGAGTAAGCTACAATTAGGGAGCCTAAGCAAGCCTAGCAAGATAGGAAATAGCTACTCATGCCTGCCCCTCTGTCTGTTGATTTACGGCAACGAATTCTCGCTGCATATGATGCTAAAGAAGGATCACAACGACAAGTGGCAGAGCGATTCAAGGTGAGCTTGTCTTTCATCAGAGATCTGAGACGACAGCATCGGGAAACGGGCAGTGTGCAACCGAAACCTCACGCAGGAGGAGCCGTTGCCAAGTTAGGTTTAGAACAGTTGCCCATTGTTGAAGCCTTGGTTAAGGCACAACCGGATGCCCTGTTGACGGAGTTGTGTGAGCGCTTTGCCCAACAAACCGGGATAGAGGTGAGTGTATCGACGATGCAACGGGCGGTGTGCAGGCTCAAGTTCAGCGTCAAAAAAAAACTCTGATTGCCTCTGAGCAAGAAAGTCAGCCAGTTAAGGATTTGCGGTTTGCTCATCGGCTGTGGAGTTTCACAATAGACCCACGCAACCTGATATTCATCGATGAGACTGGCATCCATTTGGGAATGACTCGCTTGTATGGTCGCGCCCCAATCGGTGAACGCTTGTATGACAGCGAGGCTCCTGGTGCTCGGGGCAAGAACATCTCGTTGATTGGTGGCATGAGTATCGATGGCTTGATTGCTACCATGAGTGTTGTCGGCAGCGTCAATACCGACGTGTTCTTATTCTACATCCAGAAGATTCTGATTCCTCAATTGTGGGTTGGGGCGATCATTGTGATGGATAACTTACCGGTTCACCATGCGACTGTGGTACAAAAAGCGATTGAAACAGTCGGAGCAAAGGTTGTGTTTTTGCCGCCTTATTCCCCTGACCTTTCACCGATTGAGTTATGTTGGTCAAAACTCAAGCAACTTTTGCGCTCTGCTAAGGCTCGAACTCGTGAAGCACTCGATCAAGCTCTAACCGAGATTATCAATAAGTGTATTTCCGCTGATGATGCCCTTGGTTGGTTCGCTCACTGTGGTTTATTCATCTGAAAATTGCTGTATGAATTCAATGACATCTCTGTACTTTCCCATCTTTCCTTCAGCAGTCATTGAGGGACCATCTGAGTTGAGCATCAATACGTTTTTAGCTACGTCCAGTTCGCCATCGTACAGCCAGAGGTAGGACATCATCGACCCTACCCAAGTGCCTGTATATCTTTGCTTTTGGGGGTCATAGCCGAGCGTCATCATTGTTGTTGCTGCACCGCCACCGGGCATCTCGCCTTGTCCCTCCGCCAAAATCCAAAGACCTCCAAGTGAGCGCACGCTCTCGGTTCCCGCCGCCTTTTCGGGAGGTCGATCTGCTCCCATTTTCGCCTCGGTTTCGCAAGTCCATTCACCAACAAGCTTTTGTAGCCATTGGTGTTCCTTTTGCGGTTCAGCCTGCATTGCTTGCTCTTGTTGTATATTAGTTTCCATTGTGTTATCTCCTTTGTGTTACGTTTAATTACTTTGGTTTCCTAGCAGCGATGAATAAAAATAGCGGAATGCGTAAACGTCGTTCATACTCTTTCTCGCTTAAAAAATTGTCTCTTTGGGGACGTGATTCTCACACGCGCTCTAGCGCAAAACCCGTGGCTGTGACGAGATCCAAATACTCCTCTAAGGTGTGATGGTACTTCGTGACCTCATGTCCGAGCCATGTATGCACCCTTGCACCTGGCTTAAAGTAGTTGTCCACTAACCAGGTGGTACAACGACCTGGCGCTAAACTGCCAAAGTTCGAGGTAAGCTAATGAG
Organism: Gloeocapsa sp. UFS-A4-WI-NPMV-4B04; assembly: GCA_019359535.1. Taxonomy (GTDB): domain Bacteria; phylum Cyanobacteriota; class Cyanobacteriia; order Cyanobacteriales; family Chroococcidiopsidaceae; genus JAHHHE01. The sequence goes on from JAHHHE010000128.1 coordinate 13,831, forward strand.
CATTCAAGTTGCGTAAAACCAAGGCTGAATCCCTACTGTGGGGGGATCGCCTAGGAAGAATGAATGACGATTAGCTTAACTACAGGATGCTTGATTGATATAATCGCTCGTCCGCTCGGACGAAGCGCTTTATACATTTCTTGAAACACGGGTTGAAGCGCATCCGGGTTGTCATAAAACTCTTTATCTCCAGGCATCTCGCTCCACCTATAGAAATAAGTCGCGTTAGAGAATGGCGATCAGGCGTGCAGTGTAACACCCTGATTTATCCAGCACTTTGACCGCAGTTAATCATCCAGGGAGTACCAAATCGATCTACTAACATCCCGAAACCATCAGCCCAGAATGTTTGCTGAAGTGGCATCTGGACTTTCCCATTTTCTGCTAAGGTGTGAAAGATCCGCTCTGCTTCTACCAAATTGTCAATGTTCAGCGACACGGAAAAGCCTTTTGGTTCTTCATAATATTCCGATGGGCTATCGCTACCCATCAATTCCCAATCATCTACAGTCAGATGAACGTGCATGATTTTGTCTTGCAATCCTGGTGATACCTGCTCTGCCATTGGCGACTCCTTAGGTGTCTCTCCGTAGGTCATCATCGCGGCAATTTTTCCACCTAAGCACTGCTCGTAAAACTTAAACGCTGCCTCACATTGTCCGTTGAACATCAGATAAGGATTCAATTTCATGGTGTCCTCCTAGGATGGATTGCGTTCGGGGAATGCGTTGTATGAAGTGATGAAACTATTTAAAACTCATCAGTAGTTCAAGTGTACTATAAGGTGTTTGCCAATGAGGTAAATTTATCTTAAGCAATAAGCGATCGCGTCAACCTAATTGCCAATACCCCTTCTCACCGCCAGCGCTAGCTCCGAGTCAGAATCAGCCGCTTAGAGTGCCGAAGTAGCAGTCCCTCCGCCTCGAACTGCTGGAGCAGCCGCGTTACCGTTACCCGCGTCGCATTTACCGCCTCCGCTATTTCCTGATGTGTCAGCGCCAAGTCAATCAACCGTCCCTGCTCGACATCACACCCAAATTTCTGGTCTAAAAAGATTAAGAATTGCCACAAGCGCTGCCGTAAGGGATGCTGGTAAGCAATATTGAGAAATTCCCCTGTTGATTTGATATGTAAAACAAGCGCATCTAACGCTTGAAACCACAACTCAGGTGGCAGGAGGCTCACCTCTACACTTGTTTTACACTCAATTTGGTAAGGTTTAACTCGTGATAGCTTGTGTCCGACAACATCTCCTACTCCCCAGTAGCCTAAAGTGACTGCTATGCCTTGCTCATTCCAAGTTAGTGTGCGGACAGCACCGTGTTCAATTCGCCATAAAATATCTAGCGTAGGCGGAAGGTGATCGCCTAGGCTAAAACTACGTCGAGTTAGCGGCAAAGTAGGAGCGGCGTTGGGAGGCGAAAGTACCATAATAATTGCACCGAGCGGCTGATTATTCGTATCAATCAAGAATAATTAGACGCTTTGAGCGAGGTTAAAGCAATGCGGGAGAGGGGGATTCTGCTAGTAACTTTAGGGCTACCCAGATTAAGTTTTTCTAAAGTTTTACTTGAGCGCTCAAAGAGCATTTTCTAAAGTAATCGTTTTTGAGCTACGCCCCATCAGCCCACGATGTCCTATTGTTCTGGGCTGCATCAGCTTTTGGAGTGCTAATTCTCGCTCCTAAAGTGCTATCAATAGCATTTCGGTCATTTTTCAAGATAATATTTTAGATATCTAATTTTCACGGCAGTAAGGTTAGTTCCTCAACAGTTTTTTTGTAATCCTGCCAGATTTTTGAGCGTTGTAACTCTCAAGCTATCCCCCACAGCTTATTACCGCTACCAACTGGTGTGTGACCGCACCTAGAACAGTCCCTGGTGATATTCTTTGCCTAAAAATTAATGCAGCGTAAACTTATCCCCACTCCCCTCAAGAGCTATTACTGGCTTTATCTGTGTTTAACTGTGCTAATTAACAGTGTCCCTACTGGAGCCTTAGCACAAACAATTAACAGTTCTGTCGTCCCAAGCACAACCACTCCACTTTCTCAAATCCCCTCAACACCTCCTCCCCAAGATGTGATACCGCCTGTTGAACCAAGCCTCCCAGTAACTCCAACGCCAGAGACTCTGCCACCTCCAGAAGAGTTGCTACAGTCACCGCCCCCGATTCGTACTATACCTACACCAACTCAAGGGACAGACCCTGAAACATTTACAGTTGAACGGTTCAATGTAGTTGGCAGTACCGTATTCAGCCCTGAAGAGTTAGAGCGGGTACTTGCCCCATTCACAAACAGACCGCTCACATTTACTAAACTTTTCCAAGCACGTTCGGCAATTGCTCAGTTATATCTTGATAATGGTTACATCACCTCCGGCGCTCTCATTCCGCCACAAACCATCAGAGGGGGCGTAGTCACTCTCCAAGTCCTTGAGGGAAAGTTAGAAGCAATTAACATAATCGGCACACGGCGGTTAGATCCTAACTATGTGCGATCGCGTCTGTCCCCTAAAAAGCCGATAAATGAAAAGCGGCTGCGAGCAGATTTACAACTACTAAAACTCAATCCCCTAATCAAAGATATCTCTGCTGGATTAAAACAGGGAACCACCCCCCAGACAAGTGTATTGGAAGTCAATGTAACGGAGGCGAAGACTTTTAATACTCAACTTGTGGCAGATAATGGACGAACGCCGAGCGTGGGTAGCTTCCGTCGCCGCCTACAGCTAAGTGAAGCAAACTTACTCGGACTAGGGGATGGTTTGAGCTTGGGATACAGTAACAGTGACGGCAGCAATGGGTTTGATGCCAGTTATGTCTTGCCCGTCAATTCACGAAATGGCACTGTCAGTTTGAGCTACGGTACTGTATCAAGCGATGTCATTGAACCCCCCTTCAGGTTGGAGTCGAAGGGAGCTATTATGCCCCCAGCTCTGTCGGGTAAGGTTTGAGCGTCGCCGCTCTCCCCTCCCCTAAGAACTACGCATGAGAGTTTCCAACTCACGTAGCTCAAGCCTAACTTCTAGCCTTTTGAAACTGGGTTTTAGAATGTACCTGCTTG
>JAHHHE010000129.1 GCA_019359535.1 Gloeocapsa sp. UFS-A4-WI-NPMV-4B04
AATTTAACGAGATCAGTACCATGACAGTGAATACAGTGAATCGGCTGCAGAATCATCCTCGTCTCTCAATAGATAATGGTCACTATTATCTCATGCAAATATCACTCTATCAACAGAATTGCGACATTTCCCATTCATTTAAGTGACACCAGTAGCAAGCTAGTTTCATTTTTCGCTGCACGCTCTCGCTATTACCTGACTCATCCTCTAAGGAGCGTACTTTAATTGGATAGGTCTCAATAAAAGTTGGCAGCAAGCGATCACCTCTAGGACTTGCCTTTTTAGGGCATACTGATACTGATTAGATATTCAGGGTTCTTAAGCCTTGATTTTGTCAATACCCCATCAGGTTCAGAATAGCTGCCCTATGTGAAAACTAACCTCTGAAGGTTCTCGGCAGAAAATTTCAGTTAGTGGACTCACAAACCTGAAAATTTTCTGAGCGCTTTTGTAACGACGCTATTCTAAAGCGGTTAACACTAAAAGGATGTCAGCTATTTATACACGGTAGACATTTTAGAAAAGCTACGATAGGCTGATTGGCTAAGTGCTCCTGTTCACCTCGCTACTATAAATGAATCCTTTATCGAGTCTATAGAAGCTATAACATTGGCTACCTGCTACAAGCATATGTAGTTGTGTTATTGCACTTGCAGCTATAGTTGCTTCATCGTCAGGACTAACTTATGAAGTTAAGAGAAAGCTTTAGGCTTTTTCCCTATTAGGACTAGATCAAAAATCAGATTGCATAACCTGATAAAGATACAGATGTATTCCTATCCGCTCAGGCGTTGGCTCTTACTAGTTCACAACCATTGTCTGGAAATACAGCATGCGTCTCAAACTTCCCATTCCACTTTACAGGCTACTAAAGGCTACGAGTTTCTGGCGAGATAATTATTTAATCTTGCGAGAATTCAAACACTTTCAACGAATTGCTATCCTAGCTTTGGTATTTTCATTATTAGCAGCGGTTTTTGAAGGTTTTACAATAGGTTTAATCTCAGTTTTTCTGACAAGCTTTACTAACCCTAATAAGCTACCTATACATACAGGAATTAGCTGGTTTGATGTTTGGTTTTTGGGAGTAAACGCGTCTTATTCCAGTCGGCTCTACCGAATAGGTGCTCTGGTTTTTGTGGCTGTCTGGTTACGCGCTAGCTTAGTTTATCTCGGGAATCTATATATTAAATTGGCTGAACTCAATCTGGGAGATTGCCTGCGTAAAAGTATTTTTGAACAGCTTCAAAAGCTAAGTTTAAGTTACTTTTCCAAGAAGCGTTCTGGAGAATTGCTCAATAGCATTACTAGCGAGATCTACCAAATAAAAATGGCTTGCAGTGTAGCTGCTGCCTTTATTGCCAAAGGTTTCACATTGTTAGTCTACGTAGTAGCCATGTTCTGGTTATCTTGGCAGCTGACAATAATGTCCATACTATGTTTTAGTCTGTTAGCAGCTGCGCTGTCTAAGCTGGTGAGATGGGTGCGGGAAGCCAGTTTTGAAACATCAAAGGCTGGTGGTCATTTTAGTTCGGTGTCAATGGAATTTATCAGCGGCATACGTACAGTTCACGCCTTTGCAACTCAAGATTTTGAGCGTAAGCGATTTTACGAGGTTTGCAAAGAAGTTGAGAGCGCTAACACGAAATCGGCAGCAGGTGTTACAGTAGTTCAACCGCTTACCGAAGCAGTTTCTGCCTCAATTCTTTTACTAATAGTAGTTGTAGCAATAGCAATTTCTGTAACAACTGGGAGTCTACAAATAGCCTCATTACTGACGTTTTTATTTGTGTTATTGCGTTTGGGACCTCTTGTATCACAAATAAATGGAGCTTGGTCAAAGCTTAATAGTTTTCAGGGTTCAATGAGCAATATTAAGGATATCTTGAGAACTGACGATAAAACTTACTTAAAAAATGGGCAGATTCAGTTTGCTGGATTAAAGCGAGCAATTGAGTTTGTGTCTGTAGATTTTGGCTATGATGCTAGTGATTTGGTACTGCATAATATTACGCTAACCATTGAGCAAGGAAAGATGACAGCGCTGGTTGGAGCTTCTGGTGCTGGCAAAACAACTTTAGTAGATCTAATTCCACGATTCTACGATCCAACAGAAGGTAAAATTCTTGTCGATGGAGTTAATTTACAAGAGTTTCAAATTAATTCATTGCGTAAAAAGCTAGCTATTGTTAGTCAGGATACATTTATTTTTAACACTTCTGTTAGAAACAATATTGCCTATGGTTCAGAAGGGGCAGATGAAGCTGCGATTGTAGAAGCAGCTCGACTAGCAAATGCACTAGACTTTATTTTGGATATGCCTGAAGGTTTTAAGACACAACTAGGAGACAGGGGAGTCCGGCTATCCGGAGGTCAACGTCAGCGTCTTGCAATTGCCCGTGCGCTATTACGGAATCCAGAAATTCTCATCTTAGACGAGGCGACGAGTGCGCTAGATTCTGTATCTGAACGATTGATTCAAGACTCGCTAGAAAGGCTTGCTGTAGGTCGAACAGTAATTGCGATCGCCCATAGACTCTCCACAATTATTAGAGCAGATAAGGTAGTAGTACTTGAGCAGGGGCGTATTGTGGAGCAAGGAGGGTATCAAGAACTCCTAGAACGGCGTGGCAAGCTTTGGAAATATCATCAAATGCAGTATGAATTAGGTCAAGTAAGGTAGTAAAGCCTAAATCATAAAGGCAATTTGAGTCAAAGTGTCTAGAGCGTTTAGCAGATATGTAGTTTGATGCTTATGTATAGAGGTATTGATATCTGAAATTTTATGCAAAAATCAAGCGTCAAAGATCAAATCTTGTCTCAATTACTGGACACATACGCTAATAGATTAGGAGTTTTAAGGAAGAATAAAAACCTTAATAAAACCGATTCATCAGCACTATTTCTACCACCTGATGCACCTGGTAGTCTTGGAGATGAAGCCATGCTAGCAGCAGCCATGAAACGTCTTACTAATCAAGGGATCAAGCAGATAGGCATAATCGGTTTCAAAGCTAATGCTGATTGGGAAAATTTAGCCCTGATCACTGACACCGTCAATATGCAAGGCTATTTTCGCTCTGGCTCTTGGAAGGACCGATTCCGCTTTGTCCAGGCGGTCAGCCGCTACGACCGTTTTTATTGCGTTGGTGCGGACGTTATGGATGGATTCTATTCAGAAAGGAGAACGCTCCGCTTTATCAATCTTGTGTCGCTAGCTGCTAAAACAGGAGCTGATACCACAATTCTTGGTTTCAGCTTTAATCAGCAGCCTACACCCGCATCTATTCAGGCTCTTACTAATTTGCCCGCAAGTGTGCGACTCTGCTGCCGCGATCCCATATCTCACGAGCGGCTTACGCACCATCTCCAACGCCCTGTTGACTTAGTAGCTGATGTAGCGTTTCTTCTCCAGTCTGCCAAAGATTCAGATCTCGCAGTGCGTGTATCAATGTGGGTTCGTGACCAGCGTTCTGCAAGTAGAACGGTTGTTGGCATTAATGCTAATTCTCTTCATATGCAAAGCCTTCCGGAATTTGGGGGTGATGAGCTTATCCGACTTTACACTAATGCTCTAGTCGAGCTTTTCTCTAAAGATCAGATGCTTAGTTTCCTGATGATTCCCCATGACTTTCGTGGTCAAGACAGTGATGTCTCACTAGCTGAAGCCATCTTGGCAGCCCTACCATCAGCAATGAAGCCTTATTGTATGCAAGTGCCAACCCCCTGTAGTGCCGCAGAGATTAAATCTATATGTGCTGATCTAGACGTAGTTTTTACTGGTAGGATGCATCTTGCGATCGCGTGTTTAGGTCAGGGAATACCTGTAGCTGGCGTTACTTACCAGGGCAAATTCGAGGGTCTTTTTAATCACTTTGAACTGCAAGGGATGACGATTGCCCCGGAAAAGGCGTTTCAGCCTGGTGTTTTAGCTAGTTTTTTGGCAACCCTAATCGCCAGACGTAAGGACGTAAGTCAGCAAATTCAATCCAAGTTAGCAAAGGTTCAGGCTCTATCAAGTTCAAACTTTGAAAGACTTTAATCAAAATGACCCTATTGCTACCGAGATGACTATGACCAAAAACATACTTGTAGTCAGCCCAGTTCCATCTCATCCACAAGATGCCGGTAATAAAAAGCGAATATATAGCCTTTTTAAGTACCTGCAAGCAAAATCTTTCAAAATTCATTATTTATTATATGAAGTTCATGGCAATGGCTATACTTGCAACAAGTCAAGCTATGAAGCTATGAAAGCAGAATGGGATTATTTCGATTTCCTTTTGCCTAGCCCTGATCATCATAAAGTTTTGGTAAACTTAAGGACAAAACTTCTCAATTCTCCTCGCTATTCTGCTATAGCATCAAAAGGTATTTCTCTGCCTATACAGTATAAAGTTGATGACTGGTGCAGTGATGCTTTGATTAACTTTGTAAACTGGAAGTGCAAAAACTTTGCCATTTCTACAGTTTTTGTAGAATATGTTTTTTTAAGTAAGCTACTTGAATTTTTACCCGCGAATGTATTCAAAGTAATAGATACCCATGATGTATTTGCAAATAGAAATATTTATATGTTTAAAAATACAATTAATTCAAGATTCTTTAGCACTCCACCTAAAGAAGAAATAAAGGGGCTTAACCGAGCGGACTTGGTTATAGCTATACAAGAAGAAGAAAAAAAATACTTTGAAGCACGCACTACTTCAGAAGTGATTGAATTAACTCATTTAGAAGAAGAGAAGTTTATTTATAAACAATATAACTGCCTAGCTTCTGTTGGCATCATTGCAAGTTCCAACCCTATCAATATTCGCTCAGTCCAAGTATTTCTAGACTTGATAACTGAAACAAAAAATTTAAGTTCAATAAAGATATATATTGCTGGAAGTGTCTCTGCAAAAGTTTCTTGTTCGTTGCCGAACGTAGTTTTTTTAGGACAAGTAAATTACCTAGATCATTTCTATAATCTTGCGGATCTATATATAAATCCAATGATTGCAGGAACTGGAATCAAGATAAAAACCCTAGAAGCATTTTCATATGGTGTTCCATTACTGTCAACTGAGATCGGCTCTGTTGGTACAGGTAGTATATTTGAATTTCACAATTTTCCAAGTCTTAAAGAATTAATAAATCACCTAGATAAAATTTACTCCAGCCAAACCTCTTTGGACATTTATCAGGAGGCATCCAAATCCTGTTTTCACACTTATAAAGCAAATCTCAATTTACAGCTCGACTCGCTCCTAGCCCGTGTGGATAGATAATTAAAAGCAAGATTAAAAGCAAGTTAGCTGCAATAAATTAGTTGGAGATCAACATGGATAAGCTGGAAGTGAAACCAATTAAACAATTAGTACAGGATCAGTCCAAGGCGACTCAGCCAAAATTAGTCCTGCTGTCTCGCTGGAAGTTCAATCCATACCAAAAGTTGTTAGTCGAGCACCTAGCAAAAATGGGAGTCCAGATAGAAGAGCTTGATTGCCGTACTATTTTTTTGCCAATCCTACTCAAGCATGCGAAACCGAATTTTGTACACTTCCACTCAGTACACTCATTTTTCCTAACTTCAAGCAGACTTAAGTCCCTGGTCAAGTTGGTTGTATTCATCAGCCAAGTGTTTATTTTGAGATTAATAGGTATAAGGATTATTTGGACAGTACATGACCTTAAGAGCCACAGCAGCCGATACTCAGAAATAGATCGATTCGGAACTACACTTTTTACGCGGATTACTCATGGAATTATTACCCACTATGAAGTGGCAAAGCGCGAAGTTATTACAACATTACGTTTGAGAAATGCCAATAAAGTATTCGTAATCCCACACGGCAACTATATAGACTATTACGCAAATAAAATTGGTCGCGTAGAAGCGCGAACGGCTCTCAATATTCCACATTCGAGCTTAATGTTTTTATTTTTGGGTCGGATTGAGGGCTACAAGGGAGTTGTAGAAATGATTGATGCCTTCAAGCAATTGCACCATAAAGAGGCGCAACTTGTAATTGCTGGTAAACCAGAGACTGAGAAATTAGAAGAACTGCTTAAGCAAAAAATAGCAGATGATGACAATATTCGATTGATATCTGGCTTTGTACCTGATGACCAAATCCAAGTGTATATGAACGCTTGCGATGTGGTTATGTTTCCGTACTTAGACATTCTGACATCAGGCGCGGTTCTTCTAGCAATGTCTTTCAGTAAAGCATGTATTGCGCCGCGCAAGTCTTGTTTCGCAGAGGTACTAGATGATTCAGGAGCATTTCTTTACGATCCAGATCTTGCACAAGGTTTATCGCAGGCAATGAATTCTGCAATACAGCATAAGACCGAACTGCTAAGTATGGGCGAGCGCAATAGACAACTGGCTGAACAATGGAGTTGGAGCCGTGTTGCTAAAATGACACTCGACGTATATAAACAAAGTTTGAGCGATTAGAAATTAACGCATGGCAGACATTAGTAAACTTTACTACACTACTCAGTTAAAATTCATCATTCAGTGTAGGCTATCAAGCGCAAGCTCTGAGGTAGAGTTTCAAAGGGGTTGATTTGACTGAATAACATTTTCAAAGCTAGTTTTTTAGGAGATTAGTATATGCTCAATGCTATATCTGATTGCAAACACAACTTTTGTGATAGGTTACCTAAAAGCAAAAATCTAAGAATAGTTATTGAGGAGGTATTAACTACACACTTCAGTAATAAGCAATTGACGGGAGAAGGATGTTTAAGATTATGAGTTACCTATCTACTCTTTTAGCTTAACGAGTGGCTTTTTAGCATATATCTTTCGGAAGCAAAAACACAAACTGTTTATTTACAGAATTAATATGACCGTCTCTAATGAGTCTACCAGTGAGGATAGACCTCTAGTAAGCATTCTTATTAATAACTATAATTATGCACACTTTATAACTGAGGCTATAGATAGTGCGTTAAATCAGACTTATCCCTTTAAGGAAGTGATCGTCGTAGACGATGGTTCTATCGATAATTCCCAGGATATTATCTTTAGCTACGGAGAGCGGATTATTTCAGTTCTAAAAAAGAATGGTGGACAAGCATCAACTTTTAATGCAGGATTTGCAGCAAGCCGAGGAGACATTATTTGTTTTTTAGATTCCGATGATGTCTTTCTAGCGGAAAAGATTGCAGAGGTTGTAGAGGTATTTGAGTCTCATAAAGATATTGGCTGGTGTTTTCATGATCAAAAATGGGTAGATGAAAACACTAATCCAATTCCCAAAAGTAGCACCCAACGTTCATCACACGAATGTGATCTTAGAGGACTCATCAAAGCAGGTAAACTGCCCCCTCCTCTCCCTGCAACGTCTGCTCTCTGCTTCAAGCGATCGCTCCTCCAACAGATTCTGCCAATGTTTGAATCAGAAGGTACTTCAGCTGATCGCTATCTTAAACACGTGGCACTAGCCCTAGATAAAGGCTTTTTTTTAGGTAAAGTATTATCACTTCACAGGATACACGGTAGTAATGCAAATTCTCTTAGAAATGATAAGCAATGGGTAGCAGCTAAGTCGTTCATTCTCACGGGTTATTGGTTAAGAATTAAGTTTCCAATTTTGACAAAGCTTGCTAACAAAATGCTTGGAGTGGGTATTGGTTCTTATTGGGCAATTGGAGGTGTTGATCCCCAATACCAACATATTGTTAAAAATCACTTATCTGCTATCTCTCTAATAGAGAGGTTTGAAATTTATTTAAGAGCCTATTATCACTATTTAAAGAAAGTTAATCAAGTTAAACCATAGATTTAGTCATAATTTTATAGTAGATTATGTATAAAGATCTTTCAAAATGTATAGCTGTAAACTTATCAATAAAGTATCATAATGCCATAATCACCATAGTTATACCATTCTAAATTTTAAAATTTAGATTTTGGATTTTGAAAGTCTTGCCACTAGCTATTTTCAGCAATTTAAATGTTGCAATGGTAAAACGAAATGATATCAATAGAATTAAGGAATTTCATTCAAATAAATCATAGTTTGACAATAACAAACATGAACTGTGTACAACACTACTGGAGGAATTAGAAGTAGTGAGCAGGTGTATTGTCATCACCCATCAGCATTCTCTTGGTAGTCCAGGTGGGGGAACACGGAGTTGCCTGCAAATTGCCGCTCATTTGCAGCAGTTGGGTGCAGAAGTAATTCTTGTACCTGTTTCGCGCGGACCAGCAGCAAACCAGAAGATGCCAGTTCCAGTTCTTGCAGCACCACCGAGCCGCGTGCATTATTTACTTGATGGTCTTTCAGTTGCAAAGAGGGTGCAGACTATCCTTGCTGAAAGGCAAGTGGATGCGGTTTTGAGCTGGGCTCATGAGGCTGCCTTTCTACCCAAATTTCTACGGTTAAAAGGAGTTACATTCGGGATGATTGCCGCATCCCCATCCTACAGATTGTGGGTAGATAGGAAGACTAACCTGCAAATACTTAAATCCGTAACCGACGAATGGTTTCGCTGGCGACCACTCAGACAAGCTGATGCTGTTTTCGTATCCTCAAGCTTCACTCAAAAAGAACTGATTACATTATTTCAGTTAGAGCATAACCGGATTTTTACTGTTCATCGTGGTATAGATATTAAATTTAGTCAAGTTCAGCGCTCATTTACTGGGGAAGTATCCAATTTCATCTTTTATGGCTCTCTTGAACCCTTAAAGGGGATTTTTGATGCGATCACGGCTCTAGGTCGCGTATCAAATCGGGGTTGGCGAAACTGGGTACTTAAAGTTGCAGGTTGGGGCGATGAAGAATCAATTCGGCAGGCATTGCGTGAGCACAAAATAGATGACCGAGTTATTCTGCTGGGTCGCCTAGAGCCTGAGGAGTTGATGCAGGAATTGGCATGGGCAAATTTAGCAATTCTGCCTTCGCAAGCCGAGTCCTTTGGGCGGGCGATCGCTGAGGCTCAAGCCTCCGGGCTGCCGGTTGTCTCCTATGAAGTGGGATCAGTACCTGAAGTTGTGGAAAAAGGAGTCACAGGGTGGCTAACACCCCTGGGTCGTGTAGATCTATTGGCAGAAGCGATTATTGAGGCAATGCAAAATCCAGAGAAGTCATTTCAGATGGGTTTGGCTGGTCGCGAGCGAGTAACACAATTGTTTTCTTGGGAGCAGACGGCAATGGCAATACTTGACGCTATTGAAGAAGCAAAAAGGAGACAGACATGAACAGCGTTGATATCAACTCCTTTGAGAAAGAAGGATCTGTAACTAATCCCTGCTTACGTGTACTCTTTGTGAGTCATACATATGTAGTTGGTGTGAATCAAGGAAAGTTGAATGCGATCGCTGCAACTGGAACAAAGGTAGGTTTACTCGTCCCCAGCAGGTGGAAAGCTCTGGCATGGGACAAGCGATTTGAAATTGAGAAACCCTATCCCGAAATTCACCTGTATCCTGCACGTGTATTGTTTGAAGGGCGAGTGGGTGCTTATCTCTATCCTCCTGGCGCAATCCTACGGGCGCTAAGAGACTTCCGTCCTGATATTATTCAGGTAGAGCAAGAAGTATTTTCCCTTTCTGCTTTGGAAATGGCACTTTGGGCTAGGTTTACTGGCAAGCCTTTGATACTCTTTTGCTGGGAGAATATGGAGCGGCACTTATCGAATTTCCGCCAGTGGAGCCGTCAGTTTATTTTAAATACAGCAAAACTAATCATTGCTGGTAATCAGGAAGGCGCTGCGCTGTTACGCCAGTGGGGTTATCAAGGACAGATCGAGGTAATGGCGCAAATGGGAGTAGACACTAGTCTATTTGCTCCTCGACCTCATAAGTCTAGAAATAGCGAGTTCCTTATAGGATATGTAGGACGGCTAGCACACCACAAAGGCATTGACATATTACTTGCTGCTATCCAACATCTGCGCGATCACGGTCATTACTGCCGAGTTGTCTTGTGTGGCACAGGTCCTGATGAGGAAGCTTTGCGGCAAGAAGCCCAGAGACAGAAAGTAGCTGATCTAGTCATTTGGAGAGGAGGGATGCGTCATGATGAAGTACCAGAAGAAATGAGCAAGTTTGACGTTTTAGTTCTTCCCTCACGCACTGTTCCAGAGTGGAAAGAGCAGTTCGGTCATGTGCTAATCGAGGCAATGGCAATGGGTATACCAGCGATCGGCTCCAGTTGTGGAGAAATCCCTAACGTAGTTGGTCGACCTGACTTGGTGTTTCCCGAAGGAAACGCTGAAAGGCTAGCAGCTATCTTAGAGCGGATGATTTGTGACTCAACGTGGTGTGAAGAATTAGAACAATACAGCATTACTAGAGTAAGCCAGCACTACACCCACGAGCGGATTGCCGAGCGATTACTAGATTTATGGCGCAAATTACTAAACTCAAAAAGTAATACTGAGGAATTATAATGCGTGTAGCAATTGTACGTAGAGCACCTGGAGCTTCCTTCAGTATGGATGTTTATGCTGATGGTTTAGTTACTGGACTCAAGGCGGTTCGACCAGAATGGAAAATTATTGAATTAGCACCAAAACTTGAGCTAGATAAAAGAAATAGTTCCTGGTTTACTGGAGTTGGGAAATATTACGAGCGTTATTGGCGCTACCCTCTAACAGTAGAGAAACAAAAAGCCGATATATTTCACATTATTGATCATAGCGATGGACATCTAGTTTATCGGTTAAAAACAATAAGTAAATCAGTTATAGTAACCTGCCATGATTTAATTAACTTGATTTATCCTGAGAACCTCTACGAACAAGCACGTCTACCGTTTATCAGTATGGTCGTTTGGAAGTATGCGTTGCGAGGTATGCAAGAAGCAGACCGGATCGTAGCTGTATCCTCTAATACAGCAAAAGACATAATACAAAATTTAAATATCACCCTAGAGCAAGTAACAGTTGTTCCTGATGCAGTTGAGCCGTTATTCCAACTGCTTCCTGAAGCTGAAGTTGAATTCCTTCGACAGCAATACAATATTTCACCACAAACAATATGCTTGCTGCACGTAGGTTCAAATCATCCCCGCAAAAATGTTTTTACTATCTTGAAAGTTTTAGAAGCATTAAAGAAACAAGGACTACCTATTCATTTCTGGAAAACCGGTGCGGACTTTACTGCTGAACAAAAAACATTCATCCGAACTTACGACCTTGAAAACTGCGTAACTTATTTGGGCAAGCCAGACAAATGCACTCTAGTTCAGATTTATAACGCTGCTGATATCCTCCTGTCACCCTCGCTTTACGAAGGTTTTGGCATGACTGTTCTAGAAGCAATGGCTTGTGGGACACCAGTAATTACTTCAAACGTCTCATCATTACCGGAAGTGACTGGTGATGCTGCTGTTTTAGTTGCTCCCACCGATGTTCCAGCAATGGTAAAAGCTGTGTGCCGCTTCCAAAATGATTCTGTTTATCGCCAAGGCTTGAGTAGCAAGGGACTTGCAAGAGCGAAGTTGTTCACTTGGGAAGCAACAGCTGAACAAATAGCCACAGGTTATGAAAAATTAGTAGACCAAGGTAGACGAAAAGAAATACCCAAACTCGGATAGAGCGCAATCATACTTGCTTTACCGATTTAGATTGAGATTTTTTTGTAATTATTCAAATGCCTAATAATATGGAAAGCTGCAAAGTTCTGATTTCCGCCTATGCCTGCAAACCAAACACGGGTTCTGAGCCAGGAGTTGGCTGGAATATGGCACGGGAGTTGGTCAAGCACTACGAGGTGTGGGTAATTACTCGCGAAGATAATCGCTCAGCTATAGAAGCTGAACTAGCTGCTAAACCAGTTCCCAGGCTTCATGTTATATATTATGACTTGCCCTACTGGCTTCGCTGGTGGAAGCAAGGGCAACGGGGTGTGCATCTCCACTACTACCTATGGCAGATAGGTGCCTACTTTGTAGCCCAAAAACTTCACCACGAGTTTGGCTTCGATTTGGTACACCATGTAACCTATGGAAGATATTGTGCTCCTAGCTTCCTGGCGCTGCTTCCAGTACCCTTCATTTGGGGACCAGTTGGGGGTGGAGAATCTGCGCCAGATTCCTTCTGGCATGATTTCAGTCTCCGGGGAAAGATTTACGAGATTCTGCGCGATTTGAGCTGTTGGATAGGAGAACGCGATCCTTTCGTGCGTCTTACTGTCCAACGGAGCGCCATAGCTATAGTTGCAACACCAGAAACTTCTGCTCGTCTCATTAGTTTAGGTGCTAAACGAATTGAAACTATATTTGGGCAAACTGGAATAAATCAACAAGAACTCGCTCAGATTGAGAAAAACCCTGTGTTAGCGATAGATACTCCTATCCGGTTTGCTAGCATAGGTCGTCTACTTCATTGGAAAGGATTTCATCTAGGTTTACGTGCCTTTGCCCAGGCTAACCTAGAAAAGAGCGAATACTGGATTATTGGGGATGGACCCGAACGTCAAAGATTAGAATCTTTAGCTAGTGAACTGGGAATTGCTAACCAAGTACAGTTTTGCGGAGAGATGCCTCGTGAAAAAGCATTAAGTACGTTAGGACAGTGCCACGCCCTAGTTCATCCTAGTCTGCACGACTTTTCGCCCACAATATGCTTAGAAGCTATGGCTGCAGGTCGACCAGTTATTTGTCTAGACTTAGGAGGACCAGCTACTCAAGTGACGCAGGACACTGGGTTAAAAATCCCTGCTTATACACCGGATCAAGCCGTGTCTGGTTTAGCTGAAGCAATGACTCATCTAGCAAAGAACGCAGAGCTTCGGTTACGTATGGGGCAAGCAGGGCAGAAGCGAGTAAGTGAAACCTATGGATGGGAAACCAAAGGACAGTTTTTGACTAAGCTTTATCAGGAAGTTTTGAATCAGCAGTAGATTTGGTTTAGAGCCATTAGCTTTTACTGAGCTATTTTATAAAGTAGCTCTTGGTACTTTAACTCTGCGAATATTTAGCTTACAGATAGAATTTTTTCAGGCAGCAAAGTTTTTATGATAATAGCCCTGTTACTGATAATAAATTTAGATACAGTCCATGAGACTCCTAAATTTTTAAATTTGTCTCTGCCAAAGGAATTTATAAAATGCGTATCCTGAGCGTTCACAATCGCTATCAGATTCGCGGAGGAGAAGATGAGTCCCGTGAGTCTGAAGAACGCCTCTTACGAGAAATGGGTCATTTGGTTGAAGTGTATGAGGAAAACAACGAACGTATAGCAGAACTGAACCCAATGCGTATGGCTGTTAATACAGTTTGGTCTGTGGAGGCTTATAAAACAATTAGAAGTCGCCTTAGGGAGCAGCCTCATGATTTGGTTCACGTACAGAATTTTTTCCCTCTAATCTCCCCTTCGATATATTATGCAGCTAAAGCTGAAAAAGTTCCTGTAGTCCAAACCCTTCGTAACTATCGTCTTCTATGCCCTAATGCTCTTTTTTTCCGTGATGGGCATGTCTGCGAGGACTGCCTGGGGAAGTTTGTTCCCTGGCCCGGGATTTTGCATGCCTGCTACCGGGATAGGATGGCTACGGGAGTAGTAACAGCGATGTTGACAACCCATCGAATGCTGCGTAGCTGGACTGAAGCGGTAGATATTTACATTGCTCTTACTGAATTTGCCCGTCAGAAGTTTATCCAAGGGGGCTTCCCCGCAGAGAAGATCGTGGTCAAGCCCAACTTTGTCCATCCTGACCCCGGTACTGGGGAAGGTCGCGGAGGGTATGCTCTGTTTGTTGGGCGGCTCTCGCCAGAGAAGGGGATAAGTACGCTACTAGAGGCTTGGAAGCAATTAGGTGGAAAAATTCCCCTCAAAATTGTTGGAGATGGTCCCTTGGCTTTACAAGTAGCTGAGGCTGCCAAACAGATGCTAGGAGTTGAGTGGCTGGAGCGCAAGCCTTTAGAGGAGGTCTACGAGTTGATAGGGCAAGCAGCTTTTATAGTGTTTCCCTCAGAGTGGTACGAGACTTTCGGGCGAGTAGCAATCGAGGCTTTTGCTAAGGGGACTCCAGTAATTGCTGCGGCGATTGGAGCGATCGCAGAGTTAGTCGAACCTGAGCGGAACGGGTTTCACTTCCGCCCTGGCGATCCACAGGATCTAGCAGCTAAGGTAGAGTTAGCTTTATCCCAACCTGGAAAACTAGCTCAGATGCGCCAAGAAGCTAGGGCTGAGTTCGAGAAAAAGTACACTGCAAAGGAGAATTATCTAAGGCTAATGAGGATTTACGCGCAAACTTGTAGTAAATAGTTCATAAGTTGTAGGAAGCTTTCATTCTGTATCGCATAACCCTCTTTTGT
Source organism: Gloeocapsa sp. UFS-A4-WI-NPMV-4B04 (assembly GCA_019359535.1). GTDB lineage: Bacteria > Cyanobacteriota > Cyanobacteriia > Cyanobacteriales > Chroococcidiopsidaceae > JAHHHE01. The sequence continues at coordinate 14,271 of JAHHHE010000129.1, forward strand.
CAGTCTCCGGAAACATTTGCCATTTCTGAACTCTAGAGCTTTTATCTACGAAGCGATCACCAGCTTTTTTTCTAACAACAAATACAGCCACCAAGTTTTTCTAATAGAATAGCTTGTATTGATTGACTGATAAGACTTCTAGAGATGCCTTTCCGGAGGCTGACAAAAGAGGGATAAGCTAAAACCTACAAACATACACCACAAAACTTTATGCACTGAGTGGTGGAGTAATTGCATACAGAGGTATATGAACGTGAAAGCATCACTTCAAAATGGCTTCGTTAGAATTTCTGATTTAATACTTTTAGTAATAGCTATTGCCTTTTTTCCCCGCGTTCTTACAGCGATCGGAGTGCCACCTATTATTAATTTTTTGCACTTTCCGTTCGTCTTAGGTCTTTTTAGCTTGATGCTAACTAAAATTCAAAACTATTTTATCTCGAAGCAAATCTTACTTAGTATAATTTCCTTACTAGGGGTCATTTGTGCTAGTGCACTTGTAAACAATGCAGGAATTATTAATGTAATTTTAGACTTTTTGCTTCTTGCTGAACCTTTTCTGCTCCTGCTAGTAATAGTAGGTACCAAAATGTCTCTAGCGAGTGTTAAAAGGCTGCAATCTGGATTAATGGGTTTTACTTTTATTCATATTATTTTTGTTTATTACCAATTTTTTATTATTCGCTCCCCAGATCCAGACGATGTCCAAGGAATTTTCGTAGGGCAAGGAGCAGGTCATCATGTAGGTGGTGCCGTTGCTTTAACCGCTGCCATCTATTTTTTTGTAATTTACAGGGAAACTTTTTCACTGTGGCTACGTACACTTGTAGCTATTGTTGTTGCTGCCGATATTGTCTTCTCTGACTCCAAACAAGTAATAGTTGCATTTCTTGTCTCATTGGTATTTTTACTGATAACGAAGCTCAAGAGTATTAAAGAGGCATTGCAATACTTTTCATTGACAACTATTGCTGTCATCTTTGTATATAAAGCTGCCGAAGTTTTCTTCTCCTCATCACTTAGCTTTTGGGGGAAAGATAATAGGTCTGTTAATGGCTTAATTGTAAAATTTTCAGTATTTTCTATTATTAATTCTTACTATCAATCGTTTTTAAATTTACTATTGGGTCTTGGTCCTGGTCATACAATTGGACGGCTAGGCTGGTTAATCCCAGACTATAAAGAGTATCTGCAACCATTAGGTGTTACATCATCTCCCGTTACGGAGGCTATTTTTGCTGTTAACGATACTAACCCATTAAGTAACAAATTCACTGGTAGTAGTATGTTTTCTTTAACATTCTCTTGGGCTGGCGTATGGGGAGATCTAGGTATTTTAGGATTAGGAATATATATATATCTTTGGTATTTAGTATGGCGTATATGCTCGGATGACCTTTCCAAATTTTTTCTAATCACTATTCTAGTTCAGGGTTGTATTTTTTCATGGATGGAAGAACCTGGTTATATGCTCTTTATGATTAGCTTAATTGGTTTTCAAGCGCAAAAAAGTTACAATAATGAATTAACAAACCGCTTACAGATCCAGGAGAACCAAGCAGCTTTTCAGCAGATAGAGAAAGCTGAGAATCATAAACACTTAAGAACAACCCGCAGTTCCAAACCTTGGATTAATTAATAGAACAACCTATTTTTCTAACCTTCATAATATATTTGTGTGTTTCATAAGTAACATATTAACCCGGCAATAAATGAAAGGGCATTTTATTATGCAGCAAAGGTAATGAAAGGATGCTCAAAATATTTCATGATTCGATTTGGTAGTTTTTGGAGTTTATGCAGATGAGAAAGGACTCGTCGCTTCAATTGAGCTTGGTTGCGGGTCGGTGGTTTGGAATGAACTCCTTGTTTAACATCGCAGTTGAGATACTCCGCTGGATTCAAGTGGGGCGAGTACGGTGGTAGATAAAGTATCTCAATGGCGTTACGGTGTTGCTCAAGCCACTGCTTTACCGCTTGTGAGCGATGTACCGGATGGCGATCCACAATCAAGATCAGTTTCTGAGTACGTTTGACAATCAGGCGTTCTAAGAAAGTAATGAATACCTGTGCCGTTAACTTTTGGGTGTACAGCATAAAGCGGACAGTTCTTCACTTTGCATTCTCGATTATTGCCAAGTTAATAAGTTCGAGATAAGGAAGGGAAGAGCAAATAGGCATAAAGGTAGCAAAGCTACTACCTTGTGCCACGCAGTCGCTTAAGCGTTTGCGTCGCAAGGGATTCAGCTAAAAAACCTAAAAAATGAAACTTGTCCGTAGATAATGGGTGAGTTGTCTACAAAAGATACGACAGAATAAGCATTTCAACCTCTTCTGACCTTTAAATTTGCGGATAAACAACTGTTTAAAAAATGTTTTAATTCATAAAAATTTTCTGGAGCCTTTGCAGCACAACTGTTCCAGACGCTACGTGGCACTTGAATGCAGCTTGGCTACCTTTATGCCAAATTAACCCTCATTTGTCACTCTAGGCAGAAGAAAAAGAGAAATCAGGGTTAGACAGGAAAAGAAAAATTGGAGAGGTTAGGCTATAGACACTCTTATTGAGTTGAGAAAAACCTAAATATAATTGAG
>JAHHHE010000130.1 GCA_019359535.1 Gloeocapsa sp. UFS-A4-WI-NPMV-4B04
TTGACTAGTCGCATCAATCGTAAGCTATTAGCTCATACTGTCTGTCGCTGGCTCAATCGCTTCAGTCCTAACCCTTTGCAGTTTGAGCAGCTTGTGGCAGCCTAGTTTTAGTTGCACATCGCGTTAATTACAAACTAAGTTAGATTAAGTCCTTCCATAAGTTAGGATCTTATTCAAAAACTTTGTAACAATAAGCAAAGTTACAACTCAATCATCCTACTTGTGCAGACTCAGGAAATACTACCCACATGGCATGGTAGCCTTAACTTAGTGTTTGAACAGCGCCACGATAGAACAGCGCTGATTCAGGAGCAGGTACAAGCGCCATTAAAGGTGCTGCGCCCGTTTTATCCAGAAGGGTCAAAGATTTGTCATAGCGTTATTTTACATACAGCTGGAGGACTTGTAGGAGGCGATCGCAATGATCTTAATTTCCACCTCAAACCAAATGCTCAAGCCTTAATTACAACTGCTTCCGCCAGTAAGGTTTATCGTAGTAATGGGTTGCAAGCAAGGCAAAATATTCAAATTAAAGTTGATACTAATGCTTGTTTAGAGTTTTTGCCTCAAGAAACAATTGTCTTTAATAGTGCAATTTACCGACAAGACTTGCGGGTAGAATTAGCACCAGGAGCAAGCTGGATCAGTTGGGAGATTACGCGATTTGGGCGTAGTGCTAGGGGAGAAAGATTTTTGCAAGGAGAGTGGCGTAGTCATACGGAAGTTTGGCAGCAAGGAATTCCTCTCTGGATTGATAGGCAATGGCTACCTGGTACAGCAGAAATCATCAACAGTCCACACGGCTTGGCTAGGCAACCAGTAGTAGCAAGTCTCGCTTGGATAGGGCAACCAGTTTCACCAGAAATTGTGCAGCAAGCGCGAAGCCTATTCCCTCACCCCTCGTTTTCTGGTGTCACAAGGCTAACATCTGGGCTATTGTGTCGCTATCGTGGTAATTCTACAACTGAGGCGAAAAGCTGGTTTATGGATGTCTGGCAGCTGCTACGCCTTTCATTTCTGGCACGAAATAGGTGCATACCGCGAGTTTGGCAAATCTGAAGGAATAATTCATGCAACTTACACCCCAGGAAAAAGATAAACTACTGATTTTTACCGCCGCGTTACTAGCAGAAAGACGTAAAGAACGAGGTTTGAAACTGAACTATCCAGAAGCAGTTGCCTATATTTCTGCTGCTATTTTAGAAAGAGCGAGAGACGGCGGGCGAACAGTAGCAGATTTAATGAGTTATGGTACAACTCTCCTAACACAGGCTGATGTCATGGAAGGGGTGCCAGAAATGGTGGATATGGTGCAGGTAGAGGCTACTTTTCCTGATGGCACAAAGTTGGTAACGGTGCATAATCCAATTCGCTAATTCTCGCAAATATACCGCTACAAGTGTTAAGGAGGATTTAAATGATTCCAGGCGAATTTGTGATTAAGGAAGGGGACATTGAACTCAATGCAGGTCGTCTTACTGTAAAGTTGCAAGTAGCGAATACAGGCGATCGCGCTATCCAAGTTGGTTCACATTATCACTTTTACGAAGTAAACGAAGCTTTAGAGTTTGAGCGAGAACAAGCAAGAGGAATGCGCCTCAATATTCCCGCCGGAACTACAGTCCGTTTTGAACCAGGCGACGCAAAAGAAGTGGTATTAGTAGCTTTGAGTGGTAGCCGCCAAGTCTACGGCTTTCAAGGCAAAATTAATGGGCATCTCGATACTTAAAACTTATTCAGGAGCTTTTAACAATAAAAAATACAACTCTTAGTTATGCTGACATTAACACAACGTAACTCACCAAATCCCGATGCCTTAGTCAGCTTTACCCTCGCTCTTAGTGCCGAAGATCGCACAAAAAGCCGCCATCGCTTTGAGATGGAAGACGGGCAAGTTGTATCTCTATGCTTACCTAGAGGAACAGTGTTACGTGATGGAGATTTGCTACACTCCGAAAGCGATCGCTTAGTCAGAATTATTGCTAAACCCGAACCTGTCTTCACTGTTACAGCCCAGACTCCCCTAGACTTGCTAAAGGCTGCCTATCATTTGGGCAATCGTCATGTACCGCTCGAAATTACCCACACTTATTTACGCCTATCTCCCGATCCAGTTTTACGCTCAATGCTTGAACAACTGGGGTTAAATGTCGTTGAGGCGATTTTACCTTTTCAACCAGAACTTGGCGCTTATGGGAATCATGCTCATTAATATATGAATGTAATTAATTAGCTTATGAATGCTTTTCGAGTTGGAGTAGCTGGTCCAGTCGGGTCAGGGAAAACAGCCTTAGTCGATGCTTTGTGTAAGGCAATGCGGCAGCAATACAATATTGCTGTAGTTACAAATGACATCTACACTCAAGAAGATGCCCAGTTTTTGGTTCGTTCGCAGGCATTAGAACGCGATCGCATTCTAGGTGTAGAAACTGGTGGGTGTCCTCATACTGCCATCCGTGAAGATGCCTCAATGAATCTAGCAGCAATTGAACAGCTAGAACAGCGTTTTGCAGACCTCAATCTTGTGTTTCTAGAAAGTGGCGGCGATAACTTAGCAGCAACTTTTAGTCCAGAGTTAGTTGATTTAACAATTTACGTAATTGACGTTGCAGCTGGCGATAAAATTCCGCGTAAAGGTGGCCCCGGTATTACTAAGTCCGATTTGCTAGTAATTAATAAAACTGATCTTGCTCCCTTTGTCGGTGCAGACCTTAACGTGATGGAACGCGATGCTAAAAAAATGCGAGGCGACAAACCATTTATATTTACAAATTTGAAGACTCAAGAAGGATTAAAAGCCGCAATCAATTTTGTTGAGAGAAATATTTGCTAACTTCCAATCTTTTGTATAAGTGCTAATGGCGTAGTGAGCAATGAAAGCTCAACTAATATTGCTAACTCTTTAGTTTTTGCAGCAGTCTATTGTTCAAATTCTAGAAACTTAATTGTACTTTTTACAATTATTATAATACTCAGTTTAAACCTTTAAATATTATAAGTAAGTTGCGGTAAAAAACTTGCTAAATAACATAAATTTTATAAATTTAAGCCAGCAAGAATAAAAATATTGCTGAAACATTTAAGTATATTCACTACTATAAAGCGGATAGAGTTTTGCTCTGCCAGTATTTTTGCGGATTCAAAACGTACCTAATAATAATTAATATCAAGGCTAGTTGTATGAAATAAAATGCTATGGACATGAGGGCAATCAGCCATGCAAACCTTCCTACTGATAACGAACTAGAAAGCAAAGTAGAAGAACGTACCGCCGAACTTATTAAAGTCAACGAGCAATTGCGCCGTGAGATTCTTGAGTACCAACAGGTAGATAAGGAAGTCCGTTTTCTCCAAAGGATGACGCAAGCAATTAGCGAATCTTCAGATTTTCAATCAGCTTTGGAAGTAGCACTCAGGAAAATATGCAAACTTACTGACTGGAAATTTGGTGAAGCCTGGATTCCAAACTTTAATGGCACAATTCTTAAATGTAGCCCTGCCTGGTATGGTAGTAACCAAAATTTGGAGAAGTTTAGACAATTAAGTGAGGGATTTACATTTGCCCCAAATGCTGGGCTACCAGGGCGTGTTTGGGCATCGAAGCAATCAGAATGGATTTATGATGTTTCAACTCAAGAAGAAACTGTTTTTCTACGGCAGCAGTTTGTCAAGGAAGTTGGCTTTAAAGCTGGGGTAGGTATACCCGTCATTGATAACAATCAGGTATTAGCTGTTCTCGTATTTTTCATGTTCGAGTCCTGCGAGGAGGACAAGCGACTGGTTGAGATTGTTTCAACAGTTGCAACTCAATTAGGTTCGTTGCTTCAACGTAAACGGGCAGAGGAAGCACAGCAAGAAAGTAAGAACCGACTACACGCTGTTATGGACAACTCTACGGCAGCTATCTATGTCAAGGACGCTTACGGTAGATACCTTCTGATCAACCAGTGTTTTACAAACTTATTCGGTTTTGAGCTAGAAGAACTTAAATGTAAAACTGACTATGATATTTTCCCCCACCACCTAGCTGATACCTATCGGGCGAACGACCAAAAGGTACTTGAAGCGGGAACTGCAATAGAGTCGGAGGAGGTTGTTTTTCACGAAGACGGCTTACATACTTACCTTTCACTCAAATTTCCCCTTCATGACGCTGCCGGAGTTATTTATGCAGTTTGTGGTATTTCTAGGGATATCTCTGAGCGTAAGCGGGCGGAAGACGCACTGCGTTCAAGCTACGCAACAAATCGAGCTCTTCTAAACGCAATTCCCGATTCGATGTTTCGGATTAGTGGAGATGGCATTTTTGTCAACTTCAAAGCTGCAAAGGAAAATAATCTGCCTATATCTAACGGTGAATTTTTAGGCAAACATCTGTATGAAGTGTTGCCGTCAGAGGTGGCTGAACTAACCATGAACTGTGTGCAACGCGCCCTAGTAACTGGCGAAGTTCAAGTTCTTGAGTTTCAGTTTCCAGTGAATGACAATCTACGTGATTACGAGGCTCGGATTGTTGTTAGCGCCGAAAATGAAGTCATGGCTATTATTCGTGACATAACAGAGAGAAAGAAAGCAGAAGTTGATATTCGTAAGAGCCTAGAGAAACAAAAAGAACTGGGAGAACTTAAAACTCGTTTTGTCTCCATGACATCGCACGAATTTCGCACACCGTTAACCACAATTTTATCGTCAACAGAATTACTCGAAAAATACAATAAGAAATTGAGTGATGAGAAAAAAACTCAACATTTACATCGCATTAAAGTATCAGTCAAGCACATGACACAGTTATTAAATAATGTGTTGTTAATTGGCAAAGCAGAAGCCGGAAAACTACAGTTTCATCCAATAGCAATGGATTTACCAAAATTTTGCCGCGACTTGGTAGATGAGTTGCAACTCAGCAGTGGCGACAATCATACAATTGCTTTTTGCCAACAAGGTGAATATACAACAGCTTATCTGGATGACAAACTGCTGCTGTATATCTTTACTAATCTGCTCTCAAATGCAATTAAGTATTCACCTGAAGGTGGTACTGTCAATTTTGATTTGATTTTTCAACCAGAAAAAATTATTTTCCAAGTACAAGATCAAGGGATTGGGATTCCAGCCGCAGAGCAAAAGCAGCTGTTTAATTCATTCCATAGAGCTAGTAATGTAGGCACAATTTCTGGTACAGGCTTAGGGTTAGCAATTGTCAAAAAGGCTGTAGATTTACATCAAGGTGAAATTGCTGTTAAAAGTGAAGTTGGCGTTGGCACAACGTTTATAGTTACGCTGCCATTAACTAAAACAGGTATAGACAATTAAAAAACTGCTCATCTCAAACAAAGTATCAATCCAAGCCAAATCAGACTTTTTAAATTAATAGGTATAAACAAATGAAAAAGATTTTAGTAATTGAAGACGAACCAGCAGTTAGAGCTAATATTCTCGAAATTCTTGAACTTGAAGATTACAATGGCATTGGTGCAGAAAATGGTCTTATTGGTGTTTTGTGGGCGCTAGAACATATACCTGATTTGATTCTTTGCGACGTGATGATGCCTGAACTTGACGGACATGGTGTATTGACGACACTACGCCAAGAACCTGTCACTGCAACAATTCCCTTCATTTTTCTGACAGCTATGGCTGACAAAAATGATTTACGCCAAGGTATGCTATTAGGGGCAGATGATTACCTGACTAAGCCTTTCACAACTGATGAATTACTAAGTTCAATTGCGGCTCGATTTGAAAAGCAGGAAGCAGTTATTCAGCAGTACGGTAGCGAACTTGAAAAAACTACTTTGCTACAGCGAAAACTAGAGGAACTTCAGCAAAACGTTGACGCTAAAGACAAACTTTTGCAAAAGACTCAGCAAGAGCTATGCTATTTTTTGTCTAAAGTTAATATGGCGCTAAGTGTACTGAAGCAGACTTCAGAGGGAACAAAACGCGATCGCTGTGTACACATTTTGCAAGAAGCTTGCAACGGTGAAATGGCGCTGCTTAATCAGATGCCTTCCTTACTTGATTTTCTTACTCCCGAAAATGCTAACCTTTTGCGTGAACTAAACATAGTAAGCAGTCAACCAGAGGAAATGGATTTAGTGCTGGAAGATGAAGAATTAGCAGAAATAAGCTTTCCTTTTTAAGAAGTAACGAGCTTTATTTTCTTTTAAGATCATTTAATTTAAATTACTAACTCGTATTATTTGGTTTTGATATTAATTGTCTAATTAATATTAGAATCAGAATTTTAAGTAGCGTTCATTCTAATTTTGGAGATTGCATAATGCAATCTCTTTTGCATTTATGTTCAATTTTTTACTTAAGCTAGTTACCTGAACTAACTTGTACTAATAACAATAGGATATAGGGGCAATTTCTGAAATTATCTCTATATAGCAATCCGAGCTAAGTTGTGATTTTTTTAACGAACCGCCTTCACGTAGCTTGCTTCCCCGAAGGGGTAGTGTAGCGTAGCGTTTAGTCACCTAGACGCGCTAGCGGCTTGCCGTAGGCTAGAGCGCAAAGAAAGGAAGAAAGGAAGAAAGAAGTAGAGTAGTTTATAAATTATTTATAACTGCTATTATGTAATCTAATTAATATAAAATATGTAATTTATAAACGAATAAAAATTAAATTGTTGTGAAAAGATTAATAACTCTAAAACTGCTAAATATAATTAAATAGATTGGTGAATAATTAGGCGGTTTCTATCTGGATCATAAACATAAATTTCTCTGCCGTGAGACGCTGTTAGGATGTCTCCAGGCGGTGGGTAGCCTAATGCAGTAATGTGAGCGATCGCATTTTCTAAATCAGTCACTTCTAAACATAGACTCATCCCACTGAAAGTATTTTCAAATTCAGATTGATTCGTTTCTTTAGGCTTAAAAATAGCCAGTTTCAAACCAGGAAGTTGAAATTCAGCATACACATTTGGAATGTATAACTTTGGTTGCGTTAGCAATTGAGTATAGAAAACTACTAATTCTTCTATATTAATAGATGCCAAAGTTACAAATGCAGTTGTGCATTGGAAAACCATAATTGTGAGATATTACCAGCAACAAAATCGGAATTAATTTAAAGAATACAATTTATCAGACACTAAATATCCATAACCTATCTTCAGGTGGGTGTCATTAAACTGATAAGAGCGCTAATTCTGGAAGACAGCAGCCTAATTAGGAAAAGCTCATGTATTGCACGCGGTTTCAAGCCGATGAACACGGAGGAAATGCAAGCGCTACGTACTCGTTACGCGCGTTATGCTGCTGATGGACGTGAAATGTACAAAACTTCTAAAAAGTACGATGACCCACCCGACGGTAGAGAACAGCACTGCTTTCCACCCCAACACCAGTTAGGAACTTAATTAAAGAATTAGAGTTGGATTTAAGGGATAGGGAACTCTCTACGAAGGGCAAAGCATTAATCCCTAACCCCCCGTTAATAAAATTTGAGGAAATATTAGATATGACCGCTACACTATCTGCACCACAATCAATTCAGTCTTGGCTAGGAGAAGAAGGAGAAGATCTACTTACCTATAAGGCGAAGGTTTCTAAAGATTTACTACATTTGCCAGGATCTAACTTTATAGAGAGAATTTGGGCAGCAAGCGATCGCTCTACCCAAGTGCTACGCTCTTTGCAGCAGCTATATTCATTCGGGCGGTTAGGTAATACGGGGTATATTTCTATCCTTCCGGTAGATCAGGGCATTGAACACTCAGCTGGGGCTTCATTTGCACCCAACCCGATTTACTTTGACCCAGAAAATATTATCAAACTAGCGATCGAGGCAGGCTGCAATGGCGTTGCTACAACATTGGGAGTTTTGGGCAGCGTTTCGCGCAAATATGCTCATAAAATCCCCTTCATCGCGAAACTTAATCACAATGAACTGCTGACATTCCCCAATCAATTTGACCAGATTATGTTTGCCAGTGTAGAGCAAGCTTGGAATCTGGGGGCTGTAGCTGTGGGAGCAACAATTTACTTTGGTTCAGAGCAATCAACGAGGCAAATCCAAGAAGTTAGCCGCGCTTTTGCCCGCGCCCATGAACTCGGTATGGCAACGATTCTTTGGTGCTATTTGCGTAACAATGCTTTCAGCCAAGATAAAGACTATCACCTAGCAGGCGACCTCACAGGGCAAGCAAATCATTTAGGTGTGACGATTGAAGCCGATATTATTAAACAGAAGCTACCTGAATATAATCACGGCTATGCAGCGATCGCTAAAGCAACTGGCAAAAGCTACGGTAAAACTAATGATCGCGTCTACACCGACTTAGTAACCGATCACCCAATTGATCTTACGCGCTACCAAGTGCTGAATTGTTACTGTGGACGGGCTGGATTGATTAACTCTGGTGGTGCTTCTGGGAAAAACGATTTTGCAGAGGCAATTCGCACGGCGGTAATTAATAAACGTGCTGGTGGTACTGGCTTAATCTCCGGTCGCAAGACGTTTCAACGTCCAATGGAAGAAGGTGTCAAGCTGTTTAATGCCATTCAGGATGTTTATCTGTCACCGGATGTCACGATTGCTTGACTAAATAGGGGTCAGAGATCAGGGGTTAGGGATCAGGGGAATATAGAGAAAACCTGTAGTTATATGTATCAAGCCTTGTCTGTTGCCGCTTGGAATACAGCGCAAGCTTGATTTGATTTCAAAGCTACAGCAGCAAAAAACACAAATTCTGCAACAGACTCTGGGATATCCTTAATAAATCAGAGTTTTGCCGGATGAAGAAAGGATGAAGCTGGCAGCACGAGTAGGTAAGGTGAAGCCTTCTTTAACCTTGGCGATCGCAGCCAAGGCTAAGGCGATGAAGGTAGAGGGGATTGATGTATGTAGTTTCAGCGCTGGGGAGCCGGATTTTGACACCCCGGCGCATATTAAAGCTGCGGCAAAGCAAGCTCTCGATCAAGGTAAAACTAAGTATGGGCCAGCAGCTGGGGAACCCAAGTTAAGAAGTGCGATCGCGCGATCGCTGAGAAGTGAAAACAAGCTTGATTACCAAGCTGAAAACGTTATTGTTACCAATGGCGGTAAGCACGGCTTATTCAACTTGATGCTGGCATTGATTGAAGCAGGCGATGAGGTAATTATTCCTGCTCCCTACTGGCTGAGTTATCCAGACATGGTACGACTCGCTGGTGGCGTGCCGATAATTGTCCAGACGAATGCCTCAACTGATTATAAAATCACGCCAGATCAACTTCGAGCAGCAACTACAACTAATACCAAGCTATTTATTCTCAACTCCCCTTCTAACCCTACAGGTGTTGTCTATACGCCTGCGGAAATTGCGGCTCTTGCTCAAGTAGTAGTTGAGCAAGACTTGTTGGTAGTTTCTGACGAGATTTACGCCAAGATTGTCTATGATGGCGCTGGACACATCAGTATTGGTTCGCTGGGTAAAGAAATCTTTGAACGCACAATTACCAGTAGTGGCTTTGCCAAAGCTTACTCGATGACTGGTTGGCGATTGGGATATCTGGCGGGTTCAACTGATTTGATTAAAGCTGTAAGTACAATTCAAGGGCATAGTACCTCGAATGTATGTACCTTTGCCCAGTATGGAGCGATCGCAGCCCTTGAAGGTTCCCAAGATTGTGTAGAACAGATGCGTAAGGCGTTTGCCGAACGCCGTAAGGTAATGCTAGAGAGACTCAATGCTATTCCAGGTTTAACTTGCGCTCCTCCAGACGGTGCTTTCTATCTATTTATCAATATCAGCAAAACTGGGATGACATCTCTGGAATTTTGTGATGCCTTGCTAGAACAAAGGCAAGTCGCCGCTATTCCTGGTATTGCCTTTGGTGCAGACGATCACATTCGCCTTTCTTATGCTACTGACATGGCATCAATTGAAAAGGGGATGGATAGGTTAGATAAATTTGTGCGATCAATGTAATGTACTGTAGGCGATCGCATATATAAACGCCACCAAAACAGGAATTTTACTACCAACATCAGGAGCGATCGCAATGTCTACTACCACACTAAAAAAACTAAGTTTTGAGCAGTTCCTTGAACAGTATCCAGATGGCTATGGCATCTATGAGTTAGTCAATGGTGAAATTGTAAAAGTGGAACCAATTAAAGCACATAAGAATGTAGCACGGTATCTTGTTAGGCTTTTTGCTAGGGAAATTGAGCGATTAGAACTTGATTATATTGTTGATAAGGATATAGTCATCAGAACTGTCACCAAAGACGGACAAGAACAAGGCAGAATCCCAGATGTTAGCGTAGTGAGCCAAATACTATGGAATAGTAATCCATTAACTTATGGTGCTTTGATAGAACCTCCTCTGCTAGCTGTAGAAGTAACTTCAACTAACTGGGAGGACGATTACGTTGATAAGCTGGATGAGTACCAGCGTTTGGGGATTCGTGAATATTGGATTGTTGATTACTGGGCGATCGCTTCTAGAGCCTATTTGGGATATCCTAAAGTTCATACAGTGTTGGTGTATCAGCTAGTGAATGGTCAATACCAGCCTCAAGCATTTAGAGGCTCAGAACGTATTATCTCTCCTACTTTTCCTGAGCTAAAGTTGAGCGTTGAACAGATTATTACAGCTAGCCAGATCCGAAAACTTTGAATAGTTATTCAGATACTAAAAGCCTCTATTAGTATTTTTTAATCTCAATTTAGGAGGTATGAGGCGGTAGTTCAAGAAAAGTAGATTTAGCTTAAATCTTGCTGTAGTTCATCAATTACCTGTTAGTAAAGTAAATTTTTAACTAAATAGATTACTGAAAAGAACTTAATTCGTCTTAATAGGTTTCAGGTTTGCTTTAGAACTTTCGTTCAGAAATTGGTGCAAAAAGTTAAAGGGCAAAATTAATCACGTAGCCATATTAGTCGTCAACTATGAGTAAAAAAACTCGCGGCACTATTGCCGCCGGAAACCAAAAAACTGCCCAAGCAGGTATTGAAATATTCCAATTAGGAGGCAATGCTTTTGATGCGGCAGTGGCAGCAATTTTAGCATCCTTTGTTACTGAATCTGCGCTTACTTCTGCTGCTGGCGGTGGCTTTCTTTTAGCGCATACAAATACCAACGAAAATACTTTATTTGACTTTTTTACTCAAACTCCGGGTCATAAAAAAATAAACACCAAGCTTGATTTTTACCCAGTTGAAATTATTTATGGCGATGCAGCGCAAGAGTTTCATATCGGACTTGGCTCAATGGCTGTACCAGGAAATATTGCTGGAGTTTTTCATGTTCATAAAAAGTTAGGCAGATTGCCGTTTAAGGTTGTTGCTGAACCAGCTATTAATTATGCAAAAAATGGTGTAGAAGTAGGAAATTTTCAATTCTACTGCCTAAAAATTCTCAACGAAATTATGACTGCTTCCCCAGAAACGCGACAAATATACGCACCTAATGGCGAAATGCTGCAACTGGGAGAAAAAATATTTATGCCAGCTTTTGCTGATACTTTAACTTATTTAGCGCAAAAGGGAGTAAAAGAGTTTTATGAGGGTGAAATTGCCCACACATTAGTGCAAGATTGTCAAAATTATGGTGGTCATTTAACTCTAAAAGACCTAAAAAATTATCAAGTTATAGAAAGAAAGCCTCTAATAATAAATTATCGCGATAATATATTTTTAACTAATTCTCCACCTAGTTCTGGTGGTATACTAATTGCTTTTGCTTTAGAATTATTATCAAATATTGACTTTACTAATATTGGTTTTGGTACTTCTCATCATTTGCAAATTTTAGCTGAAGTGATGCGTTTAACAAATGAAGTAAGGAAGGATAAATACAACACTAATGTTTACCAAAAAGACGTAGATAAAATATTTTTAGCTCCAGAACATATTACTCAATATCAACAGCAATTAACTCAATCTGTTAATAAATGGGGCAGCACTACACACATTAGCGTGATAGACGATGAAGGTAACGCTGCTAGTGTAACTACTTCTCATGGTGAAGGATCTGGATATGTTATTCCAGGTACAGGCATTATGGTTAATAATATGCTTGGAGAGGAAGATTTAAACCCAGATGGATTTCATCAATGGCAAGAAGATGTACGGATTTCTTCAATGATGTCTCCTACTATAGTGCTGAAAAATAATCAGCCAGAAATCGTCTTAGGTTCTGGTGGTTCTAATCGAATTAGAACAGCAATTTTACAAGTTATTTCTAATATAATTGATTTTAAAATGCACGTTGATACAGCAGTAAATAGTCCTCGTGTTCACTGGGAAAACAATGTTTTTAATATAGAACCCGGCTTTAGTGAAGAGGCAATAAAAGCAATAGAAAGTGATGCCAATCAGCTAATTTTATGGAATCAAAAGAATATGTTTTTTGGGGGAGTTCATACTGTACTAGAAACTTCGCCAGGAATTATTGAAGGTGCTGGAGATCAACGTAGAAGTGGAATAAGTCTAACTATTTAATAGGTAGTATTAGAAATACTAAATATTTTAATTTATCATAGGGATTAATCTAGCACTGCCTCTACTTCATAAGGTAAGAGCCTAATAGCTATAAAGGTCTATTTTTAACTTTTTGACTTTTGTAAAAAGTCTAGTAATTGAAGATTCTCTGAGATTATTACTGAGTTTAATTTTGTAATGTCTGTCTACGAATTTCTTGATCCACGATCACCTGAACGTATTTACTCTTACCATCTGTATAAGCTTCACGATCTGTGCGAAAACGCCTAGCCAAGTCAAGTTTCAAAGCTTGGTAGCGTTGCGCCTCATACGGATGCGCCCGTAGGTAGTTACGAAACAACAAACGCTCCTCCCAAAATTCTCCGCCAGCTTCAACTATGTGCAGATGATGAGTACGCTGCAAGCCGTATGGTGGCATCCCTTGGACGAAAAACATCCGCCCAGGGCGGGGATCTTCCCGCCAATAAATGTATCCTAGCCCTTCTAATAAAGGAATAGCACGTTGTGCCTTTTGTAAGGAATATACACCAACAATCAGATCAATTATCGGTTTAGCTGCAATTTCTGGTACTGGAGTACTACCAATATGTTCAATGATAACGACTTGATCATTACCCAGTGCTTTTTGAATACGTGCTGCTTCTGCTTCAAACAGTGTCGGCCAATGTGGATCATATTCGACAATGATTACCTCGTCCATTAGCTAACCTTCACAGTAGAATTATGAATCGGCGATCGCTACCTTGGATCATAATAATTGAGTGGAGAAACAGTTATTCCTGCTCAAAAATTAGCTTAGTTTCTCGTAAGCAGCCAAAATAATCTTTTCTGTTTCTTCCCAACCAATACATTTGTCTGTTACAGAAATTCCATATTTTAATTGCTCTAAGTTACTAGGAATTGATTGATTTCCTTCATCCAAATTTGATTCCAACATCATACCGACGATAGATGTATTACCATCAATTATTTGTTGAATAATACTTTCAAAAACAAAGGGTTGTAATTTGTAATCTTTGTTTGAATTACCGTGACTACAATCAACAACAATCCTTGGCGGTAACTTTGCCTCTTTTAACTTTTCTTCTGCTATTTTTACATTTGCAGCATCAAAATTAGGCTGTTTATCACCGCCTCGTAAAATAATATGACCGTAACCATTACCTTTTGTTTTAAAAATGCTTACCTGTCCTTTTTGATCAATACCTAAAAAATTGTGAGGCATTCTTGCTGATTGTAGGGCATTTAAAGCTACTTTAACGCTACCATCTGTACCGTTTTTAAAACCTACAGGCATAGAAAGTCCACTCGCCATCTCGCGATGAGTTTGCGATTCAGTTGTGCGAGCGCCGATCGCAGACCATGAAATAAGTTCGCCAATGTATTGAGGTACTATGGGATCGAGAGCTTCTGTAGCAGTAGGTAATCCTAATTCAGCAAGTTTTATTAATAGGTTACGTGCAATTAATAATCCCTTTTCGATGTGGAAAGAGTCATCCATATCAGGATCATTAATTAATCCTTTCCAGCCTACTGTTGTTCTTGGTTTTTCAAAGTAAACCCTCATAATTAACAGCAATTTATCTTTGACTCGATCAGAAAGAGTTTTAAGTCTTTCTGCATATTCTTCAGCTGCTTTTATATCGTGTATGGAACATGGTCCAACTACTATAAATTTTCTATTATCTTCAAAATTTAAAATAGCCTCTAATTCCTGCCGTGATTTTAAAACAGTTTGTTCTGCTAAATCAGTTAAAGGTAATTTTGACTTAATTTCATATGGAGTTATCAAAGTACGTGAAGTTTCAATGTGAGTGTTAAATATTTTATTTTCCATAAAACAAACTCCGCAATTTATCTAGATTGTTAAAACTCAGGCTGAAAAAATATTTTAAATGTGCTGAAAAAACTTTATTTATTTTAGAGCAAAAGTTTGGTAAAAATTTTTGATTCGGTTTCAGTTATGGACATTTGCGATTAGACAGATTCAAGATCATCATGCAGCCGCAAGCAGACATCCAGCCCCACTTTTTGCAAGCAGGCAGTGTAGTAAGCCACCAACGCACTATTTCCCAGCATAGCGTAGCAGCGATCGCTCTTGAGCTAATTACTGGTTTATTTGAGCATCCTACTACTAGCTATAAGGCAATACCGTTCAGTTAAGGCACACTATTGAGAATATTCTCAGTAGTGCTAATCAGAGCAAACGAAGGAATCAGCCTTCTAGGCTATCTCAAATTCCATTCAATCCTTAACTGAACGGTATTGAGCTATAAGGCACAAGTCTTTTGCGGTGCTATATATTCCATACCGTGATTTCCCTTGAGAACACTGCGATACCCGTATAACACTCTTGGGCTATGGGTATTAACCGCGTAGCTTAATGTTTTGTGCGATCGCATTTAATCTTTCTGGCGAAAGAACTACTACGACCCTTTGTTGCTATAGCCAGATCCCTATATTATGCAGACGTGGTAATGTCAAACATTTTTCCGGTGCGCTACAGTATGTTGTCTGTTCAAATTAGTCATGCAATCCCTTCTTTATCTCCCAATCGGTAGCAAGCGATATCTATAATGATTGGACTGATTACAAAAATTTCTTGCAAGGGCGAGCATAGGCCCTATTTCACTAAACAGTCAATTAAACAAATGTCTTATCGACATAACACCACTTCCACTCTTCACCAGGCTCGAATGACTTGACAATTGGATGATTAGTGGCGTGAAAGTGTTTGGTAGCGTGTTTGTTTTTTGAGGAGTCACAACAGCCGATGTGACCACAAATTAGGCATTCACGCAGATGTACCCAGCGATCGCCCATTGCTAGGCACTCCTCACAACCGTTAGCGCTGGGTGTAACGTCTTGGACTTGCTCAAGATGTGTACATTTTGTACTCATGGCATTCTCCTTGTTGTCTATGAAATTATGTTTATCCAAGCGCCTGTTTCATCTCCCTATGCTTACTGATCAGTCGGACGAATTAAAATCTCATTGACGTTGACGCGCAGTGGCTGAGTCACTGCATAAACAATAGCGGCGGCAATGTCTTCACTTTCTAGGGGTGTTAGAGACTGTACCCACGTCTTAACTCTTTGTTTAGCCTCTGGATTTGTGATGTGGTCAGTTAATTCTGTTGCTACCGCCCCTGGTTCAATAATTGTGACGCGAATTTTGTCGTTGTGAACTTCTTGCCGCAAAGCTTCCGAAAAGCCACCTACAGCCCATTTTGTTGCGTTATAAACACCAGAACCCGCCTGTGCTAACCGACCTGCCACTGAAGAAATATTGACAATATGTCCTTCGCCCTGCGCCTTCATAATTGGTAAAGCGGCGTGGGTAGCATACATCAAGCCGAGGACGTTGGTGTTTACCATCCGTCGCCAGTCCTCGGTGTCAGCACCGTCTATTTGACCAAGTAGCATCACACCTGCGTTATTGACGAGGATATCCACGCGACCGAATGCGTCTTTTGTTTTTAGAATCATGTCGTGCGCTTGTGCATCATCGGCTACATCAGCAACAATTGATATCGCTTGTCCGCCACTTTCAGAAATGCGTTTGACCAAGGCTTCTAGTCGGTCGGTACGCCTTGCTACTAGGGCAACTTGCGCTCCAACTGAAGCTAAGGCTAAAGCTGTTGCTTCGCCAATTCCTGATGAAGCCCCAGTTACAACCGCGACTTTTCCATGCAATTTATCGCTCATGGGTGTACAACTTTGCTGTTTTTTCACCAGAATATAAACTCATGGCTAAATTAGATATATTTCCTGAGATAGAAGTCAATATTATGTCAGCTATTCTTACCTGAACTTCCTGGAATAAGGTGAACGCGAAAATCAAGTTTTTTGGCATATTCTCAGTAAAAGCTGTAATTTATGACGTGATTGGCAGACGAACTTGAAAGCGAGTATCTCCAGGCTGAGAAATCACCTGAATATCTCCCTGATGCTGCCCGACAACGACGCGGTAAGAAATGTGCAACCCTAAGCCAGTTCCTTCACCTACACCTTTAGTCGTAAAAAATGGCTCGAAGATGTGTGATTGAATCTCTGGTGGAATGCCAGGCCCGTTGTCAGCGATTTCTACTAATACGTGGTTGTTCTCGCATGATGTCCGAATCCAGAGTTCACCATGCCCATTCATCGCATCGATCGCATTATCAATTAGATTCGTCCAAACTTGGTTAAGTCCGCTGCCGTAGGCGCTGATGCGTGGGAGGCTGCGGTCATACTCGCGTGTGACAACTACGCCTTGCTTGAGCTTATTATTTAACGTCAGTTCGGGTTAAGCCGGAAGAATCAAATTGTGGTCAAGCGCGATTGAGGGCTTCTTCGGCTGATGGCAGTAACCAATCAATCCGCCCAGAATATTGACAAAGCAATTAACTGGAGAA
>JAHHHE010000131.1 GCA_019359535.1 Gloeocapsa sp. UFS-A4-WI-NPMV-4B04
ACGAGATCAGTACCATGACAGTGAATACAGTGAATCGGCTGCAGAATCATCCTCGTCTCTCAATAGATAATGGTCACTATTATCTCATGCAAATATCACTCTATCAACAGAATTGCGACATCTCCCTCTAGGCGTTGTCTATACTTCAACAGGTGATTTGATATTTGCTGGCGTGTAATAATCACCGTTGTTGTCAACTCCTACATTTAGCATTGATGCTTCACCTGTGATTAATCTAGCACCACGTTTGCGCGTCCAATAGTTCCAAGCCCACTGCATTATTACCAAGAGTTTGTTGTCAAACTCGATGAGAAAATAAATGTGGACAAATACCCAAGTTAGCCAAGCGGGGAAACCAGCAAACTTAATGAAACCCAAGTCTACTACAGCCGCATTTCGCCCAATGACAGCCAAACTGCCGCGATCAAAGTAACGAAATGGTATTAAACTATTGCCTGTAAGCTGTTGTTGAATTTGGGCAGCAACATACTGTCCTTGTTGCATTGCTACGGGTGCTACACCAGGTAAAGGTTTGCCATTTTGATGGGAAAAGTTGGCTAGATCGCCAATTACAAAAATATTCGGATACCCTGATATACTCATGTCAGGTTCAACTGTAACTCTGCCTACACGGTCAAGTTGAGCGCCTGTGCGTTTTGCTAAAACTTGTCCCATTGGTGAAGCTTTAACGCCAGCTGCCCATAATATCGTTCTAGCTGGAATTTGTTGTGTTTGATCACCATTGCGGATAGTAACAATGTTATTGGTAATATCTGTAACCAATGTTTTTGTCTGCACTGTTACACCCAAGTGCTTCAGTGATGCTTCTGCTTTAGCTGATAATTCTGGCTCATAAGGAGGTAGGATGCGATCCATTCCTTCTAGTAACAAAATTTGGGCTGAAGCTGTGTTAATGTTGCGGAAATCGTTTTTTAGGGTGCTATAGGCGAGTTCTGCGATCGCTCCGGCTAATTCTACACCAGTCGCACCACCCCCTACTATTACAAAGTTTAACCACGCACGCCGTTTTTCTGGATCGGTTTCCTTTTCTGCTGCTTCAAAAGCAACAAAAATTCGGCGACGTATTTCGAGTGCATCTTCTACCGTTTTCAATCCAGGCGCGACTGTTTCCCACTCGTCATTGCCAAAGTAATGATGGCTAACACCTGTAGCAACGATTAAGCTGTCGTAGGTTAGTTCTTCGTTAGGTAGGATTACTTTTTGCTGGTGGGGATCAATATCAATTACTTCTCCCATCAGCACTTTAGTATTTTTGCTGCGATTTAGTACAGAGCGGAGGGGGGACGAAATATCAGCAGGGGATAGAGTACCTGTGGCGACTTGGTAAAGCAGTGGCTGAAACAGATGAAAGTTACGCTTATCAATTAGAGTTACATCGACACCAACTTTACCGAGTGATTTGGCTGCATAAAGTCCGCCAAAGCCGCCACCGATAATCACTACATGATGAGAGGATTGATTTTCGACGGCATTAACCATATAAAGTGACTCCGTTTTTAAAAAACTTCCAAGTTGTTGACGCTAATTGCTTTACGAATGTTCATGATAGACTTCATTGATGGAAATGTGCGTAGCAACCGTTACAGGTTAAGTAATTTTATCTATGAAGTATGCCGCTAGATAGAGCGATTACTTTAATTATGGTTGGGAATTGCAATCGCGTTATGTATGCATTCTGGTTCTATTAGTTTCTAAACTAGCCTGTACTCTTGTTTTAAAAGTAGAGTAGATAGATACTGAATTAAATAATGTAAATTAAATAGGTATAATTTTATAAATATGAGTTTTTTTGTAAGAAATAAATTAGGGCGTTAAGTATAGTTATATTTAACTAAAAATGTAAGATATTGAATTTAATTTATGGATAAGTATACTTTATTCAAAACTGATACTGGTTTTGATAAACGTCTAATGTTTTATGAAAAATGACTTGGTTTAGCACTGTCTTAATTTATGTTTTGGTATACCGCATAATATTAATGAAAATTCAAAATGCGATTTGTTAGATTAAACGAAATTGATCCAGAGGTATTTTCTGTGCAAACCTAAACTTTTTGCTAATAATAAAGAAAGCCAAGGGGGGTTAGTTCGATGACTTCTACAAAATTACGTTTATGGACTGTAGACGAGTACCACCGCCTAATAGAGACAGGGATTTTGACAACCGATGAAAAAGTCGAACTGCTTGAAGGACAAATCATCCAAATGAGTCCCCAACGCCCTCCCCATGCTGCTACTACACAACGGACTGCTAACTATCTCAGTCGCTTACTGACAAATCAAGCTTATATTAGGGTACAGTTACCAATTACCCTACTTCCTAATTCAGAACCAGAACCAGATATCGCTGTAGTTCGGATCGACGATCGCGAATACTTCGATCATCACCCCACAGCAGATGAAATATTCTTGCTGGTTGAAGTAGCAAAAACCACTTTGAAGAGCGATCGCATTATTAAAGCATCTACCTACGCCAAAGCAGAAATTCCTGAATACTGGGTTTTGGATGTACAGGAACGACAAGTTCATATTTTCCGTGAACCTGTAGGAGAAGCATACCAACAAGAGACTATTTTAAATGAAGATGCAACAATATCAATGATTGCTTTTGCTGATGTAAATATGTCTTTAAATCAATTGTTTCCTTAAGCGATCGCCTTTATTTATCAAAAAATATTTTTGTTCAAATTTTAATTAGAACTGCTCGGCATTAATCCTTTATTTGCAACAATATGTCAATCCTGATTTATAGGCTACCGTTAATTAATTATTAGTAGTAAATTTAGTTTATAATTGTGCGGCTATTTACGATTGCGATCGCTAAGACTTCGATTATTTAAATTTGATATTACTAGCGCTCAAAATTGGGCGAATTTTCTTGATAAACCTCTAGCGATCGCCTAACCCGCACTAAACGTTGTTGTCGAATATCATGTTCCAGCTTTGCATTAATCTCAGCTAATTCTAAGTTGTTTTCTTCCAATTCCAAGCGAGTTCGACGTAGCTTCGCTAAAAGCCTTTTAGATGTTTCTGGTTCAGGGATATGTGGTTTTTGATTCATGGTAGGTTCCATTCAATCTTGACTTCTTGAACACTACGAGCCAGCGCCGGAATTTTAGCTTGTGTTCGTTCAATTACCTGGGCTAGTAAGTTTAGCATAGCAGAAGAGGCAATGGGTTGTGCTTGGGCAATATTTAGTTGCAGCGTAGACAATTGAGAAAAAGAGGAAGCTGCCTCCTCCGCTACATTTTTCATCTCATCCAAATATGAAACGGTTTCATCTGTCTCGCCAAAAAACTGAAAAAGAGTGAATTCTGTTGCTGTAGCTTGCTCAACAATTTCTATTGACTGCTGTTTCAAGGTATTGATAGTTACAGTAGTCTGTTCAGGTAGTTTTGCCATATTTACATTTATCTAGATACAGGCTAATAAATTTTAGAGATAAAGCGCAATTAATTAGTGTTTAATAGTCAACGTCAGCTATCAGCCTAAAAAGATGCGATCTGGGCTACTTGAGAGACAATACAACTAACACATCTGTAATTTACTAATAACCGCAGCCTATACAACGTATGGATTTTGCAAATCTAGCAGCGCAACTGAATGCTGGAACGATTTTGCCAGAAGGAATTGTAATCATTACCCTTTTGGTTGTTTTAGTCGGTGACTTGATTGTGGGGCGTAGTGCTTCACGCTGGCTTCCCTACGTGGCGATCGCCGGATTACTTAGCGCGATCGCCGCCCTGTATCTTCAATGGGACAATACAAATCCTGTCTCGTTTTTTGGTGCTTTTAATAGTGACGATCTGAGTGTTATATTTCGCGGCATCATTGCTCTGTCAGCGACTGTCACAATTTTGATGTCGATTCGCTATATTGAGCAGTCAGGGACAGCAATGGCCGAATTTATGACAATTTTGCTCACTGCTACCTTGGGAGGAATGTTTTTATCCGGCGCTTCAGAGCTAGTGATGATTTTCATCTCCCTGGAAACTCTGAGTATCTCCTCATATCTGCTGACAGGCTACACTAAGCGCGACCCCCGCTCGAATGAAGCAGCACTGAAATATCTGCTGATTGGCGCAGCTAGTACAGCTGTTTTCCTTTATGGAGTTTCGCTGCTATACGGCTTATCAGGCGGCGAAACACAACTAAGTGCGATCGCGGTTGGACTGAATAGCGCAAATGCCGGACAATCTTTAGCTCTTGTCATTTCTCTAGTATTTGTAATTGCTGGGATTGCCTTCAAAATCTCCGCCGCGCCTTTCCACCAGTGGACACCAGACGTTTATGAAGGCGCTCCTACCCCAGTTATTGCCTTCTTATCGGTTGGTTCAAAAGCAGCTGGATTTGCCCTAGCAATTCGGTTAATGACAACGGCTTTCCCTTTACTAACAGACGAATGGCACTTCGTATTCACCGCCCTCGCCGTTCTGAGTATGATTTTGGGTAACGTTGTTGCGTTGGCTCAAACCACCATGAAACGAATGCTGGCTTATTCCTCGATCGCTCAAGCCGGGTTCATCATGATTGGTTTAATTGCTGGAACCGATGCTGGTTATGCCAGTATGGTGTTTTACCTTTTGGTTTACCTGTTCATGAATTTAGGCGGTTTTAGCTGCGTAATTCTGTTCTCGTTGCGGACAGGAACTGACCAAATTAGTGAATACTCCGGCTTGTACCAAAAAGACCCACTTTTAACATTGTGCCTAAGTATTTGCCTACTGTCTTTAGGAGGCATCCCGCCCTTGGCTGGGTTCTTTGGCAAAATATACTTATTTTGGGCTGGTTGGCAGGCAGGTCTTTATGGCTTAGTATTGCTGGGATTAGTCACTACCGTAGTCTCGATTTACTACTACATCCGAGTCGTCAGAATGATGGTAGTCAAAGAGCCGCAAGAAGTGTCGGATGCCGTGAGAAATTATCCTGAAGTACGTTGGGATCTTCCTGGAATGCGACCTTTGCAAGTAGGGTTGGTGCTATCGCTAGTCGCCACTTCTTTGGCGGGGATTCTGTCGAACCCCTTGTTTACCTTGGCTAACAATTCTATTACCAATACCTCAACGCTGCAACCCGCAGTCGTAAGCAGTGTAGGAACACAAGTGGATGTAAATCAAACTCAGCCACTGATTGATTAAACGCTAATATCTAACCACAAGGGACGCGGTGAGAGCGTCCCTTAAGAATGTGAGAATATGAGTAGAACTCGCTCTAAGCCATACCAACCATTGCTTCTGCGCCTACTTCACGGAATCAATGCTTTATTAATTTTTGGTGCAGTTATTACAGGATTTTTTGTTTATGACAGTTGGGATGGAAGGTTTGGGAGACTTTCTCTGTCCCAAGCTAACCGAAGTTTAATTGATGTTCATGGCACATTCGGTTTTTTTTTATTTTTTATTTTTATAATATTTTTCGTGTACTGTATACGGTCTGGTCAAAAACGTTTAGTACAATCTGACTCAATTAAGAAACTAACTTTGGTAGGTAAACCAATTTGGTGGTATACCCTGCACCGAATTGTCAACACTGGAACATTAGTAGCTGCTATGTTGGCTGTAGTCTCAGGTAAATTTCAAGATGAAAACTGGCTGCCAAGAGGCGAATTAAATCATACTTGGTATTACATACACTTAATTTCATGGATAGTGATAGTATTGGCGATTGCCATGCACTTGTTAATGAGTGCCAAAGTAGGCGGACTACCACTAATTCTTTCAATGTTTGACAAAAACTACCGTCCAGCAGATAGTCCAACTCAATGGTTCCAAAAAATTGGCTCTTGGCTACGCCGCCCAACTTTGTGAGGCAATAAGGTAAAAAAACTTGCTGTTAGCTGAATTCTCACCGATAGCGGCAATCGCTACTACTTCCACTGCCGCAAAAAAATTACAATCCTTGTCTGAGATTAGTACAATCTGGCTACCAGATTCTTTGACAAGCGTTACCGAAGCACAGTTCTACACTGGTTCCCTTAAAACTCATCTAGCTAGCCTGTGGAACACACACCGCGCTTTTGTCTTCTGTTTGGCAACTGGGGCAGTTGTGCGGCTAATTGCACCTCTATTGCAACATAAATCCTCTGATCCAGCTGTTGTCGTCATAGATGAAGCAGGTAAATTTGTCATTAGTTTATGTAGTGGACATCAAGGCGGTGCTGACAAGCTTGCTCAGTTAATTGCCCATTTAATTGGCGCAACACCAGTTTTAACAGGCGCTGCTTCTGGATTAGGACTACCAGCAGTCGATATAATAGGCGTTCCCTTTGGCTGGCAAAGAGGTGAAGGGAATTGGACTGAAGTAAGTTCCGCGATCGCAAATAATCAACCAGTGCAAGTAATTCAATCAGCAGGTTCTATCCTTTGGCAACAGGGAGTGATCAAGGATCAGGGATCAGAAAACGAATCTTCTGAGTTCTGGATTCCCAATTCTAATTCCTTATCAATTACACCCAAAGCAAAAATTTATATTACTCCTAGTCTCTCGCCTCTCGCCTCTCGCCTCTCGCCTCCCCAAGTACATTGGCATCCGCGAGTATTGTGGGTAGGAATTGGTTGTGAACGGAGAACATCGCAGCAATTAATTGAAACAGCGATTGAGCAAGTATGCCAAGAGCATCAACTAGCCGAAAGTGCGATCGCGGGTATTGCCACTATTGACATTAAAGCGGATGAAGTTGGCTTACTTCAAGTGTGCCGCAATAGAAATTTGCCTTTAAAAACCTTTACGTCTGATATCCTGCGCTCAATTGATGTACCCAACCCCTCAGCAATTGTCGCAGCAGAAGTAGGAACCCCTAGCGTAGCTGAAGCTGCTGCTTTGAGTGCTGCTAATGTATCGTCTTTAGTAGTTAATAAACAAATTTTTCGTGCTGAAGGACAACCAGGAGCAGTAACAATCGCGATCGCCCAAGCTGAACAAGAATATACTGGGCGTACAGGTCAATTATTACTCGTTGGTACAGGTCCTGGACAATTAAACCAAATTACCCCTGCTGCTCAAGTTGCTATATCTGGTGCTGATGCCGTCATTGGATACTCGCTGTATATCAATCTGATTGCTCCTTTGCTGCAACCAAATCAGATTGTAGAAGCGCTACCAATTACCCAAGAACGCCAACGCGCTCAACGTGCTATTGAACTTGCTCGATGGGGATTAACTGTAGCCGTAGTATCTTCTGGCGACTCTGGTATTTATGGCATGGCGGGGTTGGTACTCGAAGAATTACAAGCACAAGGTTGGGATGGTAAGACTCCGAGTGTCCAGTTATTTGCTGGAATTACCGCTTTGCAAGCTGCCGCCGCGAGGGTGGGTACACCACTAATGCATGACTTTTGCGCTATTAGCTTGAGTGATTTGTTGACACCTTGGGAAGTAATTGAAAAGCGCCTAAAAGCGGCAGCAGAAGCTGATTTTGTTACTGCTCTTTATAATCCGCGATCGCAAACTCGCAAACAGCAGCTAGCTAGTGCTATAAGTATCTTCCTAAAATACCGTAATCCGAATACTCCAGTAGCCATTGTCCGTTCTGCATACCGTGAAGATGAGCAAATTACCCTCACCACACTGGATAAATTACTTGATACTTCCGTTGATATGCTCACCACAGTTTTAATTGGCAACCAAAGTACCCGTACTCACGGCGATTGGATGATTACCCCACGCGGTTATTTAGGCTTTGGGGGAGATTCCCAAGAACGGCTTGAGGCAAGTTCCTCATAAATTACTCAATTTAATGAAATCGCCGTAATTAGCCAAGTTAACAAAAGCTTGTTTAAACTTCATCAACCAAGATTCAAATTAAATATACCATTCGAGCCAGAATTGAGATGCGGTAAGCTTAAAAGCAGCATTCAAATAATCAAATTCTTAACCAATAATCCAATATGTTTTGGCAGCAACTAACAGCGTTACTTCTAGTGTTAATTTTATTCTGGGCTGCACCTGCACAAGGGGCTGACTATGCCCCACCACTCTCATTTAGTAACGCTGAGTTGAAAGGGCGTGACTTTTCGGGACAAACATTGCGAACAGCAGAGTTTTCTAACGCCAATATGGAATCAGCTAATTTTACTAATGCTGACTTGCGCGGGGCAGTTTTTAGTGCTTCTGTAATGACGGGGACAAATCTGCACGGTGCAGATTTAAGTAATGCAATGATCGATCAAGTTAACTTAACTGGGGCTGATTTAAGCGATGCTGTTTTAACCGAAGCACTTTTACTACGTGCTATTTTTACTGATGTCGATATCACAAATGCTGACTTAAGTGATGCAATTCTCGATAGAGCGCAAATTAAGGAACTTTGTGAAAAAGCCAGTGGTGTGAATCCCAAAACTGGTATTGAAACTCGTTATTCTTTAGGATGTCGATGAAGCGGGTTGGTGTAATTGGTGGAGGGCAACTTGCTTGGATGATGGCGAGTGCAGCCCAAAAGTTGGGTATTGAATTAGTGGTACAAACGCCGAGTCCTCACGATCCTGCTATAGCGTTTGCCTCTGAAACTATTTTCGCCCCAATTGATGATGCCGTTGCTACAGCGCAGTTAGCTAGTCGCTGCGATGTCATTACCTTTGAAAATGAGTTTGTCAATTTAGAAGCTTTAGCACCTTTAGCGGAGCAAGGTGTCTGTTTTCGTCCAGCACTACAGGTATTATCTCCGCTACTAGATAAATACGATCAACGCTGCTACTTAAAACAGTTAAATCTGCCTGTTCCTAAATTTGTTGCTTTAGATTGCGAATTTAATTCAGAGGCAATTCATGAATTGCTACTAGACGCCCAGTTAAATTTCCCCTTGGTGCTAAAAGCTCGTCGTCACGGTTATGACGGACAAGGTACTTTTATTATCCAGGATATGAATGCTTTGCAGCAGAGGTTGGAATCTTACTTCAACCAGCAGGAATGGCAGTCACTGTTTTTATTAGAAGAATTTATCCCTTTTGAACGGGAATTAGCCGTAATTGCTGCGCGTTCCTCTACTGGCGAAATTGTCATATACCCAATTGTAGAAACACAGCAAGAAGAACAAGTGTGTCGGCGTGTTTTTGCGCCTGCTGATATTAGCTCAAGTGTGGTAGCAGAGATAGAAGCGATCGCTCATACGCTCCTAAACAGCCTCCAAGCAGTGGGTATATTTGGCATTGAGCTATTTCTTACTTCCGACAACAAAGTGCTAGTAAATGAAATTGCGCCCCGTACTCATAATTCTGGACATTTCACTCTAGATGCTTGTAAAACATCTCAGTTTGAGCAGCACTTAAGAGCGGTTTGTGATTTACCCTTGGGCAATCCGGCTCTCCAGTATCAGGGAGCAGTAATGATTAATCTACTCGGTTATGAATATGCACAAAATGACTACATTGTCAAACGCCAACAATTAACTGAAATTGAGGGTTCGCACGTTCACTGGTACGGCAAAAGTAAATCTCGTCCGGGGCGGAAGTTGGGTCATGTTACAGTTTTGCTGGATTCCCGAAATCCAACCCAGTCAATTGGAATCGCTGAAAAAGTTGAATCGCTGTGGTACGGCGATGTGTAAATAAAAAGCTAAGAACATAAAGAATCCAGTTGTCGTTTAGGGCTTGAAGTGTCAAAATAGGGAAGTTCAACTGCGACGTTGGTGACTGCCAATAATGTTTTTGATCTATGTCTTTTCCAATAAGGGAACTAAAAAGCTCTAGCAGCAGTAGACCGGGCTTGTACCCGGAAACTTTAAGCCAGACAAAATAGTGCCCACCTGGTTCTTCCAGGTCTAAAACTGAGGTAAGACGGCGTTGCGGTGAACTCAAATATGATTAACTCTCTTTGTTTACGAGACAGAGAGAGTTTTGATTATTTTTAGGATTTGCAATCGCGCTCCCACCGCATCGTTGAATTTTTGTATTAATGAATACAATTTAGTCAAGCAGAAAACGCTAAGATGATTGAATTTAAATCAATCTTAATTTGAGCTTAAACTGCTTGTCACAATTGCTGACTGCTCCAGTGTCTCCAGCTACTGTTACTAAGCTAGACAATGGGTTAACTTTTATTCATCAATACCTTCCCGCCACACCTGTAGTAGTAACAGATGTTTGGGTAAGAGCAGGTGCTAGCCGCGAGACTGAGGACTCGTATGGCATGGCTCACTTTCTAGAACACATGATCTTCAAAGGCACTGATTCACTGCCGCCTGGAGTATTTGATTATGTCATTGAGAATCGCGGCGGAATAGCGAATGCTGCTACTAGCCATGATTACGCCCATTACTTCGTCACTACAGCAGCGCCTTATCTAGAAGATACTTTGCCCTACTTAGCAGAACTACTGTTAAATGCCGCAATTCCAGATGATGAGTTCGTGCGGGAACGCGACGTAGTGCTAGAAGAAATTAGCTCTTGCTATGACGATGCAGATTGGATAGGATTCCAGGCTCTCAGCGAGAGTATTTACCAGCGCCACTCCTATGGGCGCTCAGTTTTGGGTAGTAAACTAAAGTTGATGAATCAGTCACCAGAGGGAATGCGTTGTTTTCACCGCGCTCACTATCAACCGGAAAATATGACGGTAGTAGTGGTAGGAGGAATGACTCAAGAACCTGCTCTAGAACTGGTAAACCGTACTTTTCAGCAATTTTCAACTCGTTCTAATTATCCTGAGTTAGAAGCGGTGGAAGAACCACTACTAGCTGGGGTTCGCCGCCAAGAAATACGTCTACCAAGGTTAGAACAGGCGCGATTAATGATGGCTTGGACAGCGCCTGGAGTAGAGCGTGTCCGTAGTGCTTATGGATTGGATTTGCTTTCGGTACTTTTGACAGAAGGGCGATGTTCCCGTTTAATCCGAGAGTTTCGGGAAGAGCAACACTTAGTACAGGCAATTAGTAGTAATTTTTCATTACAGCGAGAGTCGAGTTTATTTACAATTACGGCTTGGCTAGAGCCGCAACAGCTAGAGCGCGTCGAGGAGCTAATTCGCGCTCACCTGAATGAGTTGCAAAACACACTTATATCCCCTGGGGAACTTGCTCGTTGTAAACGCTTTCTGTGTAATGATTATGCCTTTTCTACAGAAACACCGACTCAGCTTGCAGGTCTTTACGGCTACTACAATACGATCGCTCAAGTTGAATTAGCAATGATATATCCAGCGCAAATTCAGTCTTTTCAAGCCGAAGAACTCCGAAGTTTGGCGCAAAACTATCTATCACCGCACTCTTACGCGGTTACAGTGCTAAAACCTTGTTAGTCTGAAGAGATAGGAAGTGAGTAGTGAGCAGTGAGTAGTGAGTAGTGAGCAGGGGATAGAAAATTTATTGCTATTCACTTCCTATCTCTTCACTACTCACTTTCGTGATGTTCTTGAAGGGTTAATTTGGCTTTTAAGTTACACTACTCACTACTCACTCTTCACTACTCACTTTTGCCTCGACCTACAGACAAATGACAACGGATAACGAAAAACAAGTGACAGCAGAGCTACAAAATCAGCATATTCATCGCACAGTTTTGGACAATGGTATTGTCGTGCTTGTAGCAGAAAATCCGGCTGCGGATATTATTGCTGCACGGATATTTGTAGGAGCAGGTAGTTATTGGGAGTCACAAGAACAAGCTGGATTAGCGCATTTACTGTCAGCCGTTCTTACAAAAGGCACACAAAAGCTATCTTCTTTGGAAATTGCTGAACGGGTGGAATCTGTAGGCGCAAGTTTAGGTACTGATGCTGCTACAGATTATTTTTTGCTGAGTTTAAAAACAGTAACATCCGATTTTGAAGAGATTTTGGAATTGGCGGGGCAAATATTGCGATCGCCTTCATTTCCAGAAGTCGAGGTAGAACTAGAACGGCGTTTGGCTTTACAAGCTATTCGTTCTCAGCAAGAGCAGCCGTTTACGATCGCTTTCGACAAGCTACGACAAGCAATGTACCAAAATCATCCCTACGCTATGTCAGGGTTGGGGATAGAAGCAACAGTAGCCACATTTAGCCGTGCTGATCTGCAACAGTATCATCAAACGTACTTTCGCCCAGATAATGTAGTAATTAGTATCGCTGGTCGAGTAACACCAGCTGCTGCCGTTGCTTTAGTCGAGCAAGTGTTGGGTGATTGGGAAGCTCCCGCAGTGCCGTTACCAACTTTGAAGCTACCAGCTTTAGCGCATCAGCCTGGGCGTACAATGACACCACAGCAAACCCAGCAATCGATCGTCATGCTAGGTTATTTAGCTCCATCGGTACGAGGTGCTGAGTACACCGCGCTTAAGTTAGTCTCTACTTACTTAGGGAATGGACTTTCTAGCCGCTTGTTTGTGGAACTGCGTGAGAAGCGGGGTTTAGCGTACGAAGTTTCAGCATTTTACCCGACACGCCAAGATGTGGCTCCGTTTGTGGTTTATATGGGTACGGCTCCCGAAAATACAGCGATCGCACTAGCAGGACTACAGACAGAAGTTGAGCTACTGTGTACCAGTCAGATCAGTGAAGACGCACTCCAAGCAGCTAAGAATAAATTACTCGGTCAATACGCCTTGGGTAAACAAACTAACGCCCAAATTGCTCAGATTTTTGGCTGGTATGAAATTATGGGGTTAGGGATTACGTTTGACACTCAGTTTCAAAAAGCAGTTGCTGATCTAGCTGCACCTGAGTTACAGCAGGCGGCTTGCCAATATTTTCTTGAACCTTATGTTTCTCTCGTCGGCCCAGAATCAGCCGTTAATAGTCTGGTTACACCAGTTTCAATCTAGTTACCAAGGGCTGTATCCTTAAAAACAGATTCATGTTTTGACACTCCCTGGGAGTCAACGCCACAGGGATTCTTGATGATTGCAGGGGAGCAGAGGAGAGGGATTATTTATTTTCGCCCATACTTTTTATGCTGACTAATCAACCAGATTTTATATGATGACAAGGTTATTAGGAACCTTTGGATTACTGGCTTTTGTTTGGGGAAACACTCAAGCGATCGCAACATCAACTGAGTACGTAGCTCAAGTAACGGCAGGAGTTGGGATCAATCGTCCCTCGCTGAAAGCTGGTAGTCAAGGAACGGCTGTATCTGAACTCCAAGCTGTTTTGAAGCTTTTGGGGTATTACACAGGTGCAGTAGATGGAGATTATGGTCAAAGTACAGCTACTGCTGTTTCCCAATTTCAAAAAGCAGCAGGCTTGAATCCCGATGGCATTGTTAACGCAGGAACTTGGGAGCGGTTATTTCCCCTCGTGCCAACAGCATCAGCCGCAGCAGCTTTTCCGGTTCCAGCTACTACTACTAGAACACCCCCACCTGCTGCCAACACTTCCGTACCTAACACCACTAGAGTTACTAATTCAAAACCTGCTCAAACTGCTGCAACAGCAACTAAACCATCAACTCCAAAACCCGCTCAAACTGCTGCAACAGCAACTAAACCATCAACTCCAAAACCCGCTAAAACTCCTGCTTCAACAGAAGTAAATTTGCCTGTTTTGCGTCTGGCAATGCGAAGCGCTGCTGTTAAAAAATTACAACAACGATTACAAGTCTTTGGTTTGTTTAAAGGCTCTGTAGACGGGGTTTTTGGTCCTCAAACTGAGATTGCCGTTAAAGCTCTCCAAAGTCGCTATCGTCTTAATCCTGATGGTGTTGTTGGCCCTGCCACTTGGAAGGTTTTAAATCGTCAGCCTCCACGTACCCGATGATAAGCTGTTACACATATCGTTTACGTGCTTATTTAAGCTTTCTGATTACCCTTAATGATAGACAATACAAGGGTTTTGAACGAGAAGCGATAAGAAAGCGATCGCCTAGAACTTAGCTTTTTTATAATTAACTAACAACAGAACTTAAAAGTATAAACAGTTACAAGCCAATTTAGGCACTTACAGCCATCTGTGCTGTAACTGGCACATCTACGGACAAAGGATCAACGCCTAGCTGCTGAGTAATGCGTTTTCTAGCTAAATCGCGGTACTCCCAAAAATGTTCACCAGCTGCACATAAGCCAAGATACATATTTAGGAATTGTGGTTTGGTACGCAAAAGTATCCAAAGCTGTCGCCAGAATTGACCCCGAATTTCAGAGCGACACCAGCCTTGCTTCCAGAATAACTGAGCTGCAAGCCTTATCCCTTTACCTGGAGGAAAGTACATATTCTGCTGAAGATTCGGATTAGGAGTAATATTCAGACATTGCTGAAAACAGCGTCTTAGATAGTTAGCTGGTTCATACATTGTCCAAATTGCTACAACATACTCTTCACAAACTTCATTCAACGGTCGTGTAGGTAGAAAATTCATCATAGAATTTTGATCTCCTACCTCAACACCGCCGACACCTTCTAAGAGTCGCTGCTCTTTCTTCAATCTTTCCCACAAAGCTGTATTAGGCAATGCTTGTAAAATACCTAGCATCGGTTGGGGAATACTGGTTTCTTCTACAAAGGCTTGAATTCTCTCGCCAGCGCCCGTCCTTTCTCCATCAAAGCCAATGATAAATCCAGCATAAATCAGCAACCCTGCTTGATTAATTGCCCGACAAGCTTCTACTAGAGGGTTGCGAGTGTTTTGAAACTTGCGAGTAACCTGGAGACTATCTTGATCTGGGGTTTCAATCCCCAAAAATACACCATAGAAACCCGCTTGTGCCATCAATTCTAATAGTTCAGTATCTTCTGCCAAATTAACTGAGGCTTCAGTCAAGAAGGTGAAAGGATAGTTATTCTCCTTCATCCAAGGAATTAATTCTCGTAATAGGCGTTTGACATTGCGCTGATTGCCAATAAAGTTATCATCGACAATTAAAACAGAACCTCGCCAACCCAAATCATAAATAGCTTGCAGTTCTGCTAATGTTTGGCTTGGTTCTTTGGTACGAGGTTTACGACCATAAAGACTGATAATGTCACAGAATTCACAGTTAAAAGGGCAACCACGAGAAAACTGAATTGCCATCATTAGGTATTGATCTTGCTGAAGTAGATCAAATCGAGGCATAGGACTGAGTGTGACATCAGGCTTTTCAGCAGCCCGAAAAATTCCTTGACTTTGACCTTGGTTAATTGCTTCGATAAACTGCGGTACAGTTAATTCGCCCTCATCCAAAATCAAATAATTTGCCCCAGAATTAAGCGCGTCTTGAGGAACTGATGTTGGATAGGGTCCACCCACTGCTACTTTCTTACCACACCGTACAGCTTTGCGGATTAGTTCATGAAAATCTGGCTTTTGAGCCAACATAGCCGATAGGATAACGATGTCGCACCACTCCCAATCAGCATCTGTTTCACAACTAACGTTGCGATCGCAAAAGCGAATTTCCCAGTCTTGTGGCAATAGGGCAGCAACTGTAATGATACCTAAAGGTGGAATAAATGCTTTCAGCCCTGCCATTTGCATGAAGCGATCGTAGGACCAGAAGGTCTGAGGAAAACGGGGGTAAAGCAGGAGTGCCTTCATTAACTAAGTCCTCCAACTGGAATGACTTTATCTTGGTATTCTTACTCTTAGTTTTAAAATACCTAACTATGCATCTATCTTAAGTTACATTATTAGGATGAACGGTAGGCAAGGCGGAGGCTTTGGACTAACAAATATAGAGAAGCGATCGCCATTAATCCACCCCAAAACCAGTAAGGTAAAAATAACTGCTGGGCAATTTGACCAGAATCAGACAATCCTAAAGGCCCTGCTGTACGGCTAAATAAATAATCAACTTGATGAAACGTACTTACACAAGCCTGTACTCCCAAAAACTGGATAGCAAAACCCTGTACCCAACGGGGTGTTTTGAAAGCAATACCCAGAATAAATAACCCTAGTAACCCAATTGCTATAAAGCCAAATAGCGATCGCACCCAGATCAAGGCGGAGACAATTAAAGCAATCCCTAAAAGCTGCAAACTTAAATGCGCCGTTTTAAATCGCCGCGAAGCCAAAATTAAACCAGCACCCGCAATAGGCGGCCCCATCGGCCCCGCAGCACCGACTAAAGCGCGACCAATTCGACCTAAAAATAACGAACCGCTATGATATGCAACACCGGAACCATTGGGAAAAATCAGTAATTTCTCAAACCATCCTCCTAACAGCAATGCCATTAAGCCATGTCCCATCTCGTGAAACCAAGTTGCCAGGATGGTGAAGGGATAAAGGATATAGCCACCTATAGGTACTTGCCATAAGATAATGGTTGCGATCGCGGCAGCAATTAACCACGTAAAGCCCATTCGTTCTACTTCAGGCGGGGCTTCAATTTTAAAGGAATTGACGTTTTTAGGGCGATCGCTCATGGATATTTTCACTGAGTCTAGTGTTTAAGCCGTGTGTAACACCCTCACCTATAATTTAAGTTTCCCTGATTTTTACCCAGTTGGATTAGGGCTTACTTCTGCAATATTAGCTTTTTTAATTTCTTCAATAGAACTACCTGGTTCAAGACAAATTTGGATCTTTGGCCCAGAAGCAGTAAGGCGAATAATTACTCCATCAACAACTGGCACTTGAGAGATTGGTTCATCGTCTACATAAGTCCCATTTGCACCTAGACTAACCTGAGTTCGGGTTAAGCCGGGAGCAGCAAATTGTGTTCGAGCGCAATGGACGGCTTCTTCGGTTGATGGCAGTAAGCAATCAATCCGCCCAAGATGTTGACAAAGCAATTGACTGGAGAACGG
>JAHHHE010000132.1 GCA_019359535.1 Gloeocapsa sp. UFS-A4-WI-NPMV-4B04
GGTTTATCAAGTACGAATGGATTGAGATCAGTGCTTATCGAAGTTGGCAAAGCTTAGTTCAGTATGTTGAGAAGGTGCTCAAAGAGTTTGGAGAGAACTATGTAATTAATTTTGTTTAACTACTTATGAGTTGCTGATCGCTAGAATGACTCAGTTAAACTACCCCGCCCATTTAGGAAGATAGACGAGGTTTCTGACGCTTCAAAACTAAAATTCCTTTAGAGTTGACTTTGTAGGCATCACCTACATGACCAGTGCGATTATATAAAAGTTGGTGAATGTATTGGTCTAGTTGCTCTTCATCACCAATTTGAGGTCGGTAGAATGCTTTTATTTGCTCTTCTACACCCATATCCTGTAGCCGATCATGAAGTTTCTTGCTATCGCCTCTAAAATAAGCACTTCGCGCCGTTTCGTCTTGAATGAAGCTCACAATAATAGGCGCTGGAACTCCACCAATTGTCAAAAAGCCTGTGAGTAGTATTACCCCAACCCACACACAAACAAGGAAAGAAACGAAAATAAGCGTTGCAACTTTTAGAGATGGTTGGCCCGAAGCAGGGAAATTCAAGCTATGTTGGCTAGGAAGAAGCGTTTTTAACTGAAAAACAGGTCTGCTCATACTCACTAGCTTTAATTTCCGCCTCTACTTTAGCTTCAAAATAAATTTGAGCGCAAATACTCGGTTTAAATAGCAAGATGTGCGATCGCTCTACTTCACCCACCTCAACCGCTAGCGTTGTTATCTACATCAGCGTAGCTAAATATTTTTAAATTCTCTGGCAAACTAATTTTTACTCGGATTTAGTATAAAGTGTCAACCGTTAATTGATGTAAATAAATTGCTAAAGAATCCTTCGCGAGTAGGAGGTTAATTCGGCACTCACAGGAAAAAATGATACAGATACCTATTTATATTAAAAAACATTAACCTTACAATACACCTTCATAGTTCATGAGTTCGCAACCCGCCTTGTCTGACCATATCCTTGTTGTAGATGATTCTCCTGACAATGTATTCCTAATCCAAACTATTTTGGAGGAAGAAGGCTATAAAATTAGTACAGCAGAAGATGGTCCTTCTGCGTTGGCAGAAATCGAGCAGTCTCCACCTAGTTTGGTGCTGCTAGATGTTATGATGCCGGGAATGGATGGCTTTGAAGTTACTAAGCGGATTAGACAAGATACCAAATTGTCATTTATCCCAATTCTCCTAATCACTGCCCACGACTCGCCTAGTGTGGCGCAAGGACTAGATATAGGTGCAGATGATTTTATTCGTAAGCCTGTTGAAGTTGATGAATTACTGGCGCGAGTGCGATCGCTTTTGCGTCTCAAGCATAGTGTAGACGAGCGCGATCAAATTGCCCGTCAACGCGAAGATTTTGTCTCTCGCCTTACTCATGATCTCCGCACACCTTTGGTAGCAGCAGATCGAATGCTATTGCTGCTTCAACAAGGAGTGTTGGGAGAACTATCGCCAAATATGCAGGAAGCGATCGTGACGATGGCTCGTAGCAACCAAAACTTGCTGCAAATGGTAAATACTTTACTCGAAGTTTATCGCTTTGAAGCTGGTCGCAAAAACATAGTCTTCTCACCTGTTGATCTTCATGATTTGCTTGAAGAAATTGTCAAAGAATTAACTACTTTAGCTGAAGAAAAAAAACTATCATTACAGCTAAATAATGGGGATCAGTCAGCTAATACTAAAGTTATTGGCGATCGCTTAGAACTCCACCGCCTATTTACTAATTTGGTAGGAAATGCGATCAAATTTACCGATACTGGCTCAGTGACAATCAACCTCAACCCACCTTCGCAAACCTCCAGTGACTACGTGACAATTACTGTAGAGGATACAGGCTCAGGTATTCCGATTGAGGAACAAGCTACTTTGTTTGAGAGATTTCGCCAAGGAAGCCACAAGCGTTCTGGTAGTGGTTTAGGACTTTACCTCTCCCGCAGAATCGTAGAAGCTCATCAAGGTACAATCAAAGTGAATTCAGAACCAGGCAAAGGTAGTATATTTGCTGTCCGTCTACCTATCCAACAATAACTAAAATTCAACTACCCTATATTCTGACTGGGGTTAAACTTTCAAAGGCTAGCTGCTTAAAGCCAGATAGCCTTAACAATGACTACAAGATATTGCACCCAAATTGCTGTATTAGCCAAGCTATTAAAGATATAGAAATTTATCGAGGCCTACTCTTTTTTAGCTTTTTGAGGTAGAGTGTAATAATAGGAATCTGTGAGAAATTTTTATTAGCGCTCATATTTTGATTACAAGAAAGACTATAACGAAAAATCAGCTTATTTGCAAGTGTTTCCTACTCCATAGTGCAAAATAAAGGTTATGAGTGTTTGTAAAACCTAATTTTGTATTTCTAGGATAAAAAGATGATTACTCAATTAGCGGTCAATGATATTATCCGCAAACAATGTGAGTTTTTCAAAACTGGTAAATGTAAAGATATTACATTTCGGATTGAACAGTTAAAAACTCTCAAAAAAGCAATTATTGAGCATCAATCAGTAATCATTAATGCTTTAAAGGCGGATCTAAATAAACCAGAATTTGAAGCTTATGCTACTGAACTTTGGGTAGTAAAAGAAATTGATTATGCTATTAAACATATCAAGTCTTGGACTTTGCCTAAGAAAGCGCCAATTGGAATTGAGCAATTTCCTGGCTTTGGGCGTATTTATGCAGAACCCCTGGGGGTTATTTTGATTATTGGAACTTGGAATTACCCATTTCAGCTGATAATTGCACCCTTAGTAGGTGCGATCGCAGCAGGGAACTGTGCGATTCTCAAACCTTCAGAAATTGCATCTCATACATCTTCTGTCGTAGCTGATATTATCCAGAAATACTTTAATCCAGCTTATATTGCAGTATTAGAAGGAAGTGCAGAAACAAGCCAACAGCTATTAGCTGAAAAGTTTGATCACATCTTTTTTACTGGTAGTATAGAAATTGGCAAAATTGTCATGGAGGCGGCGGCTAAACAGCTAATACCAGTTACACTTGAACTTGGTGGCAAGAGTCCTTGTATTGTAGATACTGATATTAATATTGAATATACTGCTAGACGAATTACTTGGGGTAAATTTATTAATGCTGGTCAAACTTGCGTTGCCCCTGACTATCTTTTAGTAAATAAAAACATTAAGCAAAATTTAGTAGATAGTATCGAAAAATGTATCTATAATTTTTATGGCGAGCAACCAAATACTAGCCCTGATTATGCCAGAATTATCAACCAAAAACACTTTTATCGTTTAGTTAAATTTTTACAAAACGGTGTAATTATTATCGGTGGTGATATTAATCCAGATGATTGTTACATTGCGCCGACCTTAATTGATCATGTTTCGTTAGCAGACCCAGTTATGCAAAATGAAATCTTTGGACCAATTCTGCCGATTGTTGAATATAATGATCTATCAGAGGCGATCGCGATTATTAACGAAAGACCCAAACCTTTAGCTTTATATTTATTTTCTCAAAACAAAAACCTGCAAAAGCGAGTATTGCAGGAAACCACATCTGGTGGTGTGTGTATCAACGACTGTGTAATCCAACTTGGTGTTTTATCTCTACCTTTTGGTGGTGTTGGCGATAGCGGTATTGGTAGCTATCACGGTAAAGCAAGTTTTGATATCTTCTCTCACTACAAAAGTGTATTGCACAAATCTTTGTGGCTTGACTCGAAGTTGCGATACGCTCCATATGAGGGCAAATTGCAACTACTAAAGCGAATTATTGGTTTGTAAAAAATAGTGAGTAGCTCGTCCGTAAAAACTACCCTGAAGAGAATGGTAGTAACTCCCCCTACTCACTACTCACTGCTCACTCTTAAAAAGTTGACAGTTGACAGTTGACAGTTGACATTTATTCGTGAGGTTTTTGGACAAGGGGATTTTTATTCCCGAGATCGGGACAATTGTCAATTGTCAATTGTCAATTGTCCACTCTTCAAATCAACTATAGCGTTCTTCTGCCCAAGGTTCTCCGCGTCGGTGATAGCCATTACGTTCCCAGAAACCGGATTCTTCATGATCTAAAAATTCTAGACCATTAATCCACTTGGCACTCTTCCAAGCATAGAGATGAGGAACTACTAGCCGCAGAGGACCACCGTGTTCTGCTGGTAGAGGTTCACCGAACACAGTGTGAGCAAAAAAGTTTTCTTCCCGCACAAAGTCTTCTAAAGGAATATTCGTAGTGTAACCGCCGTAGCAGTGTTCCATAACGTGAACTGCTTTTGGGTCTACTTCAATTAGACGCATGAAGTCCGTTACTTTAACGCCAGTCCATTTAACATCAAGCTTAGACCAACGGGTTACACAGTGAAAATCGGCTGTAAACTCGTGTTGCGGCAGCGCCATAAAGTCTGACAAAATGAAGGTAGCAGATTGTTTTACCAACCCCGACACTCGAAATTGCCATTCCTCAATGTTGATTTGAGGTGTTTGACCATAGGTGAGGACAGGAAACCCCTTAGTTAAGTATTGACCAGGAGGGACGCGATCGCTTTCTGCTGCTGCTGGTTTTTGAAAAAATTTTCCTAGCATTTAGTGTAAAAAGATCACTTCTTGAAGACTCTTACTCTAGTATGGAAAACCTGTAATTGAAGTTTGAGCGTAATTTACCCACTGCTAACAACGTCAAGCTAGCACCTCGCTTGTGTTTATTCAGGTAACTAGCCTAGCCCGTTTGTTGTCAAAATTACTCTTCTTCTTCAGTTTCTTCCTTAGTTGGATACACAAATTTAGAACGTCCGCTTAGAATTGACTTGCCTAAGCTCAGAGCTTTTTGTGCCTCTACAACTGCTTTGCGTTTCCAGGTAGTTTTGCGTTTATCTCGTTTTGACTTTGAAGTTTTCTTCTTAGGAACAGCCATGACTGCATCTCCGATAATTTTACACAACCTTTCTATTCTATAGCTTCGCGGTGTAGCCCGTGAAAATCCGCTCTTCGAGCGTAGGCATTTTAGTTTGAGCAGGTGCTATCTGCGAGCTAATCTGGCATTACAGGAGTAGCCATATCTGGACTACAATCAATGACCAATTGTTTCTGACAATTGATTGGTTACTAGGAGTAAGATTTTCTCTACCCAGACTAACAGTTTGAGCTATTGGAACACGGTGATAAACTTTCAGTTCACGAGTTGAATTGAGCTAGGAAATGCTGAGTTAGGGGCAGTGCTATTTGGAGGTTGTTGTGATGGCACAGGGGCAACAGTAGGTGGATCACTGGAGTTGCTATTATCTAGACTATCTATATACGAGTCATCAGTCTCTGGTTGTGCTGATGGATCAAAGGTATCAGTTGCTGGATTGCTAGAGTTGCTGTTATACAGGCTATCTATCTCTGATTGTGCTGGTTGATCAAAACTATCAGTTGCTAAATCGTTGGTAGTTGCTACATTTTTAAATCCGAGTAGCGATCGCGCACTCATCAGATATGTACCCCAACGTTGGATATTAGGACTTTTACGCCATTGATTGCGGCTTACTTCCAAAGACAGCACTGGCGCAGTTGCTCCATAATTTTCAGCCATTACCATGACTGTCACATTCGATATTTGCTTGTTTTTGTCAAAGTTTTCTTCAACTGTTGCAAGCACCGCTTGTTCCGCGCGACTGAGCAATGTTTCGTAGGTTTCATCGAGTTGTCTAGTAACCCAGAGATCAATACTTGCTGCTTCAGGATTTGTTGTCTGTGGTGCAGTTGTTTTATTAATAATCGCGGAAAATTCTAATTCATAGTTATTACCCGCATTAGCTACTGATACAGGATTTGTTGCCTTACTAGGAGTAGTGATTTGATTGGACGTAGGAGCAATTTCGTTAACAGTTTCTAGTCTACTGACATAGCTATTGACAGGTTGTTTAGCTATTACAGCCGAATTAGTTGTTGGAGTAGTGCTAATTGTAGTTGCTACTTCACTATTAAATCCGAGTAGCGATCGCGCACTTGTAAAGTATGTACCCCAGCGCTGAATATCAGGACTTTTATGCCACTGACTACGACTTACTTCTAAAGACAATACAGGCGCGGTTGAGCCATAATTTTCAGCCATTACCATGACTGTCACATTCGACATTTTCTTGTTCTGATCAAAGTTTTCTTCAACTGCTGCAAGCACCGCTTCTTCTGCACGACTGACCAATGTTTCGTAGGTTTCGTTGGGTTGGCTAGTAATTGAGATGTTAAGCAGAACTGTCTCAGTATTTGCTATTTGGGGCGGAGTTGTTTTATTAGTAACTGAGGAAAATTCTGACTCACGGTTACTACCCGTATCAGTAGCTGCTTCAGGATATAACGACTTACTAACAGTATTAGTTTGCGGCGTAGGAGCAATTTCCTTAACAGTTTCTAGGCTACTGACCACATAGCTATTGACAGCATCTATTACAGTATCAGTTGCTGGAGTGCTGCTATTTGTAGTTGCTACTTCACTACTTAATCCCAGTAGCGATCGCGCATTTGCAAAGTATGTACTCCAGATTTCGATATCAGGATTTTTCTGCCACTGATTACGGCTTACTTCCAAAGACAGTAATGGTGCGGTTGAGCCATAATTTTCAGCCATTACCATGACCGTAACACTCGTTAAGTGCTTATTCTGGTCAAATTTGTCTTGAACTGCTGCAAGTACCGCTCCTTCTGCACGACTGACCAATGTTTCGTAAGTTTCATTGGGTTTGCTAGTAACCGAAAGGTCAATGCGAGCTGTTTCAGCTTGGGCTATCTGTGGTATGAGTAATTCATTAGTGACCCAAGAACCTCCTGTTAACCCCAGCAACATTACTAAGGTTGCCATCCGGGTTGTTTTGGTAAACCATTGCTGAGACTGAGTTAGCGCTGCTAGTAATATTAACTTCAGATTTGGTGAAATCGTTTCCTCAGCCAAGCTAGGCTTGACTAACATCTGTGGTAAATAAGCAGCATTGGATTTGCTCACATCTGACGAATTAGCGACATTGGAAGCAAAAACCGCATCAGCAATTTCCACATCATGTGAACTATTAAGTTCAAGTTCTTGGTGAGCTAACTCCGCAATTTGAGACTCAAATTGATTAATTTGCTGGTCAATTTCTTCAGCTTTATTCCGTAGCCTTTGTCGCTCTATACGTACTTCTTTTAGTTCTTGAAATACACTTTCTCGTGATTTCCAAGTTGTAT
Organism: Gloeocapsa sp. UFS-A4-WI-NPMV-4B04; assembly: GCA_019359535.1. Lineage (GTDB taxonomy): Bacteria > Cyanobacteriota > Cyanobacteriia > Cyanobacteriales > Chroococcidiopsidaceae > JAHHHE01. The sequence goes on from JAHHHE010000132.1 coordinate 7,201, forward strand.
TATGAACATTCAGGCTAAGTTGCTCTAGTGTTTTTATATCTATTGGACTACCTAGGAGCAAACGACTTCTGCTTAATAAAGCAGATTGTAGTTGTTGCTGCTTAAGTTTTTCGGCAATTACTTCAAGGTGATTTGCTGCCAACTTAGACAGTAAATTTGCCAGTTTAGCGCTAGTTTCAGTATAATACGCTAAATTTTGGCGAAATACTCGCTCTGATAGCAGAATCGAGGTATCTGATGTTTGTCCGGGGGAGCTTCCCACAATCGCAATCAGTTGTTTTGAGCGACTATTAGCTTCTTTTCCCTTTGCTAATATCTCAGCCTGCTGATTTCGCAGTTGTTCTACGTTAGCTAAAAGTTTTGTACTTTCTTCAAAAGAACTTAAAAATGAGCGAGACTTGGACTCGGAAAGCTTTTTTTGCACTGCTTCTACCTTAGATCGAGCTTCGCGTAATGGAGGTTAGATTTGTTGATTCAGCCGAGTTAACTTGTTTCTTAGACAGCTAATTTTGCTGATAAACACTTGATAAGGAGGATGTTTTTACTGAATCAAATTTAAGTTTTTGCCATCGACTTTAAACTCTATAATTATGCTTTTTCTAATTAGTTTAATCTTTTATTTGTTAATGGCTTCATTATACCTGTTGGCTTTAGCAGCACAGGCATACTAAAAAAGCTTTTTGAGACAAAATGACCATTTTAAGCTTCTAGTTAGCTTTACATTTATCTCATTGAAACTCAAATGTTTCTTTATATTAATAAACCATGATAGCTTTTACAGCAACTTTTTACAACCCTTGGAGTTGAAAGGATTGGAACTGAGGCAGCACTGCTGTTGAGTTAAGTGTTAAATTCGTCTCAGAGTCCAGCAGGCGAAGTACCTGGCGAGACATTCTGATTTGGGCTTGTGGCGTTAGGGATAGTATTGGTAAAATTTCTAGACGTATTGGGTATTAGTCTCGTAACTCCAGAAACAGGAGTATTACTAGGGAGCAAGCCCCTATTGTTAGGAACACTGATAGTAGTAGGATTATTGATTATCGTGCCATTATTAACGGGCGCGGTTGGAGCTACAACGTTATCTACGGAAGTTGAGGTGGGAGGGTTCTCTGGACTAACATTGGTTGCTGGAGTTATTATCGTAGAAGTATTTGGTAGTTGCGAACCCGAATCAGTGCTGGAAGTTGGCGTTTGATTAGGGGTAGTAGCGGTTGGGGTAATAGTTTTTGTTGTAGTAGGATTGCTGATATTTCTCGGTGTCGCAGTGGTAGCTGCTGCGTCTTGAAGTCCGAGTAGCGATCGCGCACTTCTAAAGTATGTCACCCAATGCTGAAGCGCGGGATTACTCAACCATTCACTTCTGTCGACTTTTAAAAACAAAACTGGTGCAATCTTGCCGTGATTTTGCCCCATAATCACGATGGAGACATTTGTCAATTGCGTATCTTGAGCGAAGCTTTGCTCAATCGATTTCAAAGCAGCTGCTTCTGCTCGATTTACAAGTCCTTGGTAAGTTTCATTTTGGTGACGTGGTAGGGAGATTTCAATACGTTCGGTGTTCGCTTGAGCAATTTGGGGGGCGATCGCTTCACTTACAGTCCATAATCCCCCGCCTGTTCCCAGCAATGCTATTAAAGTTGCCATCGAAGCTTTTTTAGCAACCCATTCGCAAGACTGAGTTACGCTATAGCCGAAAATGCTAACTTTACACTGGACTGTTGAGGCTTGATTACGAAAATAAACTTTCATAATCTTGATCCTCCTTAGTGACAATTTTCAAAGTGCTAATCTAGTAACTTTACTTAAACAGCGATCTTTTGCTCAGATTTATTTAATTTTTTTAACTATTCTTGCTCAGTGGTTAAGCGCCTGTAAGTTACAAACTTAAGCCCAAAAGATCAGCCTAAATCTGCAAGTTAGTTAATTTTGTTTGAATATTACGAGTATATTATCTTACTTCAGTTAAAAATGCACTCACCTTAGTCTAAATTTACTAACGAGATAATTAATAGTAAGAAGTATTTTGGCATCAGAGTATCATGAATTTTAGCGCTCGCAATCCTGTTTTATTAGTTCATGGCATCAACGACACAAGAGCAATTTTTCAGAGAATGGCTCCCTACTTGACTGATTTAGGTTGGTCTGTCTATGACTTGGATCTAATTCCTAGTGATGGCTATTTAGGTCTTGATCAGTTAGGTAAGCAAGTTGCTGATTGTGTTGCCCAAACTTTTGCACCTGAACAACCTTTCGATCTCATCGGTTTTAGTATGGGAGGAATTGTTAGCCGCTACTATGTCCAACGCCTAGGGGGAATAGATCGCGTTCAGCGCTTGATTACCATAGCTTCTCCGCATAATGGCACGTGGATAGCATATGCTCTTGACAGACTTGGATCTATTCAAATGCGCCCTAATAGTGCTTTTCTGCAAGATTTAAATCGAGATATTGCGATGTTAAATCAGTTGAATTTTACCTCTATTTGGACACCTTTTGATTTAATGATTGTTCCTGCCAACAGTTCCCAAATGCCAGTAGGTAAAAATGTCCAAGTGCCTGTTTTGACTCATGCCACAATGATTACAGAGCCAAGAAGTTTAGTAGAGGTAGTGGCGGCTCTTTCGGAACCACTCAAGCAGAATCGCCAATTTGTGCGTAGTCAGAACTACCAAAAATAGACTGGGCGTGACGGTAATATTTAAACTCCATTAAGTTATAAAACGGATATTCTAAAAAGAAGGTACGATGCTCTAAAGGTAAACTGGAAAATCGCTGCCTAGGTTCTTCTCTAAAAAGTAGCTGGCGAGAAAGTACGCGATCTAGTAAGGTTTCCCAGTCGCTTAAAGACGTAAAAATCAGCCCAAAGTGTCTAGGATAAATGCCTCGTTGGGATGTAAGTATTTCCTTAGTGACGTGAGCAACTAACTGATGTCCATACAAATTCAAAATTAGGTTTCACGACCTGCAACACAGCCTAAGCCATCAATATAAAATTCTTTTGTTTGGGTAATGTTGGCGATCAAAAAGGCAAGATGAAATAAAGTTTGGTTCACGGTTTGTGTCTTTTGAGGCTTGTAGTTGATGCTTTCTACAATTCATTCTCTAAATCCGTGGCTAGTTGCTGTTGGATTGAATACAGTTTTATTGGGTGTAGCCTGGATTGCTCCTAAAAAGCTCCTTACTCCAACAGGATTATTACACGCATGGTTTCTAGGTGTTCTGATCTGGGGTAGCTTAGGCTGGCGGGGATATGTAGTTGTACTGTTTTATTTTCTAGTTGGTTCTACCGTGACGCGGGTAGGCATGGCGCAAAAGGAAGCAGAGGGGATTGCTGAGAAACGTTCGGGAGCGCGAGGTCCAGAAAATGTGTGGGGTTCGGCGTTGACTGCGGCGCTGTGTGCTTTGGGGATTTTAGTGGTTCCTACTTTTAAGGTAGAAACTGGATTAATTACGTATCTACTGTTGCTAGGATATGTAGCTAGTTTTAGCACCAAACTTTCTGATACTTGTGCTAGTGAAGTCGGTAAAGCTTACGGCAAGCGGACGTATCTGATTACTACATTACAAGCAGTACCGCGTGGAACAGAAGGAGCAATTAGTTTAGAAGGTACGCTAGCTGGGATAGTTGGTTCAACTGCGATCGCTTTTTTGGGCTGGGGAGTCGGGATGATCGATCTACCAGGAGTAGTGTTTTGTGTGCTAGCGGCGTTTATTGCAACTAATTTAGAAAGTGTAATTGGGGCAACGTTACAAGCCCAAATAGACTGGCTGACAAATGAAGTAGTGAATATTGTGAATACATTAATCGGTGCGATCGCAGCTGTGTTACTTGCATTAATATGGCGATGGTTGGTTTAATTACATTCAGCAGTAGCGATAATTGATGCTTATAGCTGCCAAACCTTGATAGTCCGATCTCTACTAGCACTAACAAGTGTTTTGCCATTCGCACTGAAGGAAACAGAAGTAATATCGCTGGAATGCCCTGAGAGAATTTGCAGTAGATATCCAGTATTCAAATCCCAAATTTTGATCACATCACCAATGCCACTGGCAAGAATTCGACTATCTGGGCTGATAGCAATGGAGTTGATCCAATCTGGATTTCTAGCAAGAGTGCGGAGCAGTTTTCCACTACTTGGATGCCAAATTTTAATTGTCTTGTCTACGCTGCCGCTAGCAAGGATTTGTTTGTCACGGCTAAGGGCAATTGCTATAACTCTGTCTTGATGTCCCAACAAAGTCCGTACCAGGTTTCCACTGGGTAGATTCCAGAGTTTAATTGTATTGTCGTTACTACCACTAGCCAGGGTTTGTCCATCCAAGCTGAAGGCGATCGCCCTAACAGCGTCTGTATGTCCTGCTAGGGTACGTTGCAGTTCCCCTGTAGCCAGATTCCAAAGTTTGATTGTTTTATCTTCACTGCTACTAGCTAGGGTTTGCCCATCTGGGTTAAGCGCAACAGACCAAACTGTGCCTGTATGTCCAGAAAGGGTGCTTTGCAGTTCCCCAGTAGGTAGATTCCAGAGTTTGACTGTGTTGTCGTTACTACCACTGGCTAGGGTTTGCCCATCTGGACTGAAAGCAATAGACCAAACTGTGCCTGTATGTCCAGAAAGGGTGCGTTGCAGTTCACCAGCAGGCAAATTCCAAAGTTTAATTGTTTTATCCTCACTACCACTAGCTAGCGTTTGCCCATCCGGGTTAAGAGCAACAGACCAAACTACATTTGAATGACCCCTCAGCGTCTTAGTTAGAGCAATATTTCCTAAAGCAGTGTTGGGTAGTGGCGCAACTGAATTTTGTTCAGCTTGAGAAATGGAAGCAGGCGATCGCGCAAAATAGTAATTGCCAAGCATTAAAGCTAAAACACTAGCACTTGCAGCTATGCCAATCAGCACAGCAGGTTTTTTAAAAGAGCGTAGAACAGCAGCATTACTTATCTTTTTATTAGATAGATGTTGTCTAACGCGATCGCGGACTACCACTGCATCTACCGAACTTTTGGGCTGCATCTCAATTCCTGATAATTGAGTTGTAGCTGATTGCTGAGGTACTACTGTATTGATCAATGGCTGTAATGCTTGCAGCACTTCTGCTGCCGATTGGTAGCGGTCTTTGAAGTGGTAGCACACCATCTTGTTCAGCACACTTGCCAAATCAGCGCTCACCTGGGCTTTGTGTTGCCAGATCACTTCTGCGCTATTGAAGTCTTCTAGTAATTCTGTGGGACTAAGACCAGTTAACGCTTGGATACCAATCATTCCTAACGCATAAATATCACTGTTAGGTCGGGGTCGACCTCGCCCCTGCTCTGTCGACATATACCCCGATGTACCAATTGCGAGGGTAGCGGGGATACCAATCGCATAGCTAGCGCTGGTTTTGCCTTGCACTGTAACTACCTGCATCCAGGCTTGCTTAACTGAGCCAAAGTCAATCAGCACTATGCGGCGATCTTGCTGTCTGCGAATCAAATTGCTCGGCTTGACATCACGGTGGATTAGCCCGTAACTGTGAATCAAACTCAAAATGCCCAATACTTCTTGTAGTAGATCAATAACTTGACTCTCACTCCACTGTTGCCCAGGTTTTAGTTCATTACTAAGAGGAGACCCGGCAATAAATTCTTGCACTAGGAAGAATTCTTGGTTTTCTTCAAAATGGGCTAAGAGTTGCGGTACTTGAGGATAGTTGCCCAGTTTTTTTAAGGCTGCTACTTCTCTATTAAATAACTGTTTCAGCGTTGGCGGCAAGTTGAAATTGTCGACTGGCAAAAAATGTTTAACTACGCAGTTTGGGCGGTCAACTTGATAGGTATCTTGAGCAATGTAGGTTTGACAGAATCTTCCTGCACTTAAGACTTGAGCGACTTGGTAGCGACCCTGTAGTAACTTGCCTAACATGATCTGACGTGCCTAAAAGCTGCAAAGCTAGCGTAAACAGCATTTCTAATCATAGTACCTGACCGCTAAGTAATGTAGTTGCCATAACTACGTCATCTTTAAAATGGCATTCCTCTCAACTACACTATTTACAGTAGCGAAGAAAACTATAGTTAACCTGCGGTGGCATAAGAGTTAGTGGTCATCATCATGTCCCTGGCGCGAACTTTGTGACGGCGGTGGAGGTTGCACTATATTTCTAGCGCGCAACGATTCGTTTAGACCAACTGCGCCGTCTAGGTTAGCATCCCTTAGTTTTGCTCCATTCAAAATTGCTCCACTCAAAATTGCTTTATTGAGATCGGCTCCATTCAGGTATGCCCCACTCAAATTCGCTCGACTGAGGTCTGCTCCACTCAAATTCGCTCGACTGAGGTCTGCTCCGAGAAAGTTTACCCCGTGAAATTGTTTTCCACTCAGGTTTACCCCTGTTAAAGTTGCTTTTTTCAGCTTGCTACCTTCAAGGTTAGCACCACTCAAATTAGCCCCAATTAAAACGGCTGCACTCAGATCGGCCCTACTCAGGTTGCTGTCGCTCAGGTTAGCCTCAGTCAAATCTGCCGCGTGCAGCTTTCCCCCTTGAAGGTTAGCTTGGCTAAAGTTTAATCCTCTTAAGGTTGTTGCGATCAGGTTTGTTCCCTTGAGGTTGGCGCTAGCCAAGTCTGCCCCAGTCAGTTTGGCACTAACTAGATCAGCTTCACTCAGGTTTGCTTTAATCAGAATTGCCTCACTCAGATCCGCCGCGTGCAGGTATGCACCCTGTAAGTCTGCCCCACTGAGGTCTACCCCACGCAGGTACGCTGTGATCAGATTTGCGCCGCTAAGGTTTGCTCCCCGCAGGTTTGAGCGAGACATCTGTCCTGGATTAAGCGTGTTGCTAGTCCAACTTAAGTTTGCTCCAGTTAGTTTTGCCCAATGTAAGTTGGCTTCCTTGAGGTTGATTTCTCTAAGGTTAGCTTCATTCAGATTTGCTTTTCTGAGGTCTGCCCCACTTAAATTAGCACCACTTAAATCTGCCCCTTGCAAGTTGGCAGATTGCAGGTTTGCTCCTGTCAAATTAGCACCCTCTAAGTGACAGCCTGGACATTGCTTTGTTTTCAGTAGCCGTGTGACATCTGAGGTATTTGGAGAATAGCTATTTGGCGCAGATTTGTTTGAAACACCTGTAAACAACGAACACGCTGAACCGAGGGTAGTCAGCAGGATTGCAGTAGCTGAAGTTTTCAGATTCATTCAATGTGACCGAACGTTCATATACAGTAATCGTATCAAGTTGAGTGTAAACTTTGTAACTTCATAGTTTAAAAAATTATGTAAACTTACCCCTAGCTATCAATCTTTTCAACTAGCAGCCAATTACCCGCATGATTCAGCCAACCCCAAACTTTGAGGAGTTGCTGATCGAGACATATTTGGAGTTGCTCATTCACTTGCGATCGCAATGTAACAAGTATCCACTGCCCCTGCAAAGGTGGTTCAGTAATGGTGAAGGTATAGTCTTGCTCGTCGTGACGGTGGAAAATGCCGAAGAAGTGGCAAATGGCAGGCGGGAGGGGAGAAGAGTTTTGGGAGCAAGGGCAATTACCGCTAGCTGGGTAAGCTTCTGGATGATCTAGATAATAGCGTTGCCAGTGTAGCCATTCGGGGTGATTGGGAGATAAATTGAATAATGGGATAATTGCAGTATTCGCTTGCTTGTCTTGCAACAATGCTTCTTGCAAGGCTCGTACAGGTAAATCTCGCGGTTGACAGTTTAGCTGCACACACAGCGCTGCCGCCATGCCAGCTGCTTGACCAATACCCATAACCACAGGTTGCAATCTAGTTGCACCATTGGCAATGTGAGACACCGAAATATTTTTTTCACATCCTAATAAACCATCTGTCTCGGCTGGAATTAGACAACTATAAGGAATCGTAAAGGGAGTTCCTGTCCAACGTCCGCCCCAGCGCAGCGATTTTGATTTTAAAGGAAAATTGATACCTGGATAATGGTGATCGTTGGCGTAGTTACCAATCGCGATCGCATTTACAAACCCAGCCGGAGCGTGGGGTAATGGTGCAACCCGACTTTCAGGAGCGGGTAAAATATCTTGTTCCCGTACCGTAGTTATTCCTACTAAACGACGACTTTCGCGGTAGTAGGGATGCATTGCATAAGCACCTCTACCAAGGGAATATCCAGTAAATTTGTCTTGACTTTCGCCGTTTATTGAGGGGAAAATGTGATTTGCCAAGCCGTAGCGACGACCTAGCTGAGTCTGGATATAGCGAGCAAAACTTTGAGTATGCCAACGAGCTTCTTGAAGAAATTGATACCGTGATAATGGAGATGCAATTAATCGCCCAACGCCTTCAGCATAGTCATTGCCGCATTGAGGCCAGTTGATCATAAATAGATCCCCTGGTAAGCGTCCGTAATTTAAAAATTGTTCTGCGCCGTAATTATCCCAAGCACTAGCAAACTGTACAGGATCATCGTGGGGAGGTGCTGGAATTTCTGGAGCAGCCAATTCACCAAAATCTTGCATAAGTACAACCCAAGTGGGGGCTTGCACTGGATATTTTTCTGTAAGAGTATTAAAAGTAGTTGGCGCACTGGGTTCATCCCATTGAGATTGTAATTCCCAACCCCAACGGTGAGGCACAGAAGCGATCGCCAGTAAATCTCCTAGTTCTGTTGCATCCAGAGTAATTTTTGCTGTGACTGTAAAATCTGCAAACCGAACACCGCTAATACAATTTTCCTGTTTTAAGACTTCCAAGGGTACTTGCCCACTAATCCAATTCAAGTTCGGCAACTCTTGTACCCAATCAGCAAACACAGCAGCAGCAATACGCGGATCATAGCTAAAAAAGCTAACCCAACTGTTATTTAATCCACCAATCTGACGTTGTTGCAATTCTTGTAGAAATGTACCCCATAAACCTGTTTGAAAAGTAGTTAATTCATTGCCATCCGGTGCAGATACTCCAGCTGATGTCAGCATTCCTCCTAACCAGGGAAATTCACTAACAATAATCGTTTTTGCACCTCTTCGCGCCGCTTGGATAGCAGCAGCTGTTCCACCTGTACCACCTCCTACGACCAAGACATCAGCGATTAGTTGAACCATAAAAAATACTAAGAGCGATCGCACTACAAAGGAATGTATATCTTGAAATAATTAACATACCCAGCAAATCAATTATTCTGTAATTTTTAAAATTGGCAACTTTAACATAATTTGTGTTTAGGTGTCTTGATATTATTAATACCTCCGTTGATTGAATCCGCTCCTTAGTTTGCAGCAATCTCAAGTGCTGGTATTGTCTAACATAAGCTCAAATGGTTTAGACCTGGATAAGTAGTTAAACAAAATTAATTACATAGTTCTCTCCAAACTCTTTGAGCACCTTCTCAACATACTGAACTAAGCTTTGCCAACTTCGATAAGCACTGATCTCAATCCATTCGTACTTGATAAACC
>JAHHHE010000133.1 GCA_019359535.1 Gloeocapsa sp. UFS-A4-WI-NPMV-4B04
CAAGAGTTGGCGACCCCAAGGTAGCAGAGCACTCGGCTTACTCAAAATCCTCGAACTCAACGGTCGATGGCACCAGTTCTGGTTTTCACAACACCTGCTTGACCAACCAAAATTTTAGAGGTGGAAAAATATTAGAATGATTTAAACAAGTTTTAGAAATAAGATGGTGGGGGCAAACTTAATCACTTCACTTCAGGAAATCAGAGATTTCCGGGCATCTCAAGGTAGACGTTATCCACTGTGGTTGATTTTGCTATTAGTAATCATGGGAACAAGCAGTGGAGCCGAAGTTACTACGCGCCCTTTAGACTTTGGGGCGCGTCACTATCAGGTAGTGAGTGAGCAACTAGGACTAATAGCAACTCGCCTGCCATCGGACACTACATGAGCGCCGCATCTTACAAAAGCTCGATTTTCAAGTTCTGGCACAGCAGTTTGAGCAATGGGCTAATAGAACTTTCGATGCCGAACCAAGTGAGTGGATAGCGATTGACGGCAAGAGCATCAAAGGAACTGTCACGAGGATATTTGCGGATGGAATTCGCTACTCATTGGGGAATTGAGAACCGTTTGCATTAGATTAAAGATGTGATTTTTGCCGAAGATGCTGCTCCCTTCAGGAATTACCATGCCGCTACCAACTGGTCGATTATCCGCACTATCGCCATCAATCTTGCTCATAAGAGTGGCTATGATTCGCTAACCAAGACCGAACGATTTCTTGCCCATGACATCGATAACCTATTTTTACTTTTAGAATAAATTATCCCTGGGGTTGTTGTTGAACATCTCAACCGCGCTTTCAAAATTTTCAAAATTTTATCCGAGCGTTACAGAAATCGCCGTAAGCGTTTTGGTTTACGTTTTAACTTGATTGCTGGTCTCTACAATTATGAACTTAAGCTACCGTCATAACCTTTTGCAAGATATATAATCTGGAGCTAACGCGCCAGCCCTCACAGCAGTAGTACAAACCCAAATAGCAAACAGATCTGGGGAATAAAGCATTAGCCCTGAATTACCAAGGGCTACCAAGTTGATACCGTGCGCGGTACTAGCTTGATAGCTCTAGCGGCTTGGGAAATTGGTAAGCGCCAAAAAAAAACACTTGAACTACCGACATCAGATTCGCGCTCTTTATCTTGCGTTCATGTTCTCATCCCCTGGCGACGCCTTTCTTTGTATTTATGCAGTTGACGCGCAATCTTATCAGCTACCAAGTCTATACTGGAGTATAGGCTCTCGCTACTCTCCTCGGCATGGATAATACTTCCGTTGGCGTAGATGGTGACTTCAGCCGCCTGCTTGAGATTGATTCGAGGATTACGGGCTACTGATAGATGCACATCCACTTCAGTTGTCAAATTCTGAAAGTGGTTCACTGCCCTTTCAATCTTCTGATGTACATACTTCCGAATAGCATCAGTGATTTCAATATTTTTGCTGTAGATCACAAGCTTCATATTCAATTTTCCTGCTAGACTATCATCAAAATTTGTTTTGGCTGAAACTGAAAACGAGGTGATGATTACTGCTTTCCAACTGTACAGATACTGGTGTTAGCGTTTCAGCTTCCCGATTTTGTTGGCGCGGTTAGGCCATAAGAGGTTTCTTCTTTGCCATTTGAGATGATGTATTCACCCGAATATTTTGAATTTTGGAGAACAGACACGCTTTGATTTTTTTCAAGAGCAAGACATTTCTAATGATCGCTCACATTCCTTGAAATTGAAGTATGATTTGCTCTCATGACATGAAGAAATATTTAGCCTTTAGCTGTTTCTATAAAGGCTGAAATCTTGGGTTGTGAGTTAAAGAAGTGTGGGGTAGGTGGCAAAGTCCTGCCAATCCCAGTTGGGAAACGTTAACCCCGCTCTCTCTGCCGCTGTTGTCCCAGTCCGACTATTGCACCAGATCCAGTTGAAGTAACTCACTACTAACCGTACCGTCATCTCAGTTCGTTGCCACTGCTTGTTAAACTTATTCTGCCGTCGATGAAATCGCCCTGATTGCTGCCGCACTATCCCATTGGTACGCTCCAACCGCTGTGTCCGACTCTTGGTGATGTGATGCTCCACTTCAGACGGCAGCACTCGTTCATAGCCTCCCCAGTCGTCTGTACTCCATTTCTGACAATCCGTTTTTCCCTCCGTACTATGCAGTAATGCCGCTAGCAGATTATCAGTGTGCTTGCCCACTCTAGCCGCTAGAATCAATCCACTCGCTTGAGCCAGACTTATGGCAATCCAGCAATCCCCTCGCTCGACTTCCTCAAAGGCACACTGTTTCTGTTTTTTTGGACTTCATACCACATCTCGTCAGCCACCACCTCATCAGTATCAACAGATTGAACCTCTTGATTATGCATCATCTGACCCTTGATGGCGGCTCGCTGCACGAGACTGGAGACAGTGTTGAAGCACCGTCCTGAGATGCGAGCAATGCCTCTGAGACTGCTACCTTCACTATGAGATTGCAGAATCGTGTGAACTTCCTGATGACTGAGTTGGCGTCTGTAGTAGAGAGTATCGAGGGTATCGGTGAAGGTGTTGTAACAGATGGGACATTTGAACCGTTGCTGACCTTTGGGAGTGCGCCCGTGTTTATGAGCTTTGAGATGACCGCAGAATGGGCATTCCATAGGTTGTGACGGCAATCAGGATAATTGCTATCATCCTACCCCACACTTCTTTCACTCACAACCAAATCTTGCTGCTTCATTTAAATAAACGACTTAAACACACTCAATCAAACCCAATATCCACTATTAGGGAGGATACATGAGTGAGTATCCTGATTAGGTATTCTTCGTAGGCTGTTAGGATTTACATAATGACAAGTGGCTTGATCTCGACAAATCAAAGCCCAGCCAGATTGCTCAATTCCTATCAACTTGTAAACAGTATCCTGAACAAAAGAACCTTTGTGGTTGCGAGTTCCGGAGATAACCTCAAGGTTGTAAGTGTCAATGGTAGTCATATTATCCTCTGGATAAAATGTGAAGTGTTGAAATGAATCAACCCCAACGAATAAGAAAAATTAATCCGAAAGACTCTTCAATTGACTTAACCTTATCTCATGATCCAGGAATAAGTCGTGAAGTTATGTAAATGATTCAACATCTGACCGTGTTGTTATTAGTCTGTCTGAGTACCAGAATAGTAAATATCGCGATTACCATTTACTTATTGTGAACAATGCAACTTAAGCGTATTCCATGTTAGTTGGTCAGTGAGAGCAAAGCTGTAGTCGAGTGCCAAGCAATTTCTCAATAAGCTAATGTGCCTTTAAGTTGCGTAATATGTGTGCTGAAGCCTAAACCTAGTAAGGGTCGGGACGGAAATTTGAATGACGATTAGCTTACCGGGCATCTTCTCAGGATTCCGATTCCTGTTTCAAAAAAGGTAATTTATAAGGACTTTTCCTCATATCCGCTCGACGCGATTTCCAACGTTGTCACCACTGTTACACCGAAAACACGGTCAAACTCTGCTTTGATGCTCTCATAACACTCGCAGCTAACTTCTTCTAAACCAGGACGATCAATGATAGCCATCCGACCGCGACTGTAGCTGATTAGTCCTGCCTTTTGGAGCATACCAGCAACCACCGTGACACTGGCGCGGCGCACGCCTAGCATATGGGAGAGGAAGTCCTGGGTAATCGGAAAGTGGTCTGACCTAGCACGATCGTGACACATTAGTAGCCAACGGCAGCAGCGTTCTTCGACTGAGTGATGGCTGTTACAAGCAACCGTTTGTGAAATCTGACCGATCAGCGTCTGAGTGTAGCGTTGCAGTAGATTGTGGAGCGCACCATCCAAAAGCTCTGCTTTAAAGTCAGATGTCTGCATCCGCATGGCATCACCTGGAATTTGGACGAGCGCCTTGACCGATGTTGTATCGATGCCTAAGAATACAGAAATACCTGCTATGCCTTCGTTGCCCACTATACCTACTTCAGTTTCAGTGCCGTCTGCCAAGATGGTGAGCAGGGAAACTACACCACTTAGAGGAAAATAGACGTGCTGGATCAGTTCTCCAGGCTGGTAGAGCACCTGCTTGAAAACCAAAGAAACAGTCTCCAACTTGGGAAGAAGACGTGCATATATTTCACGAGGGAGTGTAGTCAGAAGCTGGTTTTGAGAAGCGGTGTCGCCGAGGGAAGCTTTCCCCAACGAACTCGCGCCCAAAATTGGGAGTGAGGTTGACAAGGACATCAGTAGATTCCTTTGCCACCTGCATTTAAAAAAGCCAGCTAGCAGCACGAAAAGAGGTGTTTGTTGTTCCTGCTTCTAATGTCAAGAGGTGAATTTTAAAAAAACAAGCTTTCGGGCAATTTGTTTACACAACTATTTTAACAAATTTAATTTAACATTGTGCATTAACGTACATAAGTGCTACATTGAGAGGTAGTAGTTTAAGTACGTTAGCGTATATAAGAGGTTAAGCCTTGTCATTGTATAAGGCAATCATACTTGAGAGATTGCGATCGCACCATGATATCAAAGATTGCCACCAAAACCTCTACATAAGGCTCTACATAAGGGTAGAGCAACATGATACATCATTAAAAGTGAATTAATTTAGCATAGTTTAATACGCCTAACGGTTAGTGGAAACTAGGCAAGCAGATTTTTTCTAGCCCTGAACAAGATTACTTCCAAAGTTACACGTAAGACTAAACAAGCAATGTTCATCAGTAATCTAGGAATTACTGATGATAAACATTTTTAATCAAATCATCATAAGTAGTATTTTTCGTTCTGTACTTTGCTGGAAGCGATTGGATTCCTTGCCACCATTTGCATATTGATGAAAACGGGACTTCAATCAAATTGTACACTTTGACTATTTCATCCTAAGTAAAGCTTTTGAAAAACAGTTGTCCCTACGGTCAAAAAATCAGCTATCAGAGGTACAGACTGTTCTATGAACTAATCAATCCAACATTACCAGTTGTAATTGCAAGAATTGAAAATCTCTTAGAGGATTATCCTAAATACCCGTATCAAATAGCTTTTTGTTTGCCTGAATTGCGGCAAAAGCTACTTGCCCATGTCTTGACTCATACCCCTAACCACTATGGAGTTGTGAGAAAAACCTGACACCTAAAAACCGGAGTTTTCTACACCTTTCTTCTGTGCAGAAGCGGATACGGATGGAAAATTTGATTCATGGGGGTATTCTACATATCCTGAGAGAAAATGCCGAATGGGTTGGTAGTCAGATTACTTAGATGGGGAACTCAGACTATGCCCTTTTTAAGTGCTCCAGCTAGTTTTAAAATTTTTAAGATTGAAAGATATCTCCATATTTTTAATAGGTTGTAAATAGTCTAGTCAAACATAATTGCGGAAAATGAGTATGCATTTACATTTATTTCACACCTCTAACTAGAGTGCAAATAGTCCAATCAAAATCAGTTTAAGGAAAAATCATGAATCTGTCGGAAATACTGAAAGAGTCCGTAGTATCTATTTTAGAGCAGTTGAGATTAGCTTTGTGGGTCGAAATTGTGACTGAGCAGCCCCAATGTACCTACTACTTTGGACCTTTTGCGTGTGCCAAGTCAGCTCAAAAAGCTGTTTTAGGCTACATTGAAGACCTTAAACAAGAATCAGCTCAAGTTAGTGCTGTCACTTTCAAGCGGGTTCAGCCACGGCACCTAACAATTGAGTCGGATGAATTGAGAGAATTTTGACAGTCAGATCTCGCCAGCTAGCTCCGGCTTTATTAAAGATTGGCAACGTTGAAGCTAGTTTTTGCTTTCATCTGTTGGGGAGTGAGCTAGTCGATAACTGTAAAGACTTGGAGGACTATTAATGAACTTGGATAAGTTAAAAGAGTTGCTAGCAGGAACTGACTCCTTTGAGATGATGTGCACCGCTTGGGAAAAAATAGAAGTGGAGCGAGAGGAGTTGCAGCAGCAGAACTCGCAACTGGCGGCAGATGTTTTGGCTCTAAAAGCCGACCGCAAGCGAGGTCAAGAAGCACTGCACGAAAGTGAAGAGCGCTTCCGCTTCCTAGTAGAGGGTGTTAAGGAATACGCAATTTTCCGGCTAGATCCTCATGGATACGTAGTTAGTTGGAACGTAGAAGCGGTAAAGATTTTAGGCTATCAAGCATCTGAGATTATTGGCAAGCATTTTTCCTGCTTTTTTACGCTTGAAGACATCAATTGCGGCAATCCTGAGCAAGACCTCAAGACAACCGTAGCTGAAGAACGGGTAGAGGAAGATCGCTGGTATGTGCGGTCGGATGGCACACGGTTCTGGGGCAGTGGTGTCCTGACAGCATTACGAGACGAGGGAACAAATCTCCTCGGCTTCTCGAAAATAGTGCGTGACATGACCGCGCACAAACGCACAGAACAGAAGATTCAAGAACAAGCGACCCTGCTCGATATCGCCACAGATGCAATTCTCGTTCAAGATCTCAACAACAACATCCTATACTGGAACCAGGGTGCCGAGTACCTTTACGGCTGGAAGGCAGATGAAGCCAAAGACTTGAATGCCTTAGAAATTTTGTACAAAGAAACTTCGCCGAGCCGAGAATATGCTCTTGTGACCGTCGCCAAAGAAGGTTCATGGCATGGTGAGTTGCGTCAAGTCACAAAATCCGGTAAACAAATCATCGTCTCCAGCCGCTGGACATTAGTGCGTGATGAGGCAGAGCAACCAATATCAATCCTCATTGTTAACACTGACATCACCGCGAAGAAACAACTTGAAGCACAGTTTCTCCGTGCCCAGCGCCTGGAGAGCATTGGCGCACTTGCTAGCGGTATTTCCCATGATCTGAACAACGTGCTAACGCCGATTTTATTGTCCGCTCAACTTTTACAAATGCTGAACAAAGATGAGCGCAGTCAGCGACTGCTTCAGATTCAGGAAGCCAGCGCTAAACGGGGGGCAGCTTTAGTCAAGCAAGTGCTGGCGTTTGCTCATGGAGTTGAAGGTGAGCGCACGATTCTTCAAGTCAGGCACCTAATTTTGGAAATTCGGCAGATTATTAAAGAGACATTCCCAACATCAATTGAATTGGATACAGATATATCGCCTGAGCTTTGGACTGTCTTTGGAGACGCTACACAACTGTATCAGGTGCTGCTGAACTTAGTGGTTAACGCTCGGGATGCGATGCCTAATGGCGGTACCTTGAGGCTAGTAGCCGAAAATCTTGTGATTGAACAAAACGATGCCAGGATGAATCTTGATGCCCAAGCGGGTTCTTACATTATCATTGATGTCTCAGATACGGGTTCAGGCATTCAGCCTAAGATTTTACCGCAGATTTTTGAGCCATTTTTCACCACCAAAGAGTTTGGGAAAGGTACAGGAATGGGTCTTTCAACCGTGTTCGGCATTATCAAAAAACACGGGGGTTTTGTGAACGTGTACAGTGAAGTCGGTAAAGGTACCCAATTTAAGGTGTACTTGCCAGTGGTATCAGGAACCCAAAAGCAGCAACCAGAAGACTTTGAACTCCCTCAAGGGCACGAAGAAGGGATTCTGGTTGTAGATGACGAAGCCCCAATTCTTGAAATTACAAAAACAGCGCTCCTAACGCACAACTACAAAGTTTTCACTGCCAATGATGGGATTGAGGGAACCACCCTGTACGCCGAGCATCAGGATGAAATCAGTTTGGTATTAACCGATATGATGATGCCGTCTATGGATGGCTCAAACACCATCCGCACGTTACAAAAAATGAACCCACAACTCAAGATTATTGCCGCTAGTGGACTGGGATCAAACGAACAGGTGGCGTTATCTTCTGGCGTTGGTGTCAAAGCATTTTTGTTAAAGCCCTACACAGCGAAAGAATTATTAAACACCATTGATGGTGTCTTGAGCGCTCCATAAAGGTATAGTGTTGACGGAAGCGGGTCGTTTCGGGTGAGTTAAAGTTGATATTCTTGAGTAAATGCTCTGCTAATAATTTCCTACTAATTTTTTATGTCATGAAAGGACCCAATTAAAAAGTGAGGTTAGGTAGAAGCTGTGGGTGTGAACGCTACTAATCTAAAATCTATTGAGGTACTCCTTCTTTATGAAGGGGAAAAATTTGCGTGAATACCGAAGTATATGGAACGAGTAAGACTAACTTGTGAATGAAGCAATGCTTGTGACGGGCTATGCTCTTATTTAGGGCGTAACTATAGCCTCTATTATGAGTAATCACAAACTTTGGTATAAGCATTAATCGCAAAAAGATCGAATACTATATAAAATTGCATATTCTTCCTTGGGTTCAGTTACGATTCTTAGCAAATTTCCATAAGCAGGGCTCCTTAGTGAAACAGGAATAAAAACAATTTCAAAACCACAAAAGTTTGTTGCACGCTAAGTTATTTTATGCAAGTGCAAATATACTGATAAATTTCATAAGAATTATTGGTGCAGTCTAGCTTACTCCGAAGATTTACGCTCACAATAATCAAGTAGTACGGGTATTCTTAAGTAGGGCGAATATCACTTTATAAAGTTAATAAGATTGGTCTAAATTTCTGTCATAAAGGTTCAGTCCGTTAGTGTTATTTTCAGACAAAGCATCTGCCAGAAAAAACAGTCTGCAAGTAGCGTAATTTTTCGATAGGAGTCAAGTCCAATGAATAAATAATCCTATACTACAACAAAAATTTTTACAGTTCTATGGAGAATTCAAAAATGAATATTAGCAGCTTTAATCAAGCACTTTCGAGAGTAATGGAAGGAAGATCCCCCCCACCATCTCGCTCCCAGTGGCGGCGCTACAGTGTTGCAGTTTTGGCTGTGGCGAGCGCACTAGTGGTGAAGCTACTGCTAAACTCCGTAATAGAGCAGGAAAGCCCTTTCCTCATATTTTTCGCTCCCGTACTGGTAAGTGCCTTGTATGGCGGTATGAGAGCAGGTTTACTAGCTACCTTTTTGGCTACATTACTTAGCGATTACTTCTTTCTATCTCCAGCGTATTCGTTTCTAAACCACGACTTGGGACAAAATTTACAGCTACTTCTGTTTGTGGTTGAGGGAATATCGATAAGTTCGATAGTCGGATCATTAAACTCTGCTAATCAGCAAACCGATTTGAGCAAGCTGGAGGATCTGCACCATGAAGAATCCTTATACCAATGTGAAGAGAGATTCGGCTTATTGGTAGAAGATGTAAAGGATTACGCAATTTTCATGATCAGTAACGACGGACAAATCTCTAGTTGGAACGCCGGGGGAGAACGTATTTTCGGCTACTCAGAAGCAGAGATTATTGGTCAGGATTTATCTTGCATTTTTACATCCAAAGACATCCACAGCGGTCAGCCCAAACGAGAATTGTATACGGCAATGGCGCTCGGACAGGCTTATGAAGAGGCTCACCATGTGCGCCAAGATGGGACAATTTTCTGGGCGAGTGGTGTCGTAACCGCTCTGCGTGATCAAGCGGGAAATATGCGAGGCTTCTCGAAAGTAGTGCGCGATATCACCGAGCGCAAGCAAGCAGAAGAGACGCTGCAAAAGGCTAATGACGATTTAGAAGCCAAAGTAGAGTATCGGACAACTGAATTAAGGAATGCTAACAAGGCTTTGCAAAGCGAAATCGTTGAGCGCCAGCAGAAAGACAAGGCGATCGCCCTGCATGAATATCAATTAGAGAAGCAAAAAGCTCTAGTTAAAGCCATCAATCTGATTCGGCAGCAACCCCTAGACTTATATGCTATTTTCGGGACAACTACCAAAGAAGTCTGCCATTTACTAGAAGCTGATCGAGTTGCGGTTTATCGCTTTACCCCCAACTGGGATGGTCACTTTGTGGCTGAATTTGTCACCCCTGGCTGGGTAAAACTGGTGGGACCAGAGAGCGAAAAGGCTAGGGTGGAAGATCCCTATTTACAAGAAACTCAAGGGGGTCGTTACCGCAACAATGAAACATTTACAGTTGATGATATTTACAAAGTCGGTCATCAACCTTGTCACATTGAACTTTTAGAGCAATTTCAGGCTAGGGCTTATGCCATTGTTCCAATCCTGATCAAGGATCGGCTATGGGGTTTACTGGCAGCTTATCAAAACTCTGGACCTCGTCACTGGCAAGCAGCAGAGGTAGATTTACTAGTTCAGATTGGCGAACAATTTGGCGTAGCAGTCCGACAAACAGAATTCCTGACCACAATACAGGCGGAAGTCACCAAGCGTAAGCTGGCAGAAGAGGCACTGCAAAAGGCTAATGATGATCTAGAAGTCAAAGTAGAGCATCGGGCAACTGAATTAAAGAATGCTAACAAGTATTTGCAAAGCGAGATCGCTGAGCGCCAGCAGTCACAGGAGGCGCTGCGGCTGAGTGACGAGCGGCTGAGGTTAGCCTTGCAGGTGAACGAAGCGGGTACCTGGGACTGGGATATGGTAACCCAGGCATTTATTTGGTCCAATAATCATGAACTGCTATTTGGTCTTACTCCAGGCACCTTTGACGGAACTTATCAAGCCGTCCTCGAATGTATTCATCCGCAAGACCGTCAATTGACGAGCCAAGCATTAACCCGTGCGATTGAGTCAAGGACAGATTATGACCAGGAATACCGCATTATCTGGCCTGACGGTAGCATCCATTGGTTGGCAGTAAAAGGCAAAGTTTTTTATGACCGAACTGCTCAGGCGGTGCGGATGGTTGGACTAAGTGTGGATATTACCAGTCTCAAGCGAGCGACAGAGCAAATTGCAGCATCGCTCAAAGAAAAAGAAGTGCTGTTAAAGGAAATTCACCATCGGGTGAAAAACAATTTGCAGATTATTTCTAGTCTGCTTAACCTTCAGTCTGGATATGTCGAGGACAAAAACACTATTGAAATCTTGCAACAATGCGAGAACCGTATTGCATCAATGGCTCTAATCCACGAACACCTGTATCAATCTCAAGACCTGGCGAGGATTGACTTTGCTGATTACGTCAAAACCCTAACAGCTAACTTGTTCAGTTCTTACGGCATTCAGTCAGGTGATATCTCATTCTTGGTAGATGTCGATAATATTTCCCTCAGCATTGATGCAGCAATTCCTTGTGGCTTGATTATCAATGAACTTGTTTCCAACTCCTTACAACACGCCTTTTCACTAGGCAAAAAAGGTAAGATTTGCATTGGGCTTCATGCTGACAATAATAATCAGTTGACTCTTAGTGTTCGTGACAATGGTATTGGCTTCGCCGAAAACTTAGATTTCAAAAACCTAGATTCACTAGGCTTGCAAATAGTAATTGCCTTAACAAATCAATTAGAAGGTACTATCGAGCTTAATAGAAATAATGGTACAGAGTTTGAAGTTAAATTTATTGAAATTCTTTAATTGCTTTGAATAATGAATAACGTAAATGTTTTAGTAGTTGAAGATGAAAGTCTCGTTGCCAAAGATATCCAAAACAGGCTAATAAAATTTGGATACACTGTTCCTACTATCGTTGCTTCTGGAGAAGAAGCAATTAATGAAGTAACAAAGTTTTGTCCAGATTTAGTGTTAATGGATATTAAACTAAAAGGAAAAATGGACGGCATAGAAACTGCCCAACAAATCTATAATACTTGTAATATCCCCATAATTTATCTCACTGCTAATGCAGACGATAGCACATTTGAGCGAGCAAATAAAACAAATCCCTTCGGCTACATACTCAAGCCTTTCAAGGAAAAAGACTTAAAGACAATCATTGAAATCACTCTGAACAAACATCGGATAGGAAGAGAATTAAAGCAGAGTGAACAATGGCTTGCTACCGTACTCAAAAGTATTGGTGATGCTGTAATTACATACGATCATACAGGAGTAGTAACTTTTATGAATTCTGTAGCGGAGGCATTAACAGGTTGGAGACAGCAAGATACTTTTGGTAAAAATATAACAGAAGTATTTAACATTACTCATGAAAATGATGATACGAAAACTGAAAATTATATAATACAAGTTCTCCAGAAAGGCGTTATTGGCATACCAGAAGAGTCCATATTAATTACTAGAAATGGTACAGAAATACCAATTAATGACATCACTACACCGATTAAAGATGACACAGGAAATATCATTGGTGCAGTTTTAGTTTTTCGGGATATTAGCGAGTTTAAGTATGCAAGGGAGGCGCGCCAAAAGCAAATTGAGCAAGAGCACCTGGTAGTGGAACTAAAAAGAATAAATGAGCTTAAGGACGACTTTCTCAGCACGGTTTCCCACGAATTGCGGACTCCTATAACGAATATGAGGATGGCAATCCAAATGTTAGAACTTTTAGGTGGGTTAGCTGAACCAAGTCACCGCTATCTGAAGATTTTACAAGCTGAGTGCGTCCGTGAAGGTGAGTTGATTGATAATCTGTTAGACTTGCAGCGGCTAGAAACTGCGTCTTATAACCTAGTTCTTACAGATGCTGTAAGCCTACAAGATTATTTGCCTAGCATGATTGAGTCGTTTCGAGGCCGTACTCAACAACGCGAACAAACTATACAGCTTAATCTTCTCCCTAATGTGCCTCCTCTAGTCACAGATCAGGCAAGCCTGGGACGGATTTTAGCAGAACTTCTCAATAATGCCTGCAAATATACTCCCAATGCGGGTGAAATTGTGTTGAGTGTTCGCCTAGAAAGGCTAGGCAAAGAATCCTCTACTATCTTTACTATCAGTAATCATGCAGAAATTTCGGCGACTGAGTTACCACGTATTTTTGAGAAATTCTATCGTGTTCCCAAAGCTGACCCTTGGAAACAAGGTGGTACTGGGTTAGGGCTAGCTCTAGTCCAGAAATTAGTCGCAAGGCTGCAAGGCACTATCCATGTTGATAGCAGCAATGGATGGACTACGTTCACCATTAAGTTATTTCAATCCGTTTCCGAGACTGCCGAATATCCTAACTAAATATATATGCATCATCTTTAACATTCTGTGGCAATTTTTAGAGGCTACCATATCCATAACTTAATAATATCTTCAAAACCGATATGAATGCCCATAATTCAGCGAGGATACGTATCGACTACTGCCGTTAACCACGGTCGCCCTAACACTTCTCTACTTTGAGCGACTGACTTGTCAAGCTTTAAGTGATAGGTAAAGGCGATGGAGCTTGACCCGTGCATTAGTGGGAATAAAGCGCCAATCAATCCAAGTCTACTGCAATTTACGCTCGTGTTGACCTCTCCTCTCTCAAGGCGATCGCTCATGATGGTGTTTCTCTCAACGTCCTCATCGAACGCAATGGTAGCTATTGCCTTGAATCCCTCCCTACCCCTCCTCAAGCTTTTCAAGGTCTTCAGCAACTCGCTCAGTTCACTTCTCTCCTTCAACAATCTGGCAACGGCTTGACCGCTCGGACACAGCTTTTAGACCAAATTCAAATGATACCGGTTAACTCTAGCAATGTTGCTGCTATTGGCTACTGTGATGTTTGCGCGTCTTACAAGTTGATTTGATTTTTTGACTGGCAAGCGCTATCGCTATCATGACGTTCCTTCTAAAGTCAGCGTTATCAAACCTGAATTTGGCTTTGATTATCAATTGGTTCTCTAACTTATTAGAGCGCGATCACTTGTCGCTTTTTCGGTGCAGAGTGATCATTTTTCCAAGTTTGGCACACGTCTCAAACGGCGGACAAATATTGGTTCTTACGCTCTTTTAGTGAAGTTGGGGTGATTATTGAAGTAGACGACATAAATTAAACGGTTCGGAAGGCTTCTAAATTCTAAATCACCTAAAGTGCGTAAGAACCTAGTTAATCTGTTATTCGATAAAACCGCCTACTGTTGCCAGTAGGCTCTGTACAATGACTTCCATCAGCTACCCATCCGGTGCGTGTGTTTGTTATTCGCACCCCACGCAATGGGTAGCCTTCCTGTCTACTGCCACTACAAAAACTGTCCGGACTATTGTTTTTAAGGAATGTTAAATATATTTAACTTAAATTACAAAAAATAAATTACAGCTAGGTTTGACAAAAATACTTCAATAGAAGATCTTTATATCCCTTTCTTTTAGTAGAAGTTATCAACATTAGTGACAGTTATCCTAGAAAAGAATGCTCCCTTACAGGAGATGAAGCTTTAGGTATTGCAAGAATGACCAATTCATTGCCTTATCCCTGTAAGAATTTGTGATTTTGAAAATATAAAAATCAAGAGCGAAAGCGAGTAGAAGGATACAAACGACAGTAAGTAGGTAAGATTAATGAGTTGGTTACAAAGAGTTTGTGAAGAGGAAACTAGCAGCCTACTAACGAAAAGGGAATCTGCACAATTAGAGAAGAGCATGAGTCCAGGGCTGACTGGCGAGTATGATTGGGATCTACGCGAGAAGGCTGGGGAGAATCAACCGCCTCCACCTCCTGAATATATGGGACTCGAAGGTGAATATGATCAACTCGGTTTAGCTAAACGTGTGGCTGAAGCTTTCGAGCAAGAGCCACATATCGATGAAATTGAAACCCTACAAATCTGTCAGGATGGCAGCACTATTGTTCTCAGGGGTTGTGTGCCGAGCGAGTCTGTCCTGAGCCATCTTAAAGAAGTGGCCGCCAAAGTAGATGGTACTAAGGCAGTAGACACTAGCCAGGTCACAATCGCCGCCTAAGCTTTGAAGGTGTGATCGCTAGTAATCTCTATGGCTCATGAACTTTAGCATTTTGGAATATTCATAGAGCCTAAAATTTCAGACTTCATAAACACACTCTTAAAGCAGGAGCTTTACTATACCTAAGAAGATTCGATAAAGCGTGTTAAGCAACAAATGACATCAGCAGTTAAAAATCTTCAGTAGACCTCCTATGAAAATAAACAACTTAAGCGGGAGTTAAGGAAGTGGATTGTGGCTCAAGAAAAACCTGGTAACCAAGTTGCTCTAAACGTTTTGTCAGTCGGCGAGAAATACGTTCCTTGTCTTGTTGGTCAAAGTAATTAGCTCCCAATTCCTGGTAAGTAGTTTTGTGTTTGAGTAAATGATAGGCAATGACCAAAATGGTATGAGCAACAGCAACTGATGCCTTTTTGCTACCCTTACGTGCAACAAGCCGTCGGTAGTGCGTTCCCAGGTAAGTTGTACGTGTACGACCCGCAGCTTTGGCGGCTTCGACAAGTCCAGCACGTAACCAACGACTACCCTTACGGGTTTTACCAGAGTAACGCTTGCCAGCGCTTTCATGGTTACCAGGACATAGCCCAGCCCAAGAAGCTAAATGTTTATGAGTAGGAAAGCGACTCATATCCGCACCAATTTCTGCCAAGAGCAGTTCTGCCGTCCTACGCTTGATACCTGGAATTGTACATAATCGTTCCAAGTCCTCCTCAGAAGTGTACATCCGTGCCTCAATTTCACAGATGCATTGTTGGAGTGCTTCATCTAAAAAATCAATGTGGGCTAGCAATTGTGCCAACATGAAACGTTGGTGGGGTTGAACTCGACCAGCTAGTGCTTGCTTCAATTGTGGGAGTTTCAAGCGTAAGCGTCCTTTTGCCAACTCTGCCATTGCTTGTGGGTCACAGTTACCAGCAACAATTTGTCCGAGAATGGCTCGACCTGACACACCCATAATATCGGTTGCTACTGAGGAGAGCTTGATGTTGGCTCCTTCTAAAACTTTTTGCAGTCGATTAACTTCTGCGGCACGTTGCTGAACCAATGAAATGCGATAACGTACCAACTCTCGTAACTCAGGCATTGACCGAGAAGGAATAAAGCTTGAGCGTAACAAACCATGTCGGAGTAAATCAGCTATCCATTCGGCATCTTGTACGTCGGTTTTACGACCAGGTACGTTTTTAATATGATGGGCATTGACTACCAACAGTTCCAACGCTCCTTCCAATAAGTTATAGATTGGCTTCCAGTACGAGCCTGTACTTTCCATCGCCACATGGGTACATTGTGCTGTTACCAACCAATCCAGTAGTTGCAATAACTCTGGGGTAGTTGTACCAAAACTTCTCGTCTGTTTATTAATTTTCCCTTTGGCACTACTGATGCTCAAACAAGCAGTGACGCTCTTTTTATGAATATCCAAACCACAACAGCGCTCATAAAAAACCTGCATAAATTTTTCCTCTTGCGACTGATTTGTATTGATCAACCAGTGAGCGCTCTGTGTTCTGAGAATCTCCTATACGTGCTCTCCCTACTGGGGGCGACAAACTATGGTACTTATGAGCGCCCTGACCAGACTGCTTTGCGGGCTTGATGCACCAAGGTTTTCCGGTCTGTGATACTGGTCACCAATAAGAATACACCCCTAATCATCCATTTCATCTACTGTGGTGGCGAATTCGCCATGACCGACTGCTTTGAAAATCTAAAATTAGCGGGATGAATTGGCTGCTGGCAGCGGAACAAGTTGAACCTGGTAGCCCAAGGCTTCAACCCGCTTTTGCAATTGCTTAAGGCGCTGTTGCTTTGCCTGCTGCCCCGTAGGAGTCGCTTGATAATCGCGGTAAGGTTGTTGCTGCTTAAGCATATGATAGACCGCAATCAACAAGCGATGAGCGACTGCCAGGATAGCCCGTTTGTGTCCGCGTCGAGCCGCGATGCGGCGGTAGACCGTCGCGAAATAAGACGATCTGCATCGCACAGCAGCATTTGCCATCTGCACTCTTCTTTCCCCT
>JAHHHE010000134.1 GCA_019359535.1 Gloeocapsa sp. UFS-A4-WI-NPMV-4B04
CCGTCAAGTCACTATCGTAAAATGTTCCACTCATCAGGACTCCCAAGCGGGTAAGGGGATTTTTTATCTATCTCTCATCTCCTTCTCGGTTTCAATACTGCTTCATTTTTATTTACAAACACTTTCTTACAGATGTATTTAAGCGTTATAGTCATAAATTCGATCGCAAATAAACCACTTATTTAAATAATTATTAATGAAAAATATAATTATTTTGATAATTTTTTATTTATTATAAAAAATGTGAGCCTACTAAACAGATATTGAAGAGAATTACTAAATAGGGAAAATTTCCAGCATTTATGATAAATTTAACTATGCGCTTGTTTGCCAAATTTGTGAACGATGCGATGCCAAAGGCGCTGCTGGACCAGGATACGCTTTAATTGCAGTCTTAGATTATATGGTTGGATTACTGATACAGTGTTCAAAGCAAAATAGAATTGAGTGCTGTTTGAATATCTTAAATTTAAAGTATTTTCCAATTTAGAGCTTTTGAATTATTCAATAAGACTTACCTACTTTTATTAGCTAGCAAAACTATTTTCTACTTAATTTGTATTAAAATCACCTTTATTTTCTATTTGTTAAATAATCCAAAAAAGATTTGACGATATTTAGGGTGGTATTTTATTTATAAACCTCCTAAATTATTAAAATCAAAGAAGCGCAATTTTTCAGCTAGGTTTATATACTCTCATGAAGTTTAGATAAATTCCGCGATCGCTTATTAACTAGCACAATGAATGTTCTAGTATAGTTTTGAAGAAAAATTTGCTCTTCCGTAGATATACGTAAAAATCTCAGGTAAATTCTTTGAGATTCCGTAAAATTCAGTATATTAACGCTAATCAAAGAATATAATGCAGTGTTAGAAGGGAAATTCAGTCACTGTTAGCATTTATGTTGCGTGATTACTAGGTATAGCGCATGGATTCAAATAATGGTAACTAGCACACTCAACAATAAATTAACTTAGGTGTCAAACGCGCTGTTATTCAATTGGTAAGTTACGTAGGTAGTAAAAGCGATCGCTTGTCCAATTACTTCCCTTAATTCGCCCTAAGTAGCCAGTTAAAGGTGAGGAAAGCTCAATCAATATTTCGTGCATTTCATCCGTTTTCAATGGCTGAGGCGCATTTGAGCCGAAATATGCGCCATGTAGGGCATCAACTCCAGTAGCTTCCATACCTGTATTTTGGAGATAATTTCTTACAAGCTGAACGAGGTGCGATCGCAATTTGATATCTTTCAGGACTGTCTCAATATACTGATCAATTTTGTCGTCAATCTGTCCTGGCTCTAAATATTTTTTGAACTCAATCAAGTTAACCGAACCTGGATATTTTGCTTGTAATTCGACTAACTTTTGCAGAGTCATAGGATTAATGATACTGATGCGGAATTTTTGGGAAGCCGTAAGTACATCTTTAGAAGGTTTACCTGGGCCAATAATTAATTTTGCTGCTGCTTGAAATTGAGCTTCGTTTAAACGCATTCCACCCAGTTTAATTAGTTCTTCAGCACTCCGACTGGGAATGCTTTTTCCTGCTTTGCATTCACCAACTAGCGGATATGGCTTTGAGCAGAATAAATCTAAGCCACCCGCGCCGCCTTTGTAGGCTTCATTAACTGTAAAGCCTAAAAACTCAAGGCTATCGCGGACAATATTTTCAAAGTCTGTACCAGCTTGATAGTTGCTTTTCTTCTCATCTAGTTCTTGACTGCGATCACCTAATTCGGTAATTGTATTAATCCAAGCTGGCTGTAAATCAGATACTTGGGTAAGAGTCTCACTTGTCCAACCCAGAAAAGTTTTAATATCATGCTCTAGGTGTTGAGTAGATGAGTTGCTTAGTTGGGTTAATGCACCCAGCAACTCTTCTAATTCTGGATGTAGCGGTGGCTGGTAATTCTCTAGTTGGTGTTTGCGGATTGAGAAAATGCGATCGCTTAATACAGGTATTGTTTCAGTAACAGTCAAGAAATCAGGTAAACCAATAAATTTTCCTATCTTTTGACTATCAGAAGTCACTTGTATTTCATACGGTTGAATCAGCTGATAAACTCGCAAGTAGGCAAGGAATATATGCTGCTGTTGAGTTAGGATTTCTTGAAAGGTAGCTTTTGTCCAGACACTTAGCTGAGAGATTGTCTCTAAATCTTCAGTACCATCTAGTATTTTACAGAGTTCACACTTAGCCCAAGTTTGGAGCGAGACTTTTTCAGAATTTAGCTGATTCAGTGCAGTTTGAGCAATGGGTAAGAAATTAGAGCGGTAGTAAAGCTCAAATGGGAGTACCATATTTGAGGATTTAGCTGGACAGAGAGCGAATCGTTGCCCAGGACGGATAAAAATCCGAGGCAAAGCTGCAATTGTTCGCCCCTGAATCAAGGCTTCAATGTCAGGTACAGGTAGACGCAATGCTGTTTGAATTGAAACTAGCTGGCTCATTTTTAATTAGCTATATTGCTGAAATCAATGCCATCAACTAAGTTAGAGACACCTTGAGGAATCCTTATAGGCAAATCTTCATTAATTAAATTCTCAGGGTCTTGACCAGAAGGGTCACTTAGAATCTCTCGGATGAGAGGGTTATTAATTGCTAGTTGCTTCTGCTTGATAAAATCACAAATCTGCTCTTCACTTAGTCCGTAAATATCACAATTCGCGTAAACAAAAAAGCTAGCTATAAGAGGGTTAATATCTTTACATTGTAATAATACCCACTCTCCACCTTTCTCATGCAAAAGTTCTTTGAGGTATGTTCTAGCTTTAGTAGCATTAGTACCAATTTTTTTAGAGCGAATTAAACAACCACGAGTTAAATCAAACCTTGTGTAATCAATTAATTGCTTTAAGGTAGCCTGTACACCGATTCCGCCGGACTGTTGATTAATTGCTACTCCAATTTTTACATGTTCTCCATCTTTTGTACCACTGATTTTGAAGTCTAGGTAACATGGTGTTACTTGAAATCTTGCAACGTCTTCAATTTTTACTCCCTCTACAGTCTCCCCAATTAAGTTATAAAAGCAAAACCAAAGAGCATCAGAAATTGCACCTTCATCATTTAAATGTATTTCTATAGAAGCATCAACATTTGCTAATTCATTTTTGAAGACGGGTTCAACAGGATGAATTTTATCTATTGGCTCTGAGTCATCACTTTTTCCAGGAATGTCTACAAGAAAATTATCTGCACACCATTTCAAGACAGACCTTATAGTAGGTTTTCCCTTACCAAGTTGTCTAAGTTTATCCTCATCAAATGGATAGAGTGGAGAAGGTGGAGTTTGTTTGTTATCCTCATAAAACTCTTTTAACCATTGAAAAACTATCGCCACAACATCATCAGAATTAAGATAATTCAAGGTGATAGGTTGCCTGTCATATCGCTCACTCGTCAACCGATCAATGACTGCTTCTGCTTGTGGTAAAGCTTTAACCTGATCCCTCCAAGTTTCAGGATACATAGCCAGCAGCAATACACCACATTTGAGGTTGTTGTATAAATCCTTTGCTAAGTTGGCAATCACCTGTGCTGCGGTGAAACCGTTTTCATCAACATCAATAATATCTAATTCATCAAAGCAAATCACCGGAATTCTATAATCACTTGTTATGTAGAAAATTTGGCGAATAGTGCTTAATGCTTCAGCCTCTCTGTCCTTTATTTTGGGATTTGGTAGCCCCATTGCCTCAGCTTGTACTTGTGACAATTCAAACCCAGAAAGCCAGTAAGTGGCATAGTTAGCGTGAACAGAAGATAATGTCCATAAAATAGCTTTTACTATGTAAGGATTGTTGATATCTGGCTTAATTTTAAGAACAAGATCGGTTAAGTGATCGACTACTTTGGTTGAGTATTTGTTTAACCAAGATGGGAATATATTTATATACTGCTGAGGCGTGTAATTACACTTCTTGGCTTCGTTAATTAACGCCCCTGCTAGTTCTTGCCACTGCATTACCCCTTGGTAATTACCAAATGCTCTGAGGCTAGAGGCTACAGTTTGCAGAAATTGATACTTAATCTGATTCAAGTTGTCATACTTACTCATGTAGACAAATAATGCACTGTCATCTGTCTGTAAACGGTGGCGAATCCGACTGATAATATGACTTTTCCCTAATCCCTTTTCTGCTGTAATGGTAATGCCCACAGTTTCACGCTGCCCTTGACGTATTTGTGCAACTGCCTGAAAAACAGCATTAGAAGCGTGAACATTAATTGAGGGAACATCAGGAAAACTCTTTCCCCATATCTGCGGTGGTCTAACAACAATATGCCCCGCGAATGGGTTGTGACTTTTAATAAGGTCATCAATAGTGGGTATTGGATATATGGTGCTGATCATGGTTTTATAGAGTGAATGAGTGAGTCAAAAATAGCTAAGGTTTCAGGCGCTTGGCGTAGCAGCGTAATCCATCAAGTTCTGTAGTAATCGAGTCTTCGATTTTGTCAGGTGCGCTATCTTCAATACTCCCGCCTTGCAGCTGCAAAATATCGTTTGCTTGCATTTCCAGTAGCCACTCGTTGAAATGTTCGCGGCTGACGTGATCGCCTACTTCTCTTCTGATCCGATAAATTGGTACTAAATCATCCAGGTTGTAGTCTCGGTTCAGCTGGTTATAAAGTGCTAAGGCAGCTACCTTAAAATCTTCGTAAGATGCGATCGGGGGCATCGCGCTTTCCCCTACGGTAGTTATAGTAGTGCTGACAGTGCCATCCATCTGCCGAATCCACTTCAGCAAGGCATTGATAGTTTTAGCTCCCACGTTAGTGTCATACTCAAATTTAGGGCTTTTGAGTCCTTCGCCTAACATTTGTAAGCCCTGCTCAGTGAGAGAAAATTGCACTACTCTATTGTTTGTGGAGATCGCGATCGCACCTTCTTTTTCCAATTGTTCAAAGATGCTTTTGTAATCTCCAGCCTTTTCATTATTCCTTTGAATCCGTTTAGTTAATTCACCTTTTTTAACTTCTGTTTTCGCTGCTCCTAAATCCCACAAAGCAAGGAGAGTACGAATTTTGGTTTGGGCTTCTGTACCTTTTAAACCAGTTTTTTTTGACATTATATAGATTGTTCTGAGTGATAGCTCCAGTATATTTTTGCTAGAAAATTTACTTTTATGTAGATATACGCAAAAATCTCAAGACAATTGCCTTGAGATTATAAAAATTGGGTAGATTAACGCTTACAAAAAAAGACGATATATCTTCAGAATGTCTGTTCATCTGAAGAAAGAAAAGGCATAGTTTAATATATGCTACCTATAAACGAGTAGCGGCAAAATGTTTAAATAGCGCTAACTTTTCAGCCTAATAGCTACTAATTTGTTTTAAAAACCATTTCATTAGCTTCAGCGTAACGATGCATGAAGCGCATGAATCTTTCCCAGTGATCTTCTCGCCCAATTTCAAATTCACACTCCATGCGCTGAAAATCATCTCCTTCTGGCCCCCCGAACATAAATTTCACCGAAGAAGGCTGGACACTAATTACACCTTCTGCATCGGTTAATCGGATTGAATTAGAAAATCGTTTTGTAAAACTGTTGAATTTATCCAAGGACTTTACCTCCTTGAAGGTTAGCAATACTGTCCGAACTCCAGAAAGCCGCTTGCGTCGTAGGCTAACGTTACTCAGATCTTCGGTAATTCCTTCAAAAAATTCAATCCAGGCTGTAGGAGATGTCATGTAAAGAAACGCTATTTAGATAAATCAATTATCCACTTGTCGCCTACAAATAAACAAAAAAAAGGGGCTAACCTTAATTTTCAGGTTAACCCGCGAACTTGGGAACGCACTTTTAATTTACTTTTGCAATACCAACTTAACATTGGCGTTTTGCAGACCGCGCTGCTTAACTTCAGTTAAGGTTTTGTTAACAGCATACTTTTGGTTGATCGAGTTGATCAATTCGGTCTGATTGTGCTTCTTGGCAACGCCCCAGAGGTCAGCGATTAGGTCAAAAGAACCATCGCTATTGCGAGACCAACCTAAATCGTATTCGCCTTCCAACACTGCAACCAAGTCAGCACGAACACGCTGACCATTGTAGCCCCGGACATCAGCTTCTGTCTTGACATTGATACCCAGGTCACGCAGAGAGGACTTGAGGATTTCGACTTCGGTGATCTTGGTGCGTAGGGTGCTAAAGTGAGACATTTTGGTTTCCTCCTAAGGGAAAATTGAGAAAAACAACAACGTTTAGTTTAGGTGTAGCCGCGTTTGATTGGGGATGGGATAGCTAACGCGGTGTTCGGTCAACTGCTAGCAAATTTGCTAGCCTTTCCTCCTGTGGGAGCAGGAGAAAGCTTTTAGAACTCCATGCGCTGATATTCAGCAACGGAGGATGCGGCAGGTCGCGCTCGCTGTCTGGCCCAATCTCTCAAGGCCGTTACTTGCTCTGTCATTGTTTTAGACAGGGGCAGCGTCGCTTTAATTGCAGCAATAATATCTAATTGGGTGAATTCTCGATCTTGAGCAAAAGCTTCGTACATCGCTGCTACTAGCGCCTGCTCAATTTCTGCGCCGGAAAAGCCGTCGGCAACTTTAGCTAGTTGCTCGAGATCAAAGCGAGTAATATCCCGTTTGCGTTTGAGGAGATGGATATTAAAAATTTCTTTACGCTCGTCCGCAGTTGGTAGATCCACGAAGAAAAGCTCATCAAAGCGACCTTTCCGTAAAAATTCTCCTGGCAAGCGTTCAACTCGGTTAGCAGTTGCCATTACGAATACTGGAGAAGTTTTTTCCTGCATCCAGGTTAAGAAAGAACCAAAGATGCGGCTGGATGTGCCACCGTCAGAATCTGAGGAACCACTCGTACCAGCGAAGGACTTATCAAGTTCATCAATGAAGAGAATAGCTGGAGAAATTGATTCTGCCGTCTTTAAGGCGTTGCGGAGGTTAGCCTCTGAGCGTCCTACCATAGAACCGTCATACACCCGACCCATATCTAGGCGCAATAGTGGTAACCCCCACAGCCGAGATGTCGTTTTGGCGATCAGAGACTTTCCACAACCAGGAACTCCTAAAATAAGCATTCCTTTAGGTTGGGGTAATCCATACTCTCTCGCTCTTTCTGTAAAGGCATTCGAGCGTTGTTTCAGCCAGCGCTTCAATTCTTCTAAACCACCAACGGCATCAATGGTTTCATCTTCTTCAATAAATTCCAAAATACCGTTGCGTCGGATTAACTGTTTTTTCTCGGATAAAACAATGTCTACTTCTTTTTCTGTAAGCTGCTCTGCTGTGACTTGAGCCTTACGATAAACTTTTTCAGCTTCATCCCGTGTTAAACCGAGAGCCGCTTTTAAGAGCTTTTCTCTTGCCTCGGTTGTTAGCCTGCGACCTCTGTTTTTCTCTAATTGTCTATCTAAAACTTGATTTAGTTCTGTCAAGTCTGGTAGAGGAAAATCGAGTACAACAACTTCCTTTTCAAGTTCAATGGGAATTTGCTGCATCGGCGACATCAAGATGATTGTTTTTTGCGTGCCTTTGAAGCTTGCGATCGCATCTCGTAACCAGCGTGTTGTTGCTGGAGAATCTATAAATGGGTGTAAATCTTTAAATATAAATATACTTGAATCTTTTTGACGGATTGTCCACTCGATCGCCGCTTCTGGCGATATAGTATTGTGTTGGTTAACATTACGGGGTTGACCATATTCAACGATCCCGTGAGTGACCGTCCAGATATAAATACGACGTTGTGGTCTTAATTGGGCGATTGTTGCTATTGCCTGCTCAGTCCGCTCTTCCTCGGAGGTCACAAGGTAGATTAGAGGATATTGAGCTTGAATTAAAATACTTAGCTCTTCTTTCATTGTCATCGACCTACATTGAACCTAATGAAGATGGTGCAGACACAGCGCTGTTGCTTATTTGCAACTTATGAACAATTAATTTATTGTTCACGCTTTATTTCTAATTATTAACAAGGAACTAATTGTTCTGATCCCTCTTTGGCTGTCTCTTTTTGAGGTAGCTCAACAGAAAGCTCTTCTTCAGTTATTACTCCAGACTGATTACTCAGGCTAATCAGTTCTTCGTTTTGGATTACTACAGAACTCGCGCACTCTGGACAGGCATAAACTCTATGAGTTTGACCGTATTCGGCTGTTTCTAGTTCATCAACCACTTCTGGATGAGTCAGGTAGAAAACAAGTGCACGTTCGGCAAGTTCTGACATTGGTTCTGAGTCAATTGCTGCTCTAATTTTGAGTCGCCGATGCAGTTCTGGCGACAAATACAATGTGACCTTTTGCTTAGTTTGCATATAAGTTTTCAGTTGACTTACCCGGGTATGTGTATCAGATTAGCGGCTTTAATATTAGTTGTCAAGACAGCAAAATGCTTTGACGGCAATATTGTTACATATCTTAATATTGAGGAGATAAAGGGAATAGGAAGAAGCAGGAATAGGGCAATAGGGAAATAGGAGAACAGCAGAAAAACATAAACAAGGGCTTGATCTTTTAAGCTTTCCCCTTTTAACGTTTGAACCTTTGTATTTAGAGGGTCATAAACCTGATAGATTTAGCGAGGAGAAAGCGAGTAAGCACTTTTTAAGATGAAAGTCCTGGTTATTGGCGGCGATGGCTATTGCGGTTGGGCAACCGCGCTCTACCTATCCAATCAAGGTTATGAAGTCGGTATTTTAGATAGTTTGGTGCGGCGGTATTGGGATCTCGAATTAGGAGTAGAAACTCTAACGCCGATTGCGCCAATCGGGCAACGGCTGACGCGGTGGCACGATTTGACGGGTAAATCTATCGAATTGTTTGTTGGTGACATTACTAACTACGAATTCTTGAGCAAAGCGCTGCACCAGTTTGAACCGGAAGCGATCGTGCATTTTGGTGAGCAACGTTCGGCTCCTTTTTCAATGATTGACCGCGAACACGCAGTTTTGACGCAGGTTAATAATGTCGTCGGGACACTGAATTTACTTTATGTAATGCGGGAAAGTTTCCCAGACTGCCATTTGGTGAAGCTAGGAACAATGGGCGAGTACGGCACGCCTAATATTGACATTGAAGAAGGCTACATCACGATAGAACACAATGGGCGTAAGGATAAACTACCGTATCCTAAGCAGCCGGGTAGTATGTACCATTTAAGCAAAGTCCACGATAGTCACAATATCCACTTTGCTTGCCGAATTTGGGGCTTACGTGCTACCGACTTAAATCAGGGTGTGGTTTATGGGGTGCTGACAGAAGAAACAGGGATGGACGAGTTGTTAATTAACAGACTTGACTACGACGGGGTTTTTGGCACAGCGCTGAATAGATTTTGTATTCAAGCAGCGATCGCCCATCCATTGACAGTGTATGGTCAAGGTGGGCAGACACGGGGCTTTTTGGATATTCGGGATACAGTGCGGTGTGTGGAACTTGCGATCGCTAACCCAGCAGCAGTAGGTGAATTCCGCGTATTTAACCAATTTACCGAACAATTTAGCGTTGGTGAATTAGCCACAATGGTAAAAAAAGCTGGTAATGCGATCGGTTTAAATGTAGAAATCAATCACCTAGATAACCCAAGAGTCGAAAAGGAAGAACACTACTTCAACGCTAAAAACACTAATCTGTTAAGTCTAGGGCTACAGCCTCACTTCCTCTCAGAAGCACTGCTCGATTCCCTACTCCACTTTGCTGTTAAGTATCAAAATCGCGTTGATAAAACTCAAATTCTGCCTAAAGTATCGTGGCGACGTGATAGTAAGGCGTGAATATGCGATCGGTTCTCTTACTCGTAGTTGTGCTGACTGGTATCGCAGCCAGCACAACTACGATCTACTATCTCGCTGAAGGGACGACGCTAGGAACAGGTGATTAAGACTCCATCCTCAACTTCAATGCGTGACCAATGTGAATTATCAATTTCTCAGATGCAGGTTCCCTTAATCAATTATCCCCAAACCACTGTTCATTGATAATTGTTCATTGATAAAGACATCTTGATTCAGACGGCAGTTATTTACAGATATTCCTAAGCTTTTATGCGAATCGCTCTTTTTACTGAGACTTTTCTCCCCAAGGTTGATGGCATTGTCACACGCCTAAGCCATACTGTTGAACATTTGCAGCGTCAAGGCGATCAGGTGCTAGTATTTGCGCCTGATGGTGGGATAACAGAGTATAAAGGAGCGAAAGTTTACGGAGTTTCTGGTTTTCCGTTGCCACTGTATCCAGAGTTAAAACTTGCGTTGCCAAGACCGAGTATTGGTAATGCTTTAGAAGAGTTTGAGCCAGACATTATTCATGTTGTCAATCCGGCTATTTTGGGACTAGCAGGGCTATTTTATGGCAAAATGCTGAAAATTCCGCTTGTAGCTTCCTATCATACCCATCTACCTCAGTATCTCCAGCACTACGGTTTAGGGGCGCTGGAAGGGTTACTGTGGGAATTGCTTAAAACAGGTCATAATCAAGCTCAATTAAATCTATGTACCTCGACAGCGATGATCCAGGAACTAACTACACATGGAATTGAACGGGTGGAACTGTGGCAACGAGGAGTAGATACGGAATTGTTTTGCCCTGAATTGGCGTGTCCGCAGATGCGATCGCACCTGAGTCAAGGTCATCCTGAAAGCCCCTTGTTACTTTATGTCGGGCGACTGTCAGCAGAAAAAGAAATTGAGCGAATTAAATTAGTTCTAGAAGCTATCCCAGAAGCTCGTTTAGCCTTGGTAGGAGATGGCCCGCACCGCCAAGCACTAGAAAAACATTTTGCTGGCACTGCGACTCATTTCGTGGGATATCTTACAGGTGAAAAATTAGGTTCTGCTTTTGCCTCTGCTGATGCGTTTATTTTTCCTTCACGGACGGAAACACTCGGATTAGTGTTGTTAGAGGCTATGGCGGCTGGCTGTCCAGTTGTAGCAGCGAGCAGTGGGGGAATTCCTGATATTGTGACTTCTGGAGTGAATGGATATTTGTTTGATCCAGAAGATGAGTTTGGAGCGATCGCTGCTACTCAACGGCTTTTAGCTCAACAACAAGAACGAGAAAATATCCGCAAAAATGCCCGTCTAGAAGCAGAACGTTGGGGTTGGGCAGCTGCTACACGCCAGCTAAAAGAATATTACACTGCGGTTAGCTCTCAGCGTTTAGCAGTTAGTTCTTTGACGCAGTAGTATATTCAGTACAGGTAGCAGCATTTAACAGCAGAAAATTAATTACATGACTTGAGTACAAATTTAGCTTTCTGCGTTTCACTCCTCGCCTTGGAACGATTCATCACCAATTCCTAACTGTTTTTTCGAGCGTTTTAGCTGTTTCCAAAGAGCCTGAATTTTTTTGTAAGCTTCATCTGGAGCAAGTTTGCCAGATGTTTCTAAGTTACAGATGTAGCTTACTTGCTGGGCAAATTCCTGCAAATTCGCATTGAAAACCAAGTTCTCTGGCTTAACTTGACCATAGTAGCGACTACGTGGATAGAGAAATTCAGCCTGATCTGCCATCACTTTCTCCTAATTTTTTAACCAATTTTTTTATAGCCGTGTCCTGTCTAGCATCAAAAGTAAGGATCGGCAAGACTGATGAACTTTGTTTTAAGTTGCTTATAGTAGTAACTCCTATGCCTACATTTGACTGTAATTGAACTGCAATTAAATTAGTCTAAGGGTCGGTCTTATTTTCTTAACCCATCCTTAATCTAATTTTAACCAATAGGAGTTTATTCATCATCTTCGTCTGGGAAATCAGACTCCTGAAAGGATTGGGGTGGGATAGCAGCAATGATCGCATCTATTACCTTTGCCACTGGGATAATTTCTAAATCTAGGTCGGGGAACGGTTGACCTTTGGGGACAATTGCCCGCTTAAAGCCTAACTTAGCAGCTTCTTTCAAACGTAATTCCATTTGGGAAACCGATCGCACTTGTCCGCCTAGTCCGACTTCGCCAATCAGAACAGTACGCGGATCAACAACGCGATCGCGGAAGGAAGCAACAACAGCGATCGCGACTCCAAGATCAACAGCTGGTTCTGCGACACTCAAACCACCAGCTGAGGCAACATAAGCATCTAATTTTGATAAAGGAATTCCTACCCGTTTTTCTAATACCGCCAAAATTTGGAGTAGCCGATTGTAATCAACGCCAGTGGTAGAACGTCGCGGTGAAGAGTAGCTTGTCGGACTTACTAAAGCTTGTAATTCTACTACAATCGGTCTTGTGCCTTCACAAGCAACTACAATCGCCGTACCAGGCGCAGGTTCATCACGGTTGCCTAAAAATAGTTCTGACGGGTTGGCAACTTCTCGCAATCCGCGATCAATCATTTCAAAAATCCCGATTTCGTGGGTTGCTCCAAAGCGATTTTTTACCGTTCGGAGCAAGCGGTGAGAAGCAAAGCGATCGCCTTCAAAATACAAAACAGTATCGACTAAATGCTCTAAAACTTTGGGACCTGCGATCGCGCCTTCTTTGGTAACATGACCGACAATC
Source organism: Gloeocapsa sp. UFS-A4-WI-NPMV-4B04 (assembly GCA_019359535.1). Taxonomy (GTDB): domain Bacteria; phylum Cyanobacteriota; class Cyanobacteriia; order Cyanobacteriales; family Chroococcidiopsidaceae; genus JAHHHE01. The sequence goes on from JAHHHE010000134.1 coordinate 12,473, forward strand.
AACATCGTGACATCCTCTCGTTTCGCCACCTGCATTAATGCCGCAGTACATTCACGTACTTGAGCAACAGAACCAGGTGCAGAAGTAAGACTCGAAAGAAACACCGTTTGAATAGAATCAATTACTGCCACATTCGGTTTCAAAGAATCTATTTCTCGTAAAACTTCTTCAAGATCCGTTTCTGGCAATACATATAAATCTGCACCAATACTTTCTTGGGATTGAACTTGTGTAGGCACTAAAGATTCCTGCGTTTCAACTACTATTTCTCCATCTACAGGCACAATTGCAGGTGTAGCAACTCCCAAGCGAGAAGCTCTTAACTTCACCTGTTGTCCAGATTCTTCGCCGCAAACATAGAGAATACGGTATCTTTGCGCCAATTGATTTGAAACTTGCAGTAGCAATGTGGATTTACCAATTCCGGGATCGCCGCCAATCAGCACCAAAGAACCCGGAACAATACCACCGCCTAAGACGCGATCAAGTTCTTCATAGCCAGATAACCAGCGTGTTTCTTGACGATCTGTAATTTGAGCAAACGTTAAAGACGCTCGTGCTTTGGCTATTTTATTAGTTGACTTTCCATTGCTACGATGCGGTTGCAAACCTACCCCACGCCCAGGTAAAGCTGCTGTTTGGGTTGCTATTTGTTCTTCTAGGGAGTTGTATGTGCCGCAAGCCGGACACTTACCGAACCATTGTGGAGACTCTGCGCCACATTCATTGCAAACGTAGTATGTCTTAGGCTTTGGCATTGTTTGAATGTTAAATAATTTAAATTTATTTTGACTTTTTTGAAAAGCTGAAATTCAAGTGTGCAATGAGGTACGGCGTTTTCAAAATAACTTAATAAAGTGATATGTTAATTAATAGCAGAAAAAATTTATCATCAGAAATTTTATATAAGGAGTGTTGAGAAGCTTGGAAAGCCATAAAGAAAAAATCCTGGTGGTAGATGACGAAGCGAGTATCCGTCGGATTTTGGAAACCCGCCTTTCCATGATTGGTTATGACGTAGTAACAGCTGCCGATGGCGAAGAAGCATTAGAGACATTTCGCAAAGCAGAGCCGAATTTAGTTGTGTTGGACGTGATGATGCCCAAACTAGATGGCTACGGTGTTTGTCAAGAATTGCGTAAAGAGTCCGATGTGCCTATTATTATGCTAACAGCACTAGGAGATGTAGCCGATCGTATAACCGGGTTAGAGCTAGGTGCTGATGACTACGTTGTTAAACCATTTTCCCCCAAAGAATTAGAAGCAAGAATTCGCTCTGTCCTACGACGGGTAGACAAAACTGGTGCATCTGGGATTCCCAGTTCTGGTGTGATCCAGGTGACGAATATCAGAATTGACACGAATAAGCGGCAAGTCTACAAAGGTGATGAGCGCATTCGGCTGACTGGGATGGAGTTTAGCTTACTAGAATTGTTAGTGAGTCGTTCGGGAGAAGCTTTTTCTCGATCAGAAATTTTACAAGAAGTGTGGGGATACACCCCAGAGAGGCACGTAGATACTCGCGTTGTAGATGTTCATATTTCACGGCTGAGAGCAAAGCTGGAAGATGATCCTAGTAACCCAGAGTTGATTTTGACGGCGAGAGGCACTGGCTATTTATTTCAAAGAATCATTGAACCAGGAGAAGAATGAAGGAGAGGCAAGAGGCAAGAGGCGAAAAGAACCTTATTTTCTCATTGCCAGTTAGTGTTCAGCTTTGAAAAAGCATGGCTAAACCTGATCAAAATAAAGTATTGCGGCGTTTACCCATTGTTGTTGGTGGGTTAGGAAGTGTGCTGCTGCTAATTAATCGGTTGTTGACACCGCAGTTGACAAATTCTCAATCTCGTGCTGATGTATTGGGAATAATTTTAAGTGCGTTGTTGATTTTAACGGGTTTACTATGGCAGCAAGTCGCACCGCGATCGCCTGATACTGTTGATTTAATTGGTGAGGAAATTTTCGAGCTAGCGCCATTACCAGATGAAGTGAAAATAGAACTAGCTTGGGCATCGCACTTGGTATTAACAAATACCGTAACGCGATCGCTCGTGGTTTTTTATCAGGGAAAAGTGCTTTTACGTCGTGGGATTTTAGGTGCAAACCCTGAAGTAAAACCAGGTCCAATCTTGCAACGAGTGTTGGAAAAACAAAAGCCAGTTTATTTAGTCAATTTGCTAATCTACCCAGGAAAAATTGAACTTGATTATTTGCCAGAAAATACTCAAGGTGTAATTTGTCAGCCGATAGGTAAAGAAGGTGTACTAATTTTAGGAGCTAATGCCCCGCGTAGTTACACAAAGCAAGACGAAAACTGGATTGCTGGAATTGCTGACAAACTTGATGTAACTCTCAGCACTTATTTGAAAGATAATGCTACGAAAATAGTGAGTAGTGAAACTTCATAGTTGGAATATGCTATAACGCCATAATTTTTCTTTCGTTTTCATCAATAAAGGTATTTGAAATAATTTTTTAGGATATATCTCTGCCACTATTGACTACTCACTTTTTTAGGATATATCTCTGCCACTATTGACTACTCACTTGCCGCTACTCACTTTTTTAGGATATATCTCTGCCACTATTCACTACTCACTGCCCTAAATATGTTGACTCTTTACTGGTTACTTGTTGCCCTAATGGTTGTTGGCATTATTGGTGCTGTTGTGCCTGGGATTCCAGGAACGAGCCTAATTTTGACTGCGATTGTAATTTGGGGAGCCGTTCAAGGTTTTGCTAGTGTGACTGTACCCCTGATTGTTGCGATCGCAGTCTTGCTGTGCGGCATTGGCATTGACTTTCTAGCTAGCTACTGGGGAGCGAAACAAGCAGGTGCTAGCAAATGGGGGCAGATTGGCGCATTTGTTGGGTTGTTTTTGGGTGTTTTCGGCTTATTACCAGCCTTACCTTTTGGGGGGCCGCTGATCGGAATTTTGCTAGGACCGCTACTGGGAGCGATTGTAGGCGAGTACATTTACCAGCGTGACTTCAATCTGGCGCTTAAAGCAGGTGTGGGAATTGTGGTAGGTTCGGTGGTTGGGAATCTAATTCAGGGGTTGCTAGCGATCGCAACGGTTGGAGTTTTTCTATTTACAACCTGGCCATCTGTGACTGGAGTATAGGTTACCAAACTGCTGTAAGTGTGAAGAATGCTTGATTAGTAATGCTGAAATATAGAGGATAAAAAGCGATCGCTTGCCTATGCCTAATTATTGCTATAACAAGTTGAATTAAGCTATAAATGCGATCACTTTCTACTAACAATTCTTTCTATAAAAGAATATTGCTGTTCAGATTGTATTTGTGGCTTCTAAGCTAACAACTTTTAATAATTATTTTTAAATAAAATACTTAGGAAATTAGCCAAAACCCATTTTTTTGCCAATACTGTTTTTCTACTACTTTTTGTAACTTTTCTTGAGGAACTAAATTTTTTTTAATTAGTAATTCACCTAGTCTTTTATTACTATTATGTTGTTCTTCTAGAACGCGATTTAATTCAACTTCAGAAATTAATATCTCTTGAATTAGTAACTGCCCTAGCCTAATATCCTGTTCTGTCAAAACTTGGTCTAATTTATCTTGAGAAATCAACCTATTCTCAATTAATATTTCACCTAGCTGTTTATTACTAATGAGTTGTTCTGATAATGCTTCGTCTAATTCAGCTTGAGAGAGCCATCCTTTCCGCACTAACATTTCACCTAGTATAGTTTTGTTTCTTTGTTCTAAAGTTTTCATAAACATTATTAATCTCCAGAGATTTTAAAAGTATTTACTTGGAGGAACTTAACTAACACTATGCACTTTTCATCGTTGTTCAAGAGTTCTTATGTAAAGCTTTCAAAAGCTTAAGTAACTTCAACGCAACCATTTACTTAATTTATTGGTATGGGATGAAAAGTTTTTCTGTCTAGCGCTTACAGTTCACTCCTAAGCAATGTTGTTAAAACAAAGGCGTAGGTTTGAGAAAGATTACTTTCATAGCATCGTTGATTTTCATCTACAGCAGTTCTCAGTTGGGTGAAACATAGCAACAGCAATGGGTAAACCAGCCAATAATATCTTGAGGAGTCACCGCAGCGAGAGCATCTGTGATTGCCTGGTCTAACTGTGTATAAGTTCTT
>JAHHHE010000135.1 GCA_019359535.1 Gloeocapsa sp. UFS-A4-WI-NPMV-4B04
ACCCTCTTGTTGGTTATGCGCATCAATAATTTTTTGCCGCAGGTCTACGGAGTATGCCCTTCCCATTTAGCTCTGTTCAAGTTTGCTGCTTAATTGTATCTTGCTCAATCAAGAACTGCTGTAAGTCCACTTGAGTGGACTTAAGCTAAAAGCTGCGGAAATTAATTTCCTTGCGGACAAAGGCACTGATGCAAGATATGAAATGTAGTTACTCTTACCAGCTGTTACCGACAAAAAAACCATTACTTCATTGCTGCTCTTGTCTTCTGCTTATCCAGCTTCAAAATCAGCGTTCCCAGAGGAGGTAGACACAAATCAATCGAGTAGGGACGATTGTGATAAGACCATTCATCTGTCCATTTACCACCAAGATTGCCCATATTGCTACCACCGTACTCGCGGGCATCACTATTAAACAATTCTGTATAAAACCCTACTTCAGGTACACCGATGCGGTAGTGTGAGTGCGGCTGAGGTGTGAAGTTGCAAACCACAATTACAAAATCTTCAGCATCCTTACCCCTACGCAGGAACGCAACAACACTATGACGATTGTCGCTGCAATCAATCCACTCAAACCCAGGTTCAGCAAAATCTTGAGTAAATAAAGCTGGTTCCTGTCGGTAGAGACAGTTAAGATCGCCCATAAACTGCTTCATCTGTTGATGTGGCGGATACTGTAACAACTCCCACTCCAAGTCCCCCCAGACATTCCATTCACTCCACTGCCCAAACTCCATCCCCATAAACAGAGTTTTCTTACCTGGGTGAGTAAACATATAACCGAACAGACAACGGATATTCGCTAACTTCTGCCAAGTATCCCCTGGCATTTTACCGATCAAATTACTCTTACCATGCACCACTTCATCGTGAGATAGAGCTAGCATGAAGTTCTCGCTGTGGTTGTACCACATACTAAATGTGATGTTGTTCTGATGGAACTGGCGGAACCAAGGATCCATGCTGAAGTAATCCAACATATCGTGCATCCAGCCCATATTCCACTTCAAGTTGAAGCCTAGTCCACCCATGTAGGTAGGCGAAGACACCATCGGCCAGGAAGTGGATTCTTCTGCAATTGACAGAATGCCAGGAAAATAGCTGAAAATGACATAATTCGCCTGACGCAAGAAATCAGCTGCCTCTAGATTTTCTCTACCGCCGTACTGATTAGGCAGCCACTCGCCTTCTTCGCGGCAATAGTCGAGGTAAAGCATTGATGCAACTGCATCTACTCGAATTCCGTCAATGTGGTACTTATCAAACCAAAATAGCGCATTGGATACTAGGAAATTCCTGACTTCGTGGCGGTTGTAGTTAAAAACTAAAGTACCCCACTCTTTGTGTTCGCCTTTGCGGGGATCGGCGTGTTCGTAAAGGTGGGAGCCATCGAAGAAAGCTAAACCATGCCCATCTTTGGGGAAGTGGCCCGGAACCCAATCGACAAGTACGCCAATACCGTTTTGATGGCATTGATCGATGAAGTACATAAAGTCTGCGGCGCTGCCATATCGGGATGTAGGGGCGTAGTAGCCTGTTACTTGATAACCCCAGGAGCCATCAAAAGGATGCTCCGCGATTGGCAGCATTTCTATATGGGTGTATCCCAGTTCTTTAACGTAAGGGATAAGTTTGGCGGCGAGTTCGCGGTAAGTAAGGAACCTAGCTCCTGGCTTGAGTTCGGAGACGATGACAGGAGGCTCAATTTCACCATTAGGTCGAATCGCTGGTTGATCTGAAGAGCCATGCAGCCAAGACCCTAAATGCACTTCATAGACTGAAATCGGCTGAGTCAAAGGCTCAGTGTGGCGGCGCTGCTCCATCCAGTCTTGATCGTTCCAGGTGTAGGCATTTAAATCAGTAACAATCGAGGCTGTTTTAGGGCGGACTTCTTGTTGGAAACCGTAGGGATCAGATTTTTCGTAGATGTGGCCGTCGTTGTTCTTGATTTCGTATTTGTAGCGATCGCCTACTCCTAATTCTGGAATAAACAATTCCCAAATACCTGTAGGACCCCTACGCATCTGATTTTTCCGCCCATCCCAGCAATTGAAATCACCCAAAACAGAAACATTACGCGCATTGGGAGCCCAAACTGCAAAATAAACGCCTTTAATACCGTCTATTTCGGTCGCGTGCGCCCCTAACTTTTCGTAAATCCGGTGATGATTTCCTTCACCAAATAAATGTAGGTCAAATTCCGTTAGGCGTGGAGAACGGAAGGCATAAGGATCGTAGATCACGCGATCGTGTTCGCCTTCTTGAATTCGTAGCTGATAGTTCGCAAGTTCTGGAGTATCAATTGTGCATTCAAAAAAGTGGGGATCGTGTACCGCCTGCATCGGGTATTCTAGCCGTTCTTCAGGACGAACAACCCACGCCGCACTCGCATTTGGTAGGTAGGCTCGCACCACCCAGGCTATTTTGCCATCCTGTTCTATCGGATGGGAACCCAGCACTTCAAACGGATCATGATGCTGATTCCAAATAATGCGCTCAACCTGATCTGGGGCGATGGTCATTGTCATGAAGCTACCTGTCTCCTGAAATACACTAACTGAATCAAGCTGTTATTACTTATACGTATGTTCTTTACATTTGTTTGTAAATATTTTGCTATTATCTTACTTCAAACTAGCAGCAGGTCAAGCAAGCTGCATCCCGCAGTGAGTAGTAAGGTTTTTTCTACTCACTTTTTGTTCAATTCCTGCTCCGACTTCCAGCTTGCACGATTATCGTTTATTGCCTACAGCTATTAGGAAATCAATAAACGGACTAACACCAAAATTTTAGTCGCCTAGAGCGGACTTAGGCTGTTAGCCTTAAAATTAATTCTAAAGGAGGATGCCAAAAAGTAGAGAGCTACTCAAATTGGCAGAAACGGTAAAACAGTGCGAATCAGTCGGCGGAGACGCAGCAAAGAAATATTCTGACGAACTTGAGGACTTAGTGATGGTGTTACTTGACGCTGTTGTAGTTGGGCTTGTAATTCTGCATAGTCAGCAGCAGAGATAGGCTTGCCATCAACAGGCGATCGCGCTTCTGTAATAATCTCTGTCCGCAACACTTCTTCAGGCGTTTCCTCTGGCGGTGGTAATGCTCGTGCAGACTGAATATTAATTGGCATCAACATCAAAACACCAACACTAGCAGTTAAGCTAAGTAAACGTACTTTGAATAACATACTACATAATACCTACTTCCATTGTCCCCTTATCCTCCGCACTCTCCAATCCTGGCGGCAATGGTTCGCCACACAGTTGATGAATTTGCTCAATGCGCTCAAACAACCAAGGATATTCTTGACGATACTGGGGAATTAAAGCTAGAGGACTAAGTAACGCAGCAGCAGCAATATCCGCGACAGAGAGGCGATCGCCTACTAGGTAAAGATTCTGCCAACGAATTGCTAATTCTTCCATTGCCGTATTCAGCCTACTCTTTGCCAGTTCCACAGCCGCAGTTGTAATTCCATACTGCCGCCGTACTACAGAGATCAGCACCTGGCTAAACACTGAAGGATCGATTTGCTTACCTGCACCAGCGCGATAGTCGTAGTAGACAAACCGAGTTGCCGTACCGATGCTTTCATCTAGCCAATCTTCAAGCATACTTGCTTCGATTTGGAGTTTGCGATCGCTCAATGTTAGCGTTGGTTCAAGACAATATGTTTCCAAATATTTTAAAATCTTTGTCGAGTCTGCGATCGCTGTTGGTTGCCCCGATTCCTGGGGTAACAGAACTGGCACTGTCGTTAAACCAGTCAACGGCTTTAATTTCAGGATATGAATGCCTGGGGTCAGGTTTTCAACTTTGTAAACAATCTTCTTATAACCCAGCGCTAGCCTTGCTTTGCGACAATAGTGAGAAGTGCTGAATTGCATTAACAGCATCTAGCCAACCCTCTATTTCCTACATTGCAGAAAACTGTTCTTAGCAATTTTTTAATTTTATTCCTTGCTATTGCTTTTCCAAGCTTCAAAATAACTTTAATTTCATTCAGCTAATCTTAACAGTATAGACTAAACAAATATGGCAATGATATTTAATCTAGACCATAAAAAATACCCCCCCTCAAAATAATTTTTGGGAAACCAAGGTAACTTTTAGACCATTTGTCTATAAAAACCATGCCCCATAATCTTTAATTTTTGAGGAGAGGAATAATTGCTAAATGGTGAGGAGCGTACTCCTCGCCTAAATATTCTCTTATTAAGGAGATGGAGAAGTAGCAGGTGTTTCTGCGGGTGACGGGCTAGTACCGCCTGCATCGCCGCCTGCACCGCCGCCGCCAGTATCGCAAGCTCCTAAGAGCGTAAATAAGCCTAGTACCAAAGCCAAACTAATGATTTTTTTGTTCATAACTCCTCTTTAACCAATTCCGGTAATAGTGATGATCCGGTCGTTGATTACGATACCGCATTTATTTCTTTTTATAAAGAAGTGCGATGTTTTTAGTTGGATTTCGGGGTTTACTACAAAGATATCGCCAGATTTGACTGAATATTTGATTACACTTGCGGCAATCAGCTATATCAAGCCTGCACTGTAAATGTCATTTATAGTATTGCCCTAATTAGACGTAAACATTAAAAGCTCTACCACTCAACTTCTTCCCTCTAAAGGCGTAGCTTTGACTAATTTTCCGGCTCCTTGACAACAGTTGAGCGCTGATCAGAGCAGCAGCTTTCAGAAGAACAATAATTGGTTAATCTAGTCTAAGCCCCCATCTTGGTCAAGCATATCTAAACTGTATTTAGATTTAGATTCACACCAGTCTGATGATAGTATAAGGGCGGTGTCTAGCAATCAGCATTCAGGAAAATTTAGATTTTCGATAAATTTCACATCTAAAAGCACTACACTGATGGCTGATAAATTAACTTATCTAGAAGTATATGGCTGTTGCTTCAAAATCAGCTGTTTCTGCCCGTAATCGAAAAGTTCCGTCGAAAGCAAGAGCAGGTGCAGAACTTAATCAAAAAGTCATTTCACTATCCTCCCCAGCATTGGATTTGCCCAATCGTGCCAGATCCAATGCTAAAAATGTCCCGATTCAGCTAAACGCACCTAAACCAATATGGTTGCTACGCTTGTATACCTTGCAGCGTCCCTCTTCTGCTGTGATGTTTTTATTAGTGACAGTAATGCTAACGGTTTATAGCTGGACAGTCTATTCTCAAAAAATGTGGAGTCAATCGTACAACAAGCTAGAGAGTTTGCAACGTCATGAGCGGCAGTTAACAACTACCAGTGAGGTGCTGAAAAACAAGCTGGCTGTGCAAGCTCAACAACCAGGGACAAATTTAGTGCCGCAAAATCCAACTAAGGCAATTTTCCTGCCACCAGCACCTCAACGTCGCGATCGCGTTGCTGACTCTATTCTTCCTGCAACCAGTAACAAAAGTAAACAACCAAACCCTAGTCCACTCGGTTATTAGGAGATAGAAGAGGATAAGGGGCTAGGGAATAAAAATAATACTATCTCCTCTGCTCCTCTGCTCCCCATCTCCCCCACTCCCCCACTCCCCCTATCTGCTGCGTCCCTTCTCCCCTGCTCTCCATTACTCGATATCCTATGCCTACTTCGGTTCCTCCTTCGCCTGGTAATACCAGAAAGCCCGCCTCAGTGCTTCACTTAGAAGCACGGCGTAAAAAAAAGCGTAGCCGTGAAGCCGGAAAACAAAGGCATACCCAGCGCATAGCCCCATTACCTCGTTTTCGGTTGCTGCTCGTTTGGGGAGCATTATTAGCTGCTACTTTGGGGATTGGGGTGAACTTGTATCAGCTACAACTCGTTCAGAGTCCAGTGCTGATGGCAAAGGCGCGGCAACAGCAAATGGTCAATTTGCGCCCATTTATCCCCCGCCGCCCAGTGGTTGATCGCAATAATAATGTGTTAGCGATTGATCGACCAGTTTATACGCTGTACGCGCATCCGAAACTGTTTAAAGAATCAAAAGAAGCGATCGCAACTCAACTGGCTGGAATTCTCAATCGTCCCTCTGCTGACTTGCTGAAGCAGTTTAATCTCCGTGACACTGGGATTCGGGTTTCTCCGGCTATTACAGAAGAAATTGCCGAGCAAATTTCTAGCCTGCGGCTCAATGGCTTAGAGTTGATTCAAGCATATTCGCGCCTTTACCCCCAACAAAATTTAGTTGCAGACGTGGTGGGCTACGTTGATCTTGATCGTAGTGGTCAAGCTGGTGTGGAGTATAGTCAAAAGAAATTGCTCGAACGCCCTATGCAGACAGTACGGCTCACCAAAACCGGAAAAGGCGCGTTGATGAGCGATCGCGTTCCCGACAATTTTTTACAAGTTGATGATTTGCGGCTACAACTAACAATTGATAGCCGTCTGCAAAGAGCAGCACTCCTCAGCTTAAAGGAGCAAATGCAAAAGTTTAATGCCAAGCGCGGGAGTGTCATTGTCATGGATGCGCGGGATGGTTCTCTACTAACGATGGTTTCGGAGCCTTCCTACGATCCAAATGAGTATTATAACTCTGACATGAAAGCATTTAAAAATTGGGCGCTGTCGGATCTTTATGAACCAGGATCAACATTTAAGCCTTTGAATATTGCGATCGCACTGGAAAAAGGTGTAATCACGCCTAATAATATGTTCAGCGATCCCGGCACAATTAAAGTAGGTGGCTGGACAATTAAAAATGCCGAACCGAAAGACATCAAATTGCTCTCTGTGCCGCAGATTCTGCAATACTCTAGCAATGTCGGCATGGTGCAAATTATCCAACGAATTAAGCCAGATATTTACTACGACTGGCTAAAAAAATTGGGACTGGGAAAAGCTGTGGGGATAGATTTACCCTTTGAAACTCCCGGTCAACTGAAAAGTAAAAAGGAGTTTATTTCTTCTCCAATTGAACCAGCGACCGCCTCGTTTGGGCAAGGATTTTCCTTAACACCAATCCAGCTAGTGCAACTAAACGCTGCTTTAGCCAATGGAGGTAAATTAGTGACACCCCATGTAGTTCAAGGGCTAGCCGACAGCAAAGGTCAACTTGACTTGCCATCCAAATTTCCAGCACCGCAACAGATTTTCTCACCAAAAACAGCCCAGACTGTAATAAAAATGATGGAAACAGTAGTCGCGCAGGGAACAGGGAAAGTAGCGCAAATTCCGGGCTATCGCATCGCTGGAAAAACTGGCACAGCCCAAAAAGCTAGTTTACGTGGTGGCGGCTATAGCAATGCTAAAATTACCAGTTTTGTAGGCATAATTCCCGCAGAATCTCCGCGTTATGTAGTCTTAGCGGTGGTAGATGAGCCGACAAAAGGTATTATCTTTGGCTCGACTGTTGCAGCCCCGATTGTTAAATCAGTTATGGAAGCGCTGATTACAATTGAGCGGATTCCACCGAGTCAGCCAATACCGAAAGCGTCTCCTAGTCCACAGTGATAAAGTTTCTAGCCTAAGCGCCTAAGCGCCTCTTATTTGACTTTGTTGAACTTGCTCCCACAACTCCGCACTTGTAAGGGCGGGAGAAAGGCAACTTAGACCTTGACAAACTAAGCCCACTGTTTCTTGTGGTAAGTCATGCGCTACAGCAACAACAGCAGAGGGTAAATACTGCTTGATGATGTCGTCTACCTGGCTGGCTGTAGTGCGAATTAACGTACAGTTGCGATACCAGTCTAAAGCTGTAAACAAACTGGGACAAGCTTGAGGTGAGCTAGACATTACACTGCTAAAAGCTTTTAACCCAAGCTCTGCTCGGTCAAGATAGCTCAAATCTTCTGTAAGTAGAGATAAACGGACTAAGTTAGCGATCGCAATTCCATTAGCAGCTGGTGTAGCAGTATCCGCGTAGCTACGTTCCCGCACGATTAATTCTTGACCAGGCTCCCCCGATGTGTTATAATAGCCGCCTAATTCAATACTCCACAAAAAATCATCAAATTCTGCTTGAACTGCGATTACTTTTTCTAACCATAAGCAGTCTTGCTGCTCACTTGTTACTTGCGAGGCTTGCTCCAAATCAAGTAGCGCTTTGATAAATAAAGCATAATCTTCTGACTGCGCTAAAACAGCAGCTTGTCCTTCATAATTAAGCCGATGGAAGCGCCCGTCTAGCCATTGATTATCTAAGATGAAATTTGCAGCACGAGTAGCCAGGGAAAGATAGGCATCTTGTTTGAATACTGCATAAGCCCGTGCTAAACCTGAAATCATCAAGCTATTCCAGGCAACAATCATTTTAGTATCTGTAACAGGCGGAATCCGACCAGGCCAATTATTATTTTTTGCTTCTTGGTTGTTACGAGCGGGCGGAAAAGTTGCCAATGCCTCTAGTTTTGCACCGTAGCGGGCTTCAAACAGCTTTAAAAGCATGGAAGTATTTTGGGAAGAAGAATTCTCCCCAAAAACTTCCGCAGTTTCTACACTATTGCTCAATTGACCTGGAGAACGGCGCTGTAAGACGTTATGACCTTCAAAATTGCCATCGGGTGTTACAGTAAACTGTTCTTGAAGTTGGGATAACTCTTCTGAAGTAAGTAATTGTTGTAGTTGATTGTAACTCCAAACGTAAAACGCTCCTTCCTCCGGTTCTACGTCATCTGGAGTAATAAAATTGTCGGCATCTTGAGCCGCATAAAAGTAACCCTCAGGCGCAGTCATTTCGCGCTTCAGCCATTGGAAAGTAAAAGCGATCGCTCTTTCAAATGCTGGCGTACAGGAGCCAGCACTCCACAGATTCGCTAGATATTCGACAATCTGTCCGTTGTCATAGAGCATTTTTTCAAAGTGCGGTACTGTCCAGCTAGAGTCAACCGTATAGCGGTGAAAACCCCCGCCCACATGGTCATATATGCCCCCCAGTGCCAAATCTAAGCCTCGTTGGGTACAAGCCTGCTGCGGCTGATATCGGGATTCAAAATTAAACCTAGTCCCCCGCAAAGCCAATTCCGCATAGGGAATCATTGGAAAACTTGTGCCGTAATCACGAGCAGTAATTACACTCGTATTAGTTTCCAATCCCTGGCGTAATAAATTATTGTCTAGCTGCTGCGTCGTTGCTAAAATAGCACTTTGCTGAAGAGCATCGAGAATTGCTTGTTTACGCGAAATCAAATCTTGTTTTTCTGTGTCGTAATAGCGGCGAAGCGCTTGCAGCACTTGTAAAAATTCAGGTCGTCCGTAGCTCGGCTCTAAGGGAAAATATGTACCACCATAAAACGGGACTAAATCATCCGCCGATAAAAAAATATTTAAAGGCCAACCACCCTGGTCTGAAATCATCTGTAACGCCTGCATATAAATACTATCGAGGTCTGGTCTTTCCTCGCGATCTACCTTAATCGGTAGAAAATTAGCATTCATGTATTCAGCGATGGCGGGGTCAGAAAAAGCTTCTCCTTCCATGACAGTACACCAGTGACAGCTTGAGTAGCCAATCGAAAGGAATATCGGCTTATTCTCAGTTTTTGCTTTTTCCAAGGCTTCATTACACCACGGCCACCAGTCAATGGGGTTTAGAGCGTGTTTGCGGAGGTAAAGGCTTTGAGATTGGGCAAGGCGATTAGTCATGGTCAAACGCTGTTTACGGGTAGTGAGTAGTGGCACACAATAACCCTATCTTTACTCTACCAACGCCCGTAGCCTAAGCGACCTTCTAGAAAATAGATAAAATTAAGGAAAGTTACAATAATAAGCAGATCGAATGATTCCTATCGTTATCGAACAATCTGGGCGGGGCGAACGTGCCTTTGATATCTACTCCCGATTGCTGAGGGAGCGGATCATCTTTTTAGGGCAACAAATTGATGCCAATTTAGCTAACTTAATCGTGGCCCAGCTTTTGTTTCTAGATTCTGAAGATGCGGAGAAAGATATTTACATTTACATCAATTCTCCGGGTGGTTCTGTGTCAGCTGGCATGGGCATTTTTGATACTATGAAGCACATCCGGCCGGATGTTTGCACCATTTGTACAGGACTAGCAGCGAGTATGGGTGCTTTCCTCCTGAGCGCTGGTACTAAGGGTAAGCGGATGAGTCTGCCACATTCTCGGATTATGATTCACCAACCACTGGGAGGAGCGCAGGGACAAGCAACGGATATCGCAATTCAGGCAAAGGAAATCCTATACCACAAGCGGCGGCTGAATGAGCATCTGGCTGAACATACTGGTCAACCCATAGAGCGGATTGAGCAAGATACCGAGCGCGACTTCTTCATGTCACCCAATGAAGCCCAGGATTATGGGTTGATTGACCAGGTGATTAATCGTCACGCGGCTGGTAGTAGGCCAATGGTGGCTGTTAGCTAAACTAGAGGCGAGAGGCTAGGGGCTAGGGAATAAATAATAATACTATCTCCCATCTCCCCTGCTCCTCTGCTCCTCTGCTCCTCATCTCCCCTGCCCCCCTACTTTGAACGCTCGGCTTTTAAGTGTTGCAGGAATTCCGTTAATTCTTGGTTTGTCAAATGTTGGCGCGATTGCTTACTGTAGGTTTGAATTAAATAATTGCGCCCTTCTTCATTACTCCACTCTAGGTCTTCGAGGGCGCGATTAGTTTGACCAAATAATTCCAAATAATGCAGGAATTCAAACAATTGTTCGTCGGTTAGGAGTTCGCGTGATTCCTTGCCGTATGTACGTTCGAGGTATTTACGTTCTTGGGTTTTAGTCCAGCGTAAGTTCTTCAATTCAACATCAATTTTGGCGATCGCATCAGACAGATCAATCGGTTCACTCGGCGCTACTATGTTCGTTTGGGCTACTGTCTCATCAAGTGGGATGGCATCTGGAGAACTATAGCTGCGTGGTATTAGTGGTGTCACATTATTTAAAAAGGGTGAATTACCACTGGTTGCGGGTTGAATGTCAGATATTGTCTCAATATTGTCGACAACATTCAATTCTTGATTCTCCGGCGTAGGAATCATAGGAAAGCGTTGGATGTTGGTTACGTTTCCCATTCCCGCCAGAGGTTCAGGAAAGTTAGGGTAGTCCTGCTCCTCGGTATCACTATTTGGTGTAAATGAAGGAATTACCGGATCAGGTGTTGATTCTGCGGGCGACGCTGGCGAAACAGACATTGAGTCATTTAAGTCAGTTGTAGCAGTGCCGTAATTAGTCTGAGCGATTGGTAATGCTTCTGCCACATTGAGTTGAATTGCTTGTGGCATCGCGTCGCTGGATAAGTGAATGTCAGGAGCCTTGGAAGGTATTGATTGGTTGTCATTGTTCTCCTGTTGTTGTGCATTGGGAGGTGCAATAACGTCAACAGCCAAAACTGCGATCGCTCGCTCTCTAGCTCTATCTTCTGCTAACTCTAGTGTTTCTGCGGCCGCCATACCAGTAGCGCGAGTCACACCTTCGACTTGAGCGGAAACGCGAACAACGAATTTTCCTTGATAAATCGTCAGTAAATCAGAAATAAGACTGCTCTGAGGATAACGAGCTTGAAATTGAGCCAACATAATACGCCCACAACTTGAATTTCTATTGGATGCGGCTTAAGTTTCCAATAGTTGGATACGGTACACCTATGCCATTTTTAGTGTGCAGCTCACACTATTTAATATCGTAGTTGTTTAATGATTATCAAGAGCCGTTTTCTTGGAGTGCGCTTTTTACTTAGAATAATAATGAAGGTTCACCCTCACGGCTTTCCATGCTGCTGAACTTAAGTGTTTCCGATTCCACAAATGGGACAATTAGGCTTGGCGGCAATTTTTCCAGATTAACACTGGTCTAACGGCGGAACAATTGCTTCAACTAGACAATTAAACACCGATAACCTCGCCCATAGACCTGCTTGCTATTAGTTTCTCAGATATCTATGGTCAAGGTAGAGGATTCTTGGATTAGAAGCGCATTGATAAAACCGTTGTGATGCTTACACGCGAGGAGTGCGGGTTTTCCTAGCTATAAAGCAAAGCTGCTCGATGCTTCGCGCACTTGCCCTTCCTCTAATACGAGAGTTATTTTATGAATTGGGCGAGTCAGTGTTAATAAGTGTTGTAAGTTTCATGCACGCAATCAAGCTTGAATACTTAGCAACAGGCGATCGCTTTTAGGGTGAGGGTAGTAGAACATAGTAGGGGTTTGGAGTGTAGCACGATGTGTGTTTTAAGGCGCATTGCCAAACGCAATCACTCGCGCTGTACTTACTGCCATCAGACAAAAAGAACGAATTTATGACCGGAGGCCGGTTCGCTACATGGAATTTTCAATCGCTACACTGCTGGCAAATTTTACGAATGACAAATTAGTTGCTGCCAAGGTACTCGAAAAAAAACTTGACTGCCAGGATGAAGAATGTCTCCAAAAACTCCACATTGCCCTAGAAATACTAGAAAAAATTGGCATTTTGGTCAAAGAGCGCGGTAAGTATCGCCGCGTATTTGAAGAAGATGTAATCGAAGCAAAACTTCGCTGTTCTAGTAAAGGATTTTGCTTTGCAATTCAAGAACAAGAAGGCTCCGAGGATATATATATTCGCGAAAGCCATTTGAGTACAGCTTGGAATGGCGATCGCGTTTTAGTGAAAATGACCAAAGAAGGCAGCCGCCGCCGCAGTCCAGAAGGAGAAGTTCGGCTGATTCTAGAACGTTCAAATCACAGCCTACTTGCACGGTTAAAGCAAAATAACAAAGGGTTCCGCGCTGTCCCCTTAGACGATCGCTTGCTATTTGAAATCGAAGTTCAGCCCAATGGTCAAACCTTAGCTGAGTCAATCAATCACCTGATCCATGTCGAAATTTTACGCTACCCGTTGGGACAATCTCCACCGCTTGGTCGGGTAGTTCAGGTTTTGGGCAGTGATGCGGAAGCCGCAGCCGATGTAGACCTCGTTTGTTGTAAACACGACCTCCCGCGCAGCTTTAACGCTAGTGTGCAAGAGGCAGTAGCAGGCTTACCAGCTAAATTAACTAAAACTCAACTAAAGCAACGACTTGATCTGCGATCGCTGTTTACTCTCACCTGCAAAAGTGAAGATAGTCCAGATACCCAAACTCCTATAGTAGAAAATGCCTTCACTATCGCTAAAACCGCAGCCGGACAATGGCAGCTAGGCGTTCACATTGCTGATGTTGCCCACTATGTTGAGCCAGATTCGGCACTTGACAGGGATTGCCGCAAGCGGGGTAGCTGCGTTTATCTAGGAGAAACAA
Organism: Gloeocapsa sp. UFS-A4-WI-NPMV-4B04; assembly: GCA_019359535.1. Lineage (GTDB taxonomy): Bacteria > Cyanobacteriota > Cyanobacteriia > Cyanobacteriales > Chroococcidiopsidaceae > JAHHHE01. The sequence goes on from JAHHHE010000135.1 coordinate 13,157, forward strand.
TGCTGCCGATGTTACCAGACGCGATTACCGAGCGTTGCTCTTTATTGCCTGGGAGCGATCGCTTAACAATTTCAGTATTACTCACTCTTGACTCAGCCACTGGGCAGCTATTGGAGTTTGAAATTCAACCCAGCGTTATTTCTGTTGATCACGAGGTGAGTGAACAAGAAGTAGCAGCGATTTTGAGTAATCAGCTAGAAAATAGCCAGGAATTAACGGCGGTAGCACAGATGCTGAATCAACTATCAGCGTTAAGTCGCGCGGTGAGAGAACAGCGACGACAGCGAGGCAGCTTTGAACTGAAATTGCCGCCACGCCAATACCCTTATTACGATGAGGGAGTTCTAGGGGCAATTGTAACTACTGATTTTGAGGCGCGATCGCTGTTAACAGAATTAGTGCTGCTGGCAAATCAAGCCATAGCTAACCATTTGCAAGCGCTAGGTATTCCGGCAATATATCGCGTTCAGCCATCACCTGAAGTAGAGGAAGTTCAGGAAATGATCAAGTTAGCCAGCAATTTAGGAGTTGAACTACGGTTAGATCAAGAAGAAGCAATCAAGCCTGCTGACTTTCAGCACTTTACCTCGCAGTTTTCCTCTTTGCCTTCTGAGCAAGTCCTGACTTATCTGTTACAAGGAACGCTGAAGAACGCTGTTTATACTACTACGGCAGGGTTTCACTTTGGACTGGCTCTAGAAAGTTATACGCGCAGTAATTCGCCTTTGCAGCGTTACCCAGATTTATTGGTGCAACGAGTATTACAGATTCTATTTGAGCAGGGACGCGATCGCCGCACTACAAGAGCAAAAGAGCGTGTCAATCTGCGCCATAGTTCCGCTCATAATGAAGTTTCTTGGAATGTCTTACCTCCGGATGTCCACCAAGAACTAGAACTTGAGCTAGCTAAGAGCATTATTCAGCTAAATGAGCGCGAAAAAGAAGTCCAAGATGCTGAAGATGACTTGGTAGGGCTGCAAAAAGCTCAACTGATGAAACAGCGCACAGGCGAAGTTTTTCAGGGGCTAATCACTGGCGTACAGTCTTACGGGTTCTTTGTCGAAATTGAAGTCCAAGCTACTAGCGGTAAGACTCTACGAGTGGAAGGTTTAGTTCACGTTAGTTCGCTCAAGGATGATTGGTATGAGTATCGAGCGCGGCAACAGGCACTGTTTGGGCGCAAAAACCGTGCTTCCTACCGACTAGGCGATCAAGTAGCTGTCCAGGTTAAAAGTGTCGATTATTACCGCCAGCAAATTGATCTAGTGACTGTTAATGACGAGCAACAAACTAACGGTGAAGACATGGAGAGCAATTCCGAAGACTTAATTGATCAGCCGACCAATTCGCAATTGTATACTGATGACCTCTAATCTGCCTTTAATTTTGGGCGTTTCCGGGGCATCGGGACTGATTTATGCTGTCCGCGCTGTAAAATTTCTGCTCAATGCTGATTATGCGATTGAACTGGTTGCTTCTAAGTCAACATACATGGTTTGGCAATCTGAGCAGAATATCAAAATGCCTCTAGAACCAGTCCAACAAGAGCAATTTTGGCGGCAGCAAGCTGGAGTTGAGACTAACGGCAAACTACGCTGTCATCCTTGGGGCGATGTCGGAGCTAATATCGCTAGTGGCTCCTTTCGCACTCTGGGAATGGTTGTGATGCCATGTAGTATGGGTACTGTAGCCAAGCTGGCAGCTGGCTTGAGTTCTGATTTACTAGAGCGTTCAGCTGATGTTCAGTTAAAGGAGGGGCGGAAACTGGTAATCGTACCCCGTGAAACTCCTTTTAGCCTAATTCACCTGCGTAACTTAACCGCTTTGGCAGAAGCAGGAGTTAGAATTGTTCCTGCTATTCCTGCCTGGTATCATAACCCCCAAACAATTGAGGATTTGGTAGATTTTGTGGTAGCCCGCACTTTAGATCAACTGGATATTGACTGCATCCCCATCGAGCGGTGGCAAGGTCGCGGTTAAAGGCAAAATAGAAAGGTAGGGGCGCTTGGGCGCTTGGATTAGGAGTTAGGTGTTAGGGACTAGGTGTTAGGGGTTAGGGAATAAAAATTGATACTATCTCCTCCGCTCCTCTGCTCCCCTGCTCCCCTGCTCCCTATCTCCCCTGCTCCCCTACTAAAAATGCTCCCTCACCCCAATCAACTATGCCTGTAATTCGACTATTTCTGTTACTGGTGGTACTAGGAGGGCTAACTTTGTTGCTATTACAAAATTGGTCGCCAGTCCTACCTTTAGTGTTTTTGGGTTTACAAACTCAGGCGCTACCCCTAGCAGTATGGATTTTATTGAGCATAGCTGCTGGAGCGATTACGTCTTTATTTATCACTAGCTTGTTTAAAGTGGCGAATTTGTTTTCACGTTCGTCCTCAAACAAAAGCAAAAAAGTTGCAGCTTCCCCGCGTCCACGTCCGCCGCGTACCAGCACTCAACGTAGCGAACCAATATATACCTCCCCAACAACAAGTCGTCCCTCGCCGCCACCTGTCTCAATCCCCAGTGACGCTGATGATGATTGGGGCAGTAATTCAAGTTCTAATGATGATTGGGGCTTTGAGGAAGACGCTGAGAAAAGAAGGAAGGACAATTTTGTAGATGATGTGAATTCTCGATCCTACGAAGTCGGCAGTGAACCGAAAGATAATGTAAGAGATTCTCGATCCTACGAAGTCGGCAGCGAACCACAAGATAATGTGAATTCTCGATCTTACGAAGTCAGCAGCGAACCAAAAAGCAGCGATCGCACTGGATCAGTTTACTCTTACAGTTACCGAGAGTCTAGCAATTCTGGCGTAGGCAAAACTGAGTCAGTTTATGATGCTGACTATCGCGTGATCACGCCGCCCTCTCGCCAGCCAGAAACTGTTGAAGATGACGATGATTGGGGCTTTGACGATGACAATGATGTTGAGGATAGCTTGAGCAATTCAAATCCCAAATGGCGATAGCTACTAACAGATCAAGTAAAAAATTAGGTGAGAAAAGAGCAGAATTTATACCCTAAAAACGAATAATAACATCAGCAGACTCAACAATTTGTTTAGTCTAGTTTTTTCTGGTTTGGATCAATACCCTTGCACAAGTGCTTGATCTGAAAGCTGACACCAAGCCTTAGTAACCCTGTTTTGTCACTCTGGCAGTAGTATAATAAGGTACAAACGTTAGAACCAAGACGTAGATTATGGTACAGCCTCGTCCAGCCGGACCAACAGTAAAATTTGTGGACGAATATTGTCAGTGGT
>JAHHHE010000136.1 GCA_019359535.1 Gloeocapsa sp. UFS-A4-WI-NPMV-4B04
ACTCCTGTCCCCCACTGCACTCCTCCCACAAGACCCACAACCCTGTTTTGCCTCGAATCGCGCCGAGCGAGATTTCTATGACCAGATTTGGTTTACTCGAATTCGTTCCTTAACCTGTAAGCCTTGATTGCCTTTGATTTACTGAGATGTGTCAGGCAGTCAGGATTTTGCCTCTACTGATCCTCATAAAAAGCTTTATGAGTATGCCCAAAAATATGGCGATATAATGTGTTTCTGGCTGGGCAATATTCCTAATATATTAATAAATGAGCCAAAGTTAATTGAACAAGTTTTAGTAACTGATATAGATAACTTTTATAAAAATTCTCCTCGAAAAGCAGCAAAGCCAGTAATGAATGGTAGTCTTTTTCTTAGCAATGGAAAAGATTGGGAATTTAAGCGGAGAAATCATCCATTTTCAGCAAATGAAATTTCTACTTACTTTGATGATGTTCTTCCCCTAATTCAAACTTGTACAAGAGAACACCTAGAAAAATTACAACCGTCTTCCTCGCCTAAGAATGTCGAAATGTTTGACGAGTTAACACACTTATCGTTTCGGATATTTGGTTTAACTATTCTGGGAGCGGAAATGGGCGAGGATTTCTTCTCTTATTTTATGACTTTAATGAATGAAATGAATAGTCGTGGGACTCAAGTTTTCCCGGTGTCTTTAAGTTTTAAATTTTGGTCTGAGCGGAACAAATGGTTTAAGTTCATAGAAAATCAAATTAATGCTCAACAAAAAGATAGAAATGGTGTCGATTTAATCGCCTTTTTAACAGGTACAAATACTGAATTATCACTAGAGCAATTGCGAGACGAATTGTCTACTATTTTTACAGCAGGTACACGCAACGTTGTTATTGCTGTTGCTGCTGTATTGTATTTATGTTCTCGTCATCCTGAAGCGAAGCAAAAGCTCCAATTGGAAATTGAAGAGTTTGAATCGCAGAAAAATGATTTTCATGTATCAGATATTAATCAACTAACCTATCTCAATAAAGTTGTTAAAGAAGCCTTAAGATTGTATCCAGCAGTGCCACTTTTTATTCGTGAAGTTCTGCCGGGTAAGTCTGTAGTTTTGGGTGGTCATTCTTTACCTGAAAAAACACAAATCTTTATCAGCAGTTGGGCTTTTCACCGCAGTCCAAATCACTGGGAAAATCCTGATACTTTTGCTCCAGAACGGTTTGACACTGAACCTCGGTTATTTCATTATTTTCCGTTTGGCGCGGGGCCACGAGCCTGTGTGGGAATGTACTTTACTTTGGTATGTACGAAAATGATATTACTTACAATGCTCTCAGAATATTCTATAAATGTAGCTCCTTCTTGTACCTTTGATACAAGATATTTTGCCGGAACTATTATGCCACGAGATGGACTTCTATCTCAGATTCAAAAAAAGGTGGCAGTTTAATAAAAAATTTCAGGAATTCTGCTCAGTGAATTTGTAGCATCTCTATAGTCTCCTTTGATGCTTTAAGTGCTAGCGCTGCTGGAGGCACAGCAGATATCTAAAGCTTGATTACATCGAAGACAGACAACCAAGTGGCAACAACTTAACTGAGTGTTTATTCCAGCTTAAACGCTCAATCTTGCCTGTGCAGAGATTTATTTCTAAAAGTTTGCCAAGGAGTATTCGATAATTATGCCCTCTCTCCCCCAAAACGATCCTAATCAGGAACAGCGACAAGCATGGCTGAATAGAAAACGACAAGACTATGCTTATTCGCCAACTCCAAGCCTTCCTCCTCTTCCCCAGATAGAAGATTTACCTAGATATGAAGGCTTCAGCCTTAAGTATCAGCTTAGAAGAGACGAGGCTACATTTAAGCTAGTTCTTAATATGATTGATGTCATAGCCAGGAATGCCTTTGACTCGCTTGATAAACTCGAAGAATACGCAGATTATTTTCCTGTGCTAAGTGATCCGTCATCCGTAAAAACTTTTCGATATGACATCGAGTTTGCCCGCCAACGTATTGCTGGGGCTAATCCGATGGTAATTGAGAGAGTGGAAGATAAACTGCCTGATAAATTTCCGGTAACAGATGCAATATTTCAAAGCATCGTGGGCGGCGACAAAACACTCGAAAGTGAGGCAAAACAGGGAAGGCTATATCTGACTGATTATGCCTTATTAGACGGGCTGGCTCCAGGAAAATATGAAAATGGGATTAAGTTCTTTGCAGCGCCAATTGTATTGTATTACTGGCAGTCATCAGGCTTCCGCGATCGCGGCACTCTGACACCTATTGCCATTCAACTTAACCAGAATCCAGGAGCTAATAGTCCCATTTTCACGCCATTAGATGGTATGCAGTGGCTGGTAGCCAAGACATTTGCCCAAATTGCCGACGGCAACCATCACGAGATGGTTAGCCATTTAGGTCACACGCACCTAGCTATTGACCCCTTCCCCATTGCTACTGCCCGACATCTAGGTGAAAATCATCCTCTGGGCATTCTTCTCAGACCCCACTTTGAATTTACGCTAGCGATTAATGAGCTAGGTAGACAACAACTGCTTAGTTTAGGAGGTTACGGTGAAAGGCTACTAGCCATTGCACTGGAAGAAGTTTCAACGCTTGTCACTAAGTCTGTAGAAACCTGGAACTTTAGCGAGTTTAGTCTACCGCAGGAACTCAAGCGCAGGAAAGTTGATGATCCAACGCTCTTACCAGATTATCCGTACCGAGATGATGGACTTCTTGTCTGGGATGCTATTCGTAAGTTTGCGGTTAACTACTTAAGTCTCTACTACAGTTCTGCCGCAGACATCGTTAATGACTTTGAATTGCAAAACTGGCTTCAAGAACTGCGGGCTGCGGACGGTGGTCGCGTGAACGGGCTGCCTGAACAAATTGAGAACCTGGAACAGCTGACGCAAATTGTCACGCAGATTATCTTCACAGCAGGGCCACAACACGCGGCAGTAAATTATCCTCAATGGGATTTTATGGGCTTCATCCCCAATATGCCTTTAGCGGGTTATGCTCCTTATCCTACTAATAAAGAGGCAATTATTCGTGAAGCAGACTTGATGAAAATCTTGCCTCCTCATAAGCAAACCACAACTCAAGAGCAGTTAATGTACTCTCTCAGTGCAGTACGGCATAACCGTCTGGGATATTATCAAAAGAACACTTTTGATGATCCACGCGCTTTGCAGGTAATCGAAAAATTCCAGCATCAGCTCAATGATGTTGAAGTACAAATTGACAGTTGTAATAGCAGGCGAAGAGAGCCTTATAAGTTTCTGAAGCCGTCGCTGATTCCTAATAGTCTTAATATTTGATGAATGTTGGTATTAAGTGTTTCAGCAAGTAAAAATCAATTCCCAAGCAGAATAGTGGAGATATGCGATCGCATATCTCCATTAAATACTTTTAAGAGAGCGTGGTGCAAATGCCGTGAATCACTCAGAACGAGAACTCACTACCTCGGATGAATAGCGGATATTAGCTTGTTTAAAACGGTGCAAAACTTCTTGCAAGCGATCGCATTCGGCAATTAAACTAATCCGCACATATCCTTCGCCAGCACTTCCAAAAGCATTGCCAGGCGTTAGCACTACCCCAGTTTGCTGCAAAACTGTAAGGGCAAAATCTGTTGAACTCATCCCCACAGGACAAGGAACCCAAAGGTACATTGTCGCCTTTGTTTTAGGCACATTCCAGCCTAACTGAGATAAGCCATCAATGAGAAAATCGCGGCGGCGAATGTAACGATTTTGCACTTCTAGTAAGTATTTATCTGGTAGTTGCAAAGCTGTCTCGGCAGCTGTTTGCAGGGCTGCAAAAATGCCGTAGTCGAGATTTGTTTTTAGTGTGCGTAATCCTTGAATAATATGGCGGTTACCGACAACAAACCCTACACGCCAACCTGCCATGTTATACGTCTTTGACAAAGTGTGGAACTCGACACCGATTTCTTTTGCACCAGGAATTTCTAATAAGCTGGTGGGTTGATAGCCATCAAAGGCTAATTCGGCGTAGCACAAGTCATGAACTAAGAGAATTTCGTATTTCCGCGCAAAAGCGACAATATCTTCAAAAAATTCGCGGGGCGCAGTGGCAGCAGTAGGATTACTGGGATAATTGAAATAGAGAACTTTTGCTTGTTCGGCAACAGCATCAGGAATTGCACCCAAATCAATTACCCAATCATTTTCTGGTTTGAGAATTAAACTGTGAATTCTACCACCAGCAATTAAAGGGCCGCGAAAATGAGCCGGATAAGCGGGATTTGGGACTAAAACTAGATCGCCAGGATTAATATACGCGATCGCCAAGTGTGTCAGTCCTTCTTTAGAACCTAGTAGCGGCAAGGCTTCACTGTCAGGATCGAGATCGACATCGTAGCGGCAATTATACCAATTAGTAATCGCGCGGCGGAAGCTAGCAGTACCTTCAAATGGCGGGTAGCCGTGATTGGCTGGATTTTGTAAAGCTGCGATCGCTGCATCTACAACAGGCTGTGGTGTTGCACCATCAGGGTTTCCCATGCCTAAATCAATTAAATCCAGCCCTTGTTCTCTCGCCCTAGCTTTTAACTCATCAAGACGAGCAAATACATAAGGTGGCAGTGATTTTATTCGTTCAGCTGGACTAATCCAATTTAGGCTCATTTGGCTACCTCGTCGCTTATCGCCCTGGCAGAAGAATTAAGGGCATTGCCATTAGTCGGGGCAGTGGTGGAAACCATCGCCGCCATTAACTGTTCAGGCACAACTTTAAAGGGTAGCCGATAAATGTCAGAATTTGGAGCTAAGGCGATTTCGGCGGCGTGTTGTAATTCTTGTAGTGTAATTTTGCCTAGTCCTAAATCATTTAAGTTTTGCGGCAGTCCAATTTCTGTATAAAACTTTAACAATTGTTGCCGTGCTGTAGCAGCTAAACCGTTGCCCTGTACCATTTCTTCTAAGCGCAGTTGTACCAAAATTCCATAAGCGACTTTTTCACCATGTATGCTGCTATGAATCGGTAGGTGAGTTAAGCCATTATGAACAGCGTGAGCTGCTACTGTACGACATTGAGCGCCTCCCAGTCCACCGATTACCCCAGCTAGTAAAACAGTTGCATCTACAACTTCTCGCCAAACCCTACTCCCTGGTTCTTTAAGTGCAGTAGCTGATTTTTGAAACAAAATATCTCGCAAAACTCGCGCTTGTTGTACTGCGGCAATGATCAGAGTTTGATCCAAGTGTCCGCTACTGACAGATGCTTCATACCACTTAGCGATCGCATCTCCAATTCCAGCAACTAAGGTGTGTTGGGGAGCAGTTGCAATTAATTCATAATCTAGTATAAGTAAATCAGGACAGGCATCAAGGCTGACATCGTACAAAAATGCTCCTTGTTCAGAATAGACATTAGAAAGGGCTGTCCATGCAGCACAGGTAGCAGCTGAAGTAGGAATCGTGACAACTGGTAACTTACATTGGTAAGCCAGCAATTTGGCAGCATCAAGCGCCTTTCCACCGCCAACACCGATAATTAAATCAGCTTGATGTTGGTTTACTGCGCTTTTAAGAGCCGCTAATCCAGATTCACTACAATCAGAACCGTAATTAGAGCAAGTAAAATCTAATTGTTCTAAGACTGGTTGTAAACGCGGTAGAGTAACGGCAAGAGTGGAATCGCCTCCTACAACTAAGGGGCGACTACCCAGGGAAGCGATCGCAACCGAGGATTGTGTGAGTGCTTGATCGCCGCGAATCACCCGTGCTGGCGCAACGTTGAGAAATATCGCAGCAGAAGTTTGTGTAGGGGCTTGATTCATCACTAAGTAGCTCTTAAACTAGACAGACGGCTTTGGTAGCTGGGCAATTTTATCTGGGAAGATCTCAATTTTCATTTGCTGATCATTACGCTCAATAAGCGATCGCTGCACTTGAGCAATGTAAAGTGGTTTGGATATCCCCGGTGCAGGATGAATAATAGTCCGGGCGCGGATGGTAAGCTTGTCTTCCTTAGTTTGACCTAAACGACCATAAGAATATAAATTACTTGCAGCTTGCCGCAGAGTTGCTTCTAATTGAGAAGGGGTAATGTCAGGCGGTACGCTAATTACTGCTATTGTTGCGCCAGTGTCATAAACACGAGAAAAGTGAATTGCACCTGGGGTTACAGTGCGGGTAAGGGGTACTAAGCTAAGAGTGAATAATCCGCCTGTCACTACGCCGAGAAAGCCTGTAGCACCTACTAGGCGGAATCTTATCCCCCATTTTAAAATAAAACCCAGGGCAGTTAGGGCAGCAAAAACCAGAGTGGTAATACCCGCCCACTGGGCTATCTTCAGAAAATCAGCAGTGGTTAGCATAAAAACTCAGGCTTCTTTTTCGTTACTAATAAATCCAGTTGCATTAGAGCTATTGGGTGATTCTAAAGCAGCTTTTAAGGTGTGCCAAGTGAGATTAGCACATTTAATTCGCACAGGAAATTGAGCAACTCCCGCCATAACATTCAGCTTTCGCAGTTCTTTAGGGAATTCGTCTTGTCCTTTCATCATGCTTTGAAAGCGTTGCACCATCAATAGCGCTTCGCCCACTTCCTTCCCGCGCAAAGCACCCGCCATCAAGTCAGCAGAAGCCATCGCAATCGCGCAGCCTTCGCCTTCAAACTTTACGTCTTCAATGCGATCGCCTGCATCATTTAGCTGCACTGTTAACTCAATCGTATCGCCACAAGACGGGTTATGTCCCCGTTGATGTCGATGCACCGGATCAGTTTTACCCTTGTGTCGTGGCTTTTTGTAGTGTTCTAAGATCACCTGCTGATACAGATCGCGTACATTGCTTAAAGTCATAATTGATTGATTAAGAAATTATTTACCTATCTTGATCCTATCAGTCTGTCACAGGTCTTACGAGTCGTGATGCGTAAAGCCCCCGAGTAGAATTCGGGGGATATAAGCGAATGCACCAAATTTATTTGGTTTTAAAAACAGCTTATCTATTTTTAAGTTAGACTAGGTAGATGTTAAACCTAACTTATACCTATCGCTTAAAACTAAATCAGCAACAATCCCAGACCTACGAGGCATGGCTAGAAATATCTCGCAGGGTATGGAATTTTGCGTTAGCGCAAAGGAAAGATTGGTATAACTCAAGGTCATGCAGAATTGATGCTTGCAGTATAAAAAGTGAGTACATCATTCCGGCTGATGCACCCCGCCCAACATTCGCATCTCAATGTAAAGCTTTAACCCAAGCCAGAAAAACTAATCCTGACTTAAGTGCGGCACATTCTCAAATGCTGCAACAGGTATTGAGGCGATTAGAAAAAGCATTTATTGGGATGTGGGAATCGGGCAGAGGTTTTCCCCGGTTCAAGAAACTCTTCAGAATGCGCTCTTTGCTGTTCCCTCAACTAGGGGTTAATCCCATTGAAGGAAGCAGAGTGAAACTTCCTGGTGTTGGATGGGTGAAAATGCAGTTGTCACGACCTATTCCCGATGCTTTTGTTGCAAAACAAGCCCAAGTGGTGAAGAAAGCTTCGGGGTGGTATGTGATGCTCACACTGCAAGCTGACGTTAATGTTCCAAGGAGTGCGCCACATGGTCAAGCAGTTGGTATTGACTTAGGACTGAAAAGCTTTTTAGCCACATCTACCGGAGAGCAAATTGCTAGACCATTATTTTTTGTGGATCTCCAACGCCAGCTGAGATTGCTGCAACAAAGAGCTAGTCACAAGAAATTGGGGTCAAATAACTGGCGGAAGGCTCAACAGAAGGTGTCACGACTATATGAACACATTCACAACACCCGTCTCGATTTTCATTTCAAGCTAGCTCACTATTTATGTGACCAAGGTGGAATGATATTCGCAGAAGATTTAAATTTCAAAGTCTGGGCTAAAGGTATGTTTTCAAAACACACCTTTAGCCCAGGCTTTGGCAAATTTCTTTCAATCTTGGAATGGGTGTGTTGGAAGCGAGGGGTTTATTTTGCTTTAGTTAATCCTGACAGCACTAGTCAAACTTGCCCCAACTGCAACCACTATACGGGGAAGAAAGAATTATCACAGCGAGTACATCATTGTAGTGAATGTGGATTTGAAACAGACCGCGACGTTGCTGCTGCTATGGTAGTCATGCAACGTGGTCTTGCAGCCGTAGGGCATACGGTCAAGATGCTTGGTGAGGGGTTAAGCAATAGCTCCCTTTTGACCCAAGAATCCCCCGTTTTATAAACGAGGGAGTGTCAAAGGGCAATCTGTCCGGTTTGCCGCAGCTAAGGCAACAATTGATTGAATAAATTTGGTTTTACTGTCTGTATAAGCGTCTCTATCTGCTTTGAACTTAATTGCCATTTCTCGCTTTAGCTGTTCATACTGCTGCGCTGTTTCGGGATGCGTCATTAAGTAGTCACGAAACAAGATATGTCGCCAGTATGTCCAACTGTCATATTCCACAATATGCACATGATGAGTACGAGGTGTGCCTTTACGGAAAAATAAGCGCTCAACATTTTCTGCATAATATATGTACTGATAACCAATCTTTTGTAGCTGAATAGAGTATTTTTCAGCCGTACTCAGTTTATTAACTGCGATTAAAATATCAATTATTGGTTTTGCACTCAAGCCAGGTACAGAGGTGCTACCGATATGTTGAATATCAATAATTTCTTGCTTTAATACTACGCTAATTATCTCTTTTTCTTGTCGATAAGTATTAGCCCATCTAGGCTCATATTCAACAATTTTTATTACTTCGCTGTTAGTAAATTCTGACACTTCTATTATTTTATAAAGCTTTAATTATTGTTTGAATATCAGTATTGCCTTTTCTAATTATCTAAAAACTTTTGTTTATATTTATTACCTTTCTTCAATTATTTATTAATTATTTTGTCAACTTGTGTTTGTACAGCTTGACTTGCAGCACTAATTTCGTTTGATGGAATTCCCCACAGTTTTGTAATCAGCCATTCAGGAACAGGACTAATTAACATATGGCATTTACCACAAAGCGTCATTAAGTTAGACAATTCATCAGTTCCGCCTTGGCTTCTGGGAGTAACATGATGTACTTGCCCACTATGTTCTTTACCGCAGACTTGACAGCAGCGATTATCTCGTCGCAATACTTCGTGCCTAATTTCGCGCCAATTTAACATCAGAACCTCTAGAGGTGCTTCTATTACTATTATCTTGATTTTACAGGTAGCTAGTTCAACGGGTGCAAACCAACATTTTAAAGCTTGCAAATTGCTTTTAGAACCTGAAGTAACTGAATCCAAGGTTTAGCATCCATTAAGCTTAAAATAGGCATTTGTTGATAAGTTAGCGAATTTCCCTGCTTAATATACACAAACTGATAAAGTTCGCCATTGGTTACGAGTCCCCAAACAGATTCTTGGTGTTCCAGGCTTTTAGATACATAGGTAAGCAATTGAGGTAAACCTGCTAATGGGGCAATACTGCTATTTTTAGCTTCAATTACCAAAACCCAAAACGATGTATTAGTAGTTGTAATTTCAGTTTTGTTGACTGCCAGGATATCTAGCCGTCCTGTAATAGTGATATCTTCATCCTCAATGACAATATTAGCAATATCCTGCTCTAAGCTAATCTTGAATGGAGGGCGGTAGAAGCCAGCTAGTTGTAATAGTGGAAAGGTAGTTAACGCTTTCACCAGTCCCTCAAAAACCCTGCCTTCAGTCAGGTAGCTATCAAAGTCATTCCGAATTTGAGTAAGTTCCTGTTGTTCAAATTCTGTCAATCCTTCTAGTGACAGTAAAGGCGTGAATAAACCATTGGGCAACTTTTGGAATTTGAGGAGGTAATGAACCTCGTTCAACGTTAAATTTTTAGTATTTTGAGTTGTCATAGATTTAAGCTTGAATATTCCCTGCCCTTGCTTTTTTAAAACAATTTTTTTAAGGTCTAAGTTGTATCTTCGCCTAAATATTTAGCGGTAAATATCGCGTCGATGACCGATATTAAGAATAGTGACAGTTTTGTGCTGATCATCAATCTCGTAAATTACGCGATAATCTCCTACTCGGATGCGCCATCCTTGCCGATTAGTTAATTTTACACAACCAGGTGGTCTAGGCTCTTGTGCGAGAGCGTCAATACTATCTCGGACTCGTTCATATACTCCAGTAGGTAATTCTGCCAACTCTTTTTGAGCACGTCGCAGAATAGCAATATCATAATTCATCAGCGAGTTTGCTCAATTTCAGCAACTGCTTGAGCAAATGGAATGATCTCATCATTAGAAGTCTTAGCAGCATCATAAGCACGAATACACTCTAATTCTTCCAACTCTTCAAGCAGTTGTTGGTAATCTGCTATATCCAAAATTACACCGATGCGATTTCCATTTTCATCTACTACGTACTGTTCTTTAAAAGAATTCATTAAAAATTACTTCCCTCTGTTGAATGCGATCGCCTAATTTGGTAGCTTAATTATATCTATTAAGATTTTCTTACTTTTCTACTAAGTAACTCTCGAAAACTCAACTGCTCCTCACTACTAAACGCACGTTTAGGGAAAATATAATACTGTTGGCTCGACAGATACACTATAAATAAGTTTGGTGTTTCGACAAAGTGCGTATAAATTTGCCACTTAATCTGCGCTTCTACAGATGAAGTTTTTACACTAAGCACCTCCTCAGTAATGTCCATAGTTATGGGTTCTTGCATCATGTTGGCAGGATTTTTCCAGGCATCTATAACACCACGACGTAGAACAAACTGGAGCAAGGGGATAAAACAAATGCCAAAAATTAAAGATAAATAACTGTATAACTGGTATGGTCTTTTGATAACATCAAAAATTCCACCTATAACTATGAACATACTCACAACCCAAAGACCAAACTTGAAGAAACGCCATGAGTTGTAAGTAACTTGAGCAGCTTCCAAATAATCATTAAGAGCAAGTCGGTACTCAAGCTTCATAGAAGTTTTATTTAAGTGACAAATAGCATCAAATTCACTTCCTAAACAGGCAAGTCAGCACGGGGGTTGAATGTTTCAATTTGCCGCAATTTTTCGTATAATTCCCGTTCTTCGGAACTAATATTTTTAGGCATAACTATTTGAATTTCTACCAATTGATCGCCGCGTTTACCTTTATCAGTAGGGTAGCCTTTATTAGCAAGACGCAATCTTTGTCCAGACTTAACACCTGGGGGAACATTAATTTTCACCAAACCATCTAATGTTGGCACTTCCACAGGACTTGTTAACACTGCCTCACTAGGAGTAATTGGTAATTGGCAATAAACATCAGTTCCTTCAAGTTTAAAAAAGGGATGAGGCGAGACAGTAATTTTTAGAAACAGATCGCCGCCACCAACACCTTGATCTCGCAGGCGGATGGTTTGTCCTGTAACCATTGCAGCAGGCATATCAACTTCGAGCGATCGCCCATCTTCCAACCGAATCCGCTCTAACCCACCAAGATAAGCTTTTTCCAGAGGTAGCGTCAATTTAGCTTCTATATCTCTACGGCTGGAACGAGAACCGATTGTATATGCCTTTTTTGTTGTCCCGGGACGAAAGACATCGTTTGGATTTGTAGCAGGCGCAGAAGTTGGGTCGTTTCTATTTCCTTTACGACGACCCAGCACTTGATCGACAAACTGAGTAAAATCCTCAAACTTACTATAATCATCATTACCACCGCGACCACCGCGATCGCCTGTTCTGCCTCGTGTCTGTTTACCCCGTCCCCCACGCTGAGTCCAGAACTTACTAAACTCATCGTATTGCGTCCGCTTAGTTGGATCGGAGAGAACTTCGTACGCCTCACCAATATCCTTAAATTTTTCCTCTGCCTCTTTGTTTCCGGGATTTACATCAGGGTGATACTGCCGCGCTAACCGCCGGAAGACTTGTTTAATTTCTTCATTAGAGGCATCTCTGGGTACTCCCAGAATTTCATAGTAGTCCCGAAAGTTCTGCAAATTCTGCATAGTTTAGCTATCAGCTATTAGCTATCAGCTATTAAAGTTATTAATTGAGTCTTAGTTTAGTTTATTTGTAGCAATCAACAAGTCAACGATCGTTTACTAAGAGTTGATCGTTGACTTACGCTAGTTACAACCATTTATCATCATCATCATCCCAGTTATCTTGATACGTCGGACGCGATCGCCTTTCGCCACGCCTTGAGTCGCCAGAATAACGATCTCTACCATACTCCTCGCGCTCTCTGCCATAAGGTGTACGAGTGTCGCTTCGTGAACCGCCGTAGCCATCGCGTATTATCTCTCTTGGTGGTTCGCGATCGTCATCTCCTGTGAATACGCGACGAATAGAACCAAACAAGTCATCATCTTCTTCTTCGCTGTAATACTGGCGTACTTCACGATTGAGTTCATACAGCGCATCTTGCAAGTCAGCGTATGATTGGTCAATTAAGCGATCGTTGTTTTGCGCTAAACTTTCGCGTACTGCGCGAATCAGCGATTCAATCCTCTGACGACGACCCCGTGCAAACTGCATCCCAAAATCTAAGCTGATTTCTCTAAGTTGGCGTTCTGCCGCTATAGTAAGAGCTTCAGACCTTGTACGTTTTTCCACTCTTTCTTTGCGTTCGCGGTCTATTTCTGCGTATTCTTCAGCTTCCTGAATCATCCGGTTAACTTCCGCCTCGCTTAAAGTAGAAGCGCCTTGAACCGTAATACTCTGCTCTCGACCCGTAGTTCTATCTAAAGCTGTTACCAATAAAATCCCATTGGCATCAATATCAAATGCCACCTGAACTTGAGGAATACCGCGTGGTGCTGGGGGAATACCAGTTAGTTTAAACCGTCCTAAAGATTTGTTATCTCCCGCCATATCACGTTCGCCTTGTAAAACATGAACTTCTACCGAAGTTTGGTTGTTTTCAGAAGTAGAAAAGATATCAGAGCGCCGCACGGGTATTGTGGTATTACGGGGAATAAGCTTTTTCATTACGCCACTGCTGTTTTCCAATCCCAATGATAGGGGTGTGACATCCAACAGCAATACATCCTTAAGTTCTCCGCCGAGAATTCCTGCTTGGATTGCCGCACCTACCGCCACAACTTCATCTGGGTTAACGTTTTGGTTAGGTTCTCTACCAATCAAGTGACGTACTAGCTGCTCTACCATCGGCATTCGAGTAGAACCGCCTACTAAAACTACTTCATCAATGTCTACAGGTCTAAAATTGGCATCAGCAAGCGCTCGTTTTACGGGTGTCCGCACTCGTCCTAATAAGTCACTGCACAGATCCTCAAACTGACTACGAGTGAGGCGAGTTTCTAAATGTTTGGGGCCGTCAGCAGTTGCAGTAATAAAGGGTAAGTTGATGTCGGTGACAGTAACGCCGGAAAGTTCAATTTTTGCTTTCTCAGCAGCTTCCATTAGACGTTGGAGAGCTTGGCGATCGCGTCTTAAATCTACTTCTTCTGCCTCTAAAAACTGCTCTGCTAGCCAATCAACAATTTTTTCGTCAAAATCATTACCGCCTAACTGAGTATCTCCACTGGTGGACTTAACTTCAAATACGCCATCACCGACTTCTAAAATTGACACATCAAACGTACCACCGCCCAAGTCAAACACCAAGATCGTTTGACTTTCACGCCGATCCAATCCATAAGCTAACGCAGCAGCAGTTGGTTCATTGAGGATTCTTTTTACCTCTAGTCCCGCAATTCGTCCAGCATCCCGCGTGGCTTGACGCTGCGAATCATTAAAATACGCTGGTACTGTAATTACTGCCCCCGTCACAGCCTCGCCCAGATAACGGCTAGCATCATCAGCCAATTTCTTCAGCACCATCGCTGAAATTTCTTCTGGGGCAAATTCCTTATTTAGACGCGGACACTTGATTTTAATATTGCCTTCTTCGTCTTTGCGGATTGTGTAGGGAATGCGCTTTGATTCTGGACTGAGTTCAGCATACTTGCGCCCAATGAATCGCTTGACCCCATAGAAGGTGTTTTGTGGGTTGAGAACGGTTTGCCGCCGTGCCATTTGTCCGACAATGCGCTCTCCTTCTTTGCTGAAGCCTACAACGGAGGGAGTAGTCCGCATTCCTTCTGCGTTGGCAATCACTACAGGTTTGCCACCCTCCATGACAGCTACTACTGAGTTAGTTGTCCCCAGGTCTATGCCGACTACTTTACCCATGCTCTAAATGTTCTCCTCGCTTGTTTTGTAACTTAATGTTGAGAACGCAATGCTGAATTTATTGTATCTTGCTAGCGGATGATACACGGGTTTGAGGTGCGATCGCGTTTCAGCATCACCCCAAAAAATAAACCCGTGTAGGTTGGTTCGGTTTGTACAGCCGCCAATTCTATTGGCTAGAGCTTGATCAGCGTTCATCGTCTTCGTCCCGATTTAGACAGTGTGAATTACCCTCATGTCGTAGCTTTTTTATAAGTAGATTCAGGGCTGCGTCGGCGGCTTTTTCTACCATCCAAGTCACTAAGGCACTAATTATAAGCATTAAGAGTAAGTTCATAGATACGTTTCCATCTCGTCTCTTACATCATCTCGACTTGATGCTTGTGATCATGCTTGTGTTTATGCTGTAGAACTAATGACTTTGTGTATGAGTTGCATGACTTTGATTACAAGCTCTCAATTAGCGCGAGTAAAATAGGCAAAAGCCTTGTATTCCGAATATGACAATCAGGCGATCGCTCCGGGCATCTCCAGAAGGTATTGAGAAAGCAAGAAGAGCCTTGACACAGAACTCCTTGACAAAAAAGGCTCTAGCAGAAGAAGAATTAAAAATGAGCCGCAGTACCGTTGACAAATTTTTTAAAGGTGGGCCAGTTGACCGTCGGTATTTTATCCCAATTTGCGAAAGGCTAAACCTGGAGTGGGACGAGATAGTCGTAAAACCGCTTTACGAACCAGAGGCAGAATTGTCCCACAATGACGGTATTGATATTGATGCTCTCGTGCAACAGGTACGGCAGCAATACCACGACAGAATTCAATATCAGTGCGGCAAGATGCTCTTGGTGAATAAGTTGGAGGTTGACTTAGATGACCTTTGTGTTGACATCAACATTCTGAAAGACATTCCTAGCCAGCGTTACTCAAACATTTTTGAGAAAAGCCGCGACTTTGATCCTACTTCTGATGACCATGATCACTTTTACTTAGGCGAAGAGCGTTACCAAAGAGTGCCAGGGCTAGAGGTAGTCGAAGATCATTGCAAACTGTTAGTGCTGGGTAAACCAGGGTCAGGGAAAACTACCTTTTTGCAATATGTAGCAATTAATTGTGACCAAGGAAGGCTGCAATCTGACCGAGTGCCGATTTTCATTAAGCTGTTCAGGTATGCCGAAGATACTAAAGAAAATAAATTGAGCCTGTTGAATTACATCGACAGAGAATTTTGTATACAAGGCATTGACCATCCGCAAGCGGCTGAAATATTACTTCAACAAGGAAAATGTTTAATTTTACTGGATGGCTTGGATGAAGTACCAGAAGTAGATAGCCAACAAGCCCTGAAACGAGTTCGTCAGTTTTGCGACCGTTATCACAAAAACTCCATAATCAGTAAACCAAAAAGTTTTTCCTTAAAGAGTGATCGCTACAATATTTGTAGCTTATGATACTTGTAAATCCAGAAAACTCTAACCAGCAGACATAGTATATATTATGATTACTTATAGTTAGCTGATTGACGTTTTGTTAATGCTAACCAGATGGAATATAAATGCTTTCAACCAATTGATATTTACGCTGAATTGCTTGACATAAGAAGGCTAACATCTGTTTTAGTACAAAAACTGTGCGATAAATTAATCGACTACCTTTTCTCTTGCGACTGATTTTGAGCCAAAGAAGATTCACCCAGATATTAACTAGAAGAAAAGATATACCAACGAATAGTAATCTTAAGACTGGATTTTTATTATTAGTTTTAATTCGACAAATATTTTTGAGCCGATAACTAGTTTCAATACCAAATCTTTTTCGATAATCTTGATAGATGTAATCTAGATTTGTTTTGACATTGTGAACAACATAAACAAAGTATTGAACTTGACGCTTTTTCCCTTTTCTTTCCTATATTTGCAGATAATCCATAAGCTAAATGTGACTGAATCATCTTTGTTTCTTGTAATTGTATAAGTAGTTTTATAACTTTTTCTGCCCTTTAAAAATTGTTTAATTCCCCCTT
Source organism: Gloeocapsa sp. UFS-A4-WI-NPMV-4B04 (assembly GCA_019359535.1). Lineage (GTDB taxonomy): Bacteria > Cyanobacteriota > Cyanobacteriia > Cyanobacteriales > Chroococcidiopsidaceae > JAHHHE01. Next base: position 16,158 of record JAHHHE010000136.1, read on the forward strand.
TTTTCCCGTTTTAATAGCAGGCATCATAAATGGAATATCTAATGCTTGCAACCATCTAATTACAGGAGTATTAAAAAATCCCCTATCTAAATAGAGTTTTTTTACA
>JAHHHE010000137.1 GCA_019359535.1 Gloeocapsa sp. UFS-A4-WI-NPMV-4B04
AATTGAGGTATCGCCTCGCTCATAGGCATTGACTATCTTTTCTCGAAAGTCGATAGAATACGGTTTCATAGATTAGGATTGCAACATTCAATTCACTGTACTTTATCTACATGGAATACGCTGTATCTCTCGTCAGGAGTCAGGTAGCAAGCTATCTGGAGAGTGGGTAAGAGTTGCGAGTAGCTTGATTACACGCAAAGTTTAACTGCTAACTTCTAGATCACAGTCTTTCCTAAGCTTCCCACCTACTGGTATTTCCCTCAATTTAACAATATCCGCCTCAAGTTTTTGCCCAAGCGCATGAAAGCGCTCAAAATCTTCATTAGTTAAATCTGACTTTTGTACCCGCCCTTGGCTAACTGACAAAATCAATTCTTGGTCATGAGACTCAAGCCTAAAATCATTTTGAACTCCCTGCACCTGGTAAAAGTTCTTCCCTCGAAATAATAGCTCCCCATTTGCATTACCAGTATACCCAAGTGTTGCAGTACCTTCTGCGAAGTATCAACAACTTGGTGAACATTGCGATCGCGTTGCATGGTAGCTACAGCCTCAGCCGATAGTGGAGATGGCTTATCAGCATTAAAAGCTATAGCGACTTCACTAATCCGACCAAGGTATTGGCTGGACTTACCCAGAGCGTTTGCCGTACTGTGCCACTTCCAAAGCGGGTCAATAGACTGCTTGTAAGCATCGTGATCACAATGCATTGCAGTTGTAGCTTTTTCAGACAAGGGTTGCCCAGCTTTAAATGCGGTAACAACGTCTGTAACTCGGTTGATATAATTTTCTGGTTTACCCAAAGCCTTAGCAATACGCGACCACTCTTCAGGGCTATCTACAGATAGGCTGGACTTATTATTTCCAAGCAGCTGTTCGTTCCAGTCCTTACCGCAAGTCGGCTGTAAACGGGTAACGCCTGATAATGATTGAGCGACTTTCCACGCCATCTGCTCCCCGGCTGGGTCAGCATCAAAGCCAACAATCACTTGACCGCCGCGCTAAACAAGTGCCTGTAAGTCTTTGATAGGCATACTACCTGCTCCATCGGTAGATAAATATACTGTCTTATTCTCTTTATAGTTACTCTTATCTAAGGCAGCAAAAGATAAGGCATCAATAGCAGACATTTCCGCCTATTCTTAGTTTTTTGTTGAAGTCATAGTAGTTTTTCTGCATAAGTCCCTACAAATCTAGCAGCTTCGATTCAAAAAATTTATCTATAAATACGAAAAGTTTATCGATAAACCGGAGTTTATGTCTTGTCTTCGGCGTTTGACTATGGCATTATTTTAAATAATCGTATTCCGACTGACAAACCGTAGATGAAAGTTAGCTACTGCTCCAACATGATTTGAGTGAAACGAGTAGAGTAGCAGATTCAATGCAGTAATGGAGCCGTATGTACATCAAACTATCGTCTTTAAAGAGGGTTGTTTTCTCTCTGCTAGTTGTTTTTTTAACCAGTGCTTGTGGCAACACCTCTGCAAATCCTTCCGGTAATTCCTCTAGTAAAAGAGTGATACGGATTGCAATCGGCACCCAAGATCAAACCATTAATACCGTGACAGGTGGTGCGGTCATTCGAGAAGAAAAGCTACTAGAGAAGTATCTGCCAAAAACAGGAAAATATCAAAATGTTGAGTACAAAATTGAGTGGTCTAGCGCCACATCAGCTCCACCAATTACTAACAAAATGTTGGCGAATCAAATTGATATCGGTAGCATGGCGGACTTTCCGGCAACAATCAACCTGACGACTTTTCAGAAAAAAGGTAATGGCATCAAGACTGTTTTGATCTCATCTCTTGCCTACAGCCCTAATGGAGCCGGAAATGCGGTTGTTGTTCCAACCAACACACCTTACAAAAAACTAGCAGACTTGAAGGGGAAAACTATTTCAGTTCCTTTCGGTACGTCAGCGCATGGGATGCTGCTGCGGGCGCTGAAGAATGAGGGTATTGATGCACAGAAAGAAGTGACGTTAGTGAGTCAATCACCAGAAGTAGGTGGCACGAGCCTGAGAAGCCGCCAGATCGATGCTCATGCGGATTTTGTGCCCTATGGTGAGTTATTTCCCTTTAGAGGCTTTGCTCGCAAAATTTACGATGGTGCACAAACGGGAACTCCAACCTTTCATGGAATTGTAGTGCGATCAGACTTTGCAAAGGAAAATCCCGAAATTGTGGTGGCTTATCTGAGGGCGATGCTGGAGGCGAATCAGCATTTCCGGGAACAACCAGAAGCCCTCTCTGCAAAATTGGAAAAGTGGACAGGGGTTGAGAAAGAAATTTTTTATATGTTCCTCGGTCCATCGGGTATTCAAAAGCTTGATCCGAGAATTCAAGCCTACCAAATTACTGCGCTCAAAAATAGCGTGACGACGTTGAAGCAGATTGGAAAATTGGATGCCAGTGTGAATCCAGATGATGTTGCAAGTTGGACGAATGATAGTTACCTGAAACAAGCGCTTAAAGAAAGCAACATTAGCGAACAAGATGTGGCTAAGTCGGTGGATAATTTGGTTCGTGGTAATGATGCACTCACTCAAGAATCGATTCAAGATCCAAAACTAGCAGCTCAGATTTGGGTAGAAGGAGAAGATAAAGTCCTCAGTTTTGCCTCAATCAAGAATATGCTGACAAAGCTGCAACAGCTCAAGTCTGAGGGCAAGACAGTGGCTGTAGCCTTCGTACACGATCGCGACAAAGGTTGGAAATTATTCGCCCAAAATTCTTTCTATGTTCGGAATGGTGATCAGGTATCTGCGTTCCTACTAGAGAAAGATGCACAAGCATTTGCTAGTAAAGCTGGAGTAAAGGTTGCAAGCTTCCAAGGGTTACAGCAGCTTTATGCCAAAAATACGCAGTCGAAAGATTTAGCGGTTGCGCGATGAATGAAGTGAAGTGATCGCAACGATAAAACCATATTGATTAAAATGAGAGGTTTGCAATGGCTGTATCTTCAAAATCAGCACGAAAGACAAAAAGAAAGAAGTACAGTGCACTGGGTAGTAAATTTTTGAGCCAGCAGTCCCTGTCAAAATTAGGTATTGTAAGTCTGGCACTAATCAAAAGCCGCAACTTAAGGCGAGCGATTTCCATTGTTTTATTCTTTGGAATCTGGCAGTTTTTGTGCGTTATTCAGTTCAATTTCTTCATCAATTTTACCTTTTTACCCCCTCCAGTTGAAGTTTGGAATGCAACGGTTGAATTCTTTTCTGGCAATGCACCTGTGCATATTACTGCTAGTGTTCAACGGGTTTTGCTGGGATTTGGGATTGCAGCTATTCTGGGCGTTAGCTTAGGCATTTTGATTGGCTGGTTTCGGCAGATTGAAGATTTGGTTTTTATTCCGTTGGAGTTACTCAGACCAATTCCCGCCGTCGCATGGATACCGCTGGCAATTCTTATGTTTCCCAATGCAGAATCAGGCATGGTGTACATCACATTTCTGGGCGCATTCTTCCCAATTTTGATCAGCACGATCCGGGGAGTGGAAAGCACGGATATAGTGCTACTGCGAGTAGGGCAGTGTTTGGGAGCTAAGCAGTTGCACATCCTTAAGGACATTGTGGTGCCAGGGGCAATGCCCAACATTGCCAGCGGTTTGGTTATTGGTATGGGGAATGCCTGGTTTTGTCTGGTAACAGCTGAAATTTTGGCGGGTCGGTTTGGAGTGGGCTATCTGACCTGGGAGTCTTATGTTACATCGAATTATCCACCGATCGTGATGGGAATGCTGCTGATTGGTTTGATGGGTTTAGTGAGTACACTGATTGTCGATCTCTTGACGAAGTTGCTCATGCCTTGGCGAGTAATGAAAAAGCAGGGTGTCTAGTTGTACCAACGAAATGAAGATTGAAATTGCCTATTTGTGGAGGTTTAGAGGTTGTGGCAACCCTAGCAGACAAGAATGTTAGCGCCTTGGTGAAAGGGTCAGTTGAGATTGAAAATTTATCGGTTGTCTTTAAGCGACGAGACCAGTATGGGCCTTTGCAGGTTTTAGAATCGACGAGCTTTAAGATTAATCCTGGTGAGTTTATCTGCTTGTTGGGACCATCGGGCTGTGGCAAGTCAACGATTCTAAACTTGATTGCTGGTTTTCTGAAGCCAACGAGGGGACAGGTATTGGTAGATGGCAACCCTGTCGAAAAACCCGGAGCTGATCGGGGATTTGTATTTCAGCAATACTCGCTCCTACCCTGGAAGACTACCTTTGAGAACGTAGAATTTGGTTTAAAAGTTCGAGGTATTTCCAGAGTAGGAAGGACTGAATTGGTAAATGATTACTTAAACCGAGTCGGGCTGTATAAGCATCGTCATTCTTATCCTCATCAGCTATCAGGAGGAATGCAACAGCGTGCAAGCATTGTGCGGGCGCTTGTAAATTCACCCTCAGTATTGTTGATGGATGAACCGTTTGCAGCCTTGGATGCCCAGACTCGGCACATGATGCAGGAGCTGCTGTTAAACATTTGGAGTGATTTGAAATCTACGGTTATTTTTGTCACCCACGATATTGAAGAAGCTATATTTTTGAGTGATCGCATTCTGGTTATGGGCGTTCGTCCAGGGCATATCAAAGAAACAGTTGTGGTGAATCTTGAGCGACCCCGCCATATAGATACGATGCTTTCACCAGCTTTTGTAAATCTTAATCGGCAAGTCTTTGAATTGATTCGCGAAGAAACTCTCAAGAGTATGGAGTTGGGTTGATTGAAGCGAACTGTATTGGTAAGTATATGAACATATTAAACCGGCAATAATTGATCTGACATTTTTTAGGCGGAACCCTTGAAACTTCTGGGTTCCTTTTTGAGACTTACATTGCCGGGTTAATAAATAAACGTATAGTGGTTTTCCCAGCCACTGTTTACCAGTCCCTAGCCCCAATGAGTCCTTGGTTGTCCCTCTCACCAACTGCTTAAGTCCTGACATTGATGGAGAAATTCGGTTTGAATCCAGCGATCAAGGTTAATTGTCTCTAGTCCTTCATTTCCGGGAACTAGAAGGAGTTGGCGAATGTGTTGAGTGATCCAGTCGGGACGAATCGTCATTTCGCAGAAAAAGCGCCTTGACTGATTCTGGTGGTAGATACTGCTGAGAATTTGAGAGACAATTTCGGCATCCAAGTTCGTCCACTGGCTGATTAAAGAGAGAGCAGAGGGCGTAATAGTGTACCAATATTGGGCGGCGCTTAAGGCTTTTAGATAAGCTATTACAACTTCTGGATACTGTTCTGCTAACTTTGCACTCACTACCACACCATGAAAAGCCGGTAACATATTCAAATTGTCACCTGGCAAATAACGAAACTTACCTTGACGATAGGCAATATCGTGAAAAGGAGCAAAGTGGGCATATCCATCTGCCTGAATTGAATAATCGAAGGGCTGAGTAATGTTGGAGTTCTCTAGGGAAGCAAGCCTAACCTCGTTAAGTAAGTTTGCAGAATTGAGCGATCGCATTACCATTCCATGTGCAGAAGAACTGAAGGGAACTGCAATCACACCTCCTCGTAGGTCTTCGATGCTTTGTAGATTGGACTTGTTTCGTACAATGACAGCATTACATGAACCATCGGGATTTGTCGAAACGAAACTAACTAGGCGCGTCTGTTGACTTTCACTGACGGCATTATTTTGCTGTAATGCACTCAGTAATAAGGGATAATCTCCTAGAACGCCAATATCCAATTGTCCAGAGTGTAACCCCTGAATGATCGGTGATCCTGTAGAAAAATCACACCACTGGATATGGTATTGGGTAGAACTGTATCGCCCTTCTCTGGGTAAGAAGTGTTCCAGTAAGCCTAACTGTTGAATAACTAAACCTGCTGTTACCGTTGGAATCGTACTGTTTTGAATACCGAGCGCTAAATTAATTGTTTCAGGACGTTGTAAGGGGTTGGAACGGATAATTAGGCTAGGTGATCGCAAACGCGGTGGGGTTGAATGAGGAGAAATAGAGGTTTGCTGTTCCTCTTGATGGTTCTCAACGAGAGCAATAAACTTTTGCATCGGGTTTGAGTTACGTGATCGCCGATTTTGAGATGATGAGTGTACACTCGCAGATTGGCTTAATCGTTTAGGTAATAGTAGAAAAATATTACCTGGCAAGGCAAACTCTTGCAGAGGAATTGCAACGAATATTCCTAATTGAAATTCAGATTTAAATTCCAAATTAGAAGCAAATCCTAAATAGTTACCCTGCATTATATAGGTTCGCATTAAACTGAGATTATCAACAGTTTCAACTTTAGAGAACTCCGAAAGGTTCATTCCTAATTCAGTTAGCCGAGATTCAAAAACTAAACGACTAGGAGAGCCAGCATTTAGCATTACCCAAGGTTCTTTTTGTAACTCTTTCAAGCTCAACCAGTTTTGATTCGCTATAGCATGATTCGCCGTAGCGACTAAAGAATATTGAATCGGAGCAATTGGGGTTGCTGAAATCTCAGAAAAGTCTGCGAAACTAATATCTGAAATACCTAAATCAATCTGATTGTTGGTAATAGCTCGATAAAGAAATTCAGCCGAGTCAAATACGACACATTGAGTCTGAATCCCAGGATACTGCTGACGGTACTGGAAGAGGATTTCAGGTAGCCATCCATTAGCGATCGCGGCTGTACAGCCGATTTTCAGATTACCAAATTTCCCTTTTTTTATTTCTTCGACTTTAGCAATTAATTGATTTTCAACTTCAATAAGTTTTGGGCTTTCCTCAAATAAAAACTGCCCAACTTCTGTTAACTGAATTTTACGCCCCAACCGATAAAAAAGGTCAGTACCTAACTCAGACTCTAAAGATTTTATTTTAGCACTGACAGCAGGTTGGCTCAGATTTAAAGCATCAGCAGCTTCAGTAAAGCTGAGATACGTAGCTACCTCCAAAAATACTTTAATTTGATAAACCTCCATATTGCTTAATCTCCTAATTTATTGTTATTAATTGCCTTTGCGTGAATAAATAGAAGTTTTTTATCAAATCATAAAGGACATGAATGGATAAATGCAAGTGTTACTGCAAAAAGAACTTGTTAATTGTATTTTTTTTTCCTAATATTGAAGTAATCAAAGAATAGTTTTGGGTAATTTATTAGTACAAAATTCTTCGGGTTTTTGGCAAATTAAGAGGAGTTCTGAAATGGATACTCAGTGGATGAAGACCGATGTTTTAGTCATCGGTGGTGGTACTGCTGGAACGATGGCAGCTATCAAGGCAAAACAGGCAAATCCTGACGGAGAGGTGCTGATTTTAGAAAAAGCGAATATCCGCCGCAGTGGGGCGATTGCAATGGGTATGGATGGTGTTAATACAGCCGTCATTCCTGGTAATTCTACCCCAGAACAATATGTTCGTGAAATTACGATTTCCAACGATGGTATTTTGAATCAAAAAGCGGTCTACCAAACCGGAAAACTTGGCTTTGAAGTCATTCAAGAGCTAGAAAGCTGGGGTGTGAAGTTCCAAAAAGATGCCCAAGGGAACTATGACCTAAAGCAAGTGCATCGTGTGGGAAAATACGTGCTACCAATGCCAGAAGGAAAAGATCTAAAACAAATTTTGACCCGACAAGTAAAGCGTCACAAAGCTAAAGTGACGAATCGGGTAATGGCGACTCGCGTTCTAGTCAGGAACGGACGTGCCATTGGAGCGGTAGGGTTCGATGTGCGAACCGGTGATTTTGTGGTGATTCAGGCAAAAGCAGTCATTCTATGTACAGGAGCCTGCGGACGATTAGGTTTACCTGCCTCTGGCTATCTTTACGGCACCTACGAAAATCCTACGAATGCTGGCGATGGCTACTCAATGGCGTATCACGCAGGTGCAGAACTCACTAATATCGAGTGTTTTCAAATTAACCCTCTAATGAAGGACTATAACGGCCCCGCCTGTGCCTATGTCGCCAGCCCCTTTGGAGCTTACACCGCTAATGCTGAAGGACACCGCTTTATTAGTTGCGACTACTGGAGCGGTCAGATGATGTTGGAAATCTGGAAGGAGTTGAACTCTGGAAAAGGCCCAATTCAACTGAAGATGACCCACTTAGATAAAGACACTATTTCAGAAATTGAGTCGATTCTGTGGTCGAATGAACGACCCAGCCGAGGGCGATTCCATGAAGGTAGAGGCGAAAATTACCGCACGGATGGCGTGGAGATGAATATTTCAGAAATCGGTTTGTGCAGCGGTCACAGTGCCTCTGGAGTCTGGGTCAACGAGAAAGCTGAGACGACTGTCCCAGGATTATATGCTGCGGGAGATATGGCGAGTGTCCCTCACAACTACATGATTGGGGCGTTTGTATTTGGTCGTTTGGCGGGTACAAATGCGGTGGATTACATCGAAGGGTTAGATCATCTTGAACCCGATCCTGACGTTTTGGAGGTAGAAAAACAACGAATTTCTGCTCCGTTGAATAACCCAAATGGTGTACCGCACACGCAGGTAGAGTATAAATTACGACGATTAGTCAATGACTACTTACAGCCGCCCAAAGTAGATCACAAGATGGAAATTGGCTTGAGAAACTTTGTGCGCTATCACGAAAGCCTAGAAATAATGAGCGCACGCGATCCACATGAACTGATGCGCTGCATGGAGGTTCACTTTATTCGAGATTGTGCTGAGATGGCAGCACGCGCCTCACTATATCGCCGGGAAAGTCGTTGGGGACTGTACCATTACCGCCTGGATTATCCCGAAAAGAACAATGAAGAATGGTTCTGCCATGTCAATCTTAAGAAAAATGAATCAGGCGAGATGGTTTTATTCAAACGTCCGGTTGAGCCTTATGTTGTGGATGTTGATATTGAACGAGAAGTTTATGACGTGGCAGTGCGTTAAGTTTGTTGGTTTTTAATAATTAGAGGGAAGATTATGGCTTTAACAACGCAACGAGTTGACGTACCTGTAATCGTCGATGAATCAAAATGCTTAGAAAAGTGCACAGCTTGCATTGAAGTGTGCCCATTAGATGTGTTAGTAAAGAACCCAGAAACAGGCAAAGCCTATATGAAATATGACGAGTGCTGGTTTTGCTTGCCTTGTGAGAAGGAGTGTCCCACCAACGCGATTACGGTTCAAATTCCCTTTTTGTTGCGATAAAGGAAGTAATAATGTCTGCTGATACTGAATTGAACGAATGGTTGGAAATGCTGCGAGCACCCGATGTTAGCGAGCGCTTAGTTGCCATCAAAATGCTGCAACATTTGGGTGATGAAGATGCTCTAGATCCCTTGATTGCAGCCTTACAAGATGAGAGCAGCGCTGTGCAAAAGCTAGCGGTAACGGCACTGTGGGAGCTTGCCAATCCCAAGGCGGTTCCAGCTTTAGTGGAATGTCTAGCTTCAACTGATGAAGGGATTCGGGAAGAAGTGCTATCTGCTTTGGGTGAATTAGTCACTCCCGATCATTTGTTGCTGCTTCTAGATGCCCTGCATCGAGATGACGCAAATATGCAACTGAATGTGTTGATTCTGTTGCGGAAGATTCACGATGCTCAATCTTTGCCCTACGTGCTACCGTTCTTCGAGTCAGAAAATCCTGAGTTACGGGAAGCAGCAGTGACAACGCTACGCTATCTTAATCAGGTGGAACGCTGTCAAGAAGCGATCACCCTAATGTCCGACCCCGATAAGAACGTGCGGCGTTCTGCTGCCCTGACTTTAGGACACTTAGCAGATGCAGAAGTAATTTCCAGTCTGTGTCAAGCACTCACTACCGATGCAGATTGGCAGGTGCGGCGCAATGCGGCAAAATCGTTGGCACTCCATGCTGATTCTACGGCAGTTCCATCCTTAGAAACGGCTTTGGCAGATGAGCATTGGCAGGTGCGGAAGTTTGCGCTTCAGGCTTTGCAGAAAACACCTGCAGAACAAACCTTACCTGCTTTAGTTAAAACACTGGCAGACGAGTACTCGGATGTGCGTCGAGATGCGGCGATCGCACTTGGTATCCTGAAGAGCCCAATAGCTCTCAATGCACTCCAGCAATCCCTAGACGATCCAGACAAAGATGTGTGTATTTATGCACAACGAGCGATTCAGAATATCCATGAGTCTACGCCAGAGACATCCAATGCCTAGCCATCAATCTCCCTTCCACCAAGCTCATTCAATAGAGGGGATTGCCACTCCTCCCGATCCAGTAACTGAATCTCGGCAACGAGAAATTGTCCAGTCTCTCAAACAAGTGATTGAACCCATCCTCAAAAGCAACATCATCAGCTTAGGGATGGTGCGGAATCTGCGGGTTGTAGATGACTATATTTATCTACGTCTCTATATCGGTAAACATCAGCATCAACTGCAAGCAGACATTCAATCTGTACTTTCGTCGGTAACTTGGTGTAAGAAAACTTATATCCAACTCTGCACCATTCCCGGTGTTAGAACGACTTTAGCAATTTCCAGTGGCAAGGGAGGAGTAGGCAAATCCACAACATCTGTTAATTTAGCCGCCGCTTTGAGTTTGCAGGGGGCGAAGGTAGGTCTACTTGATGCTGATGTCTATGGTCCCAACGTTCCCCAGATGTTGGGATTGGGGCAAGCAGATGTAAAGGTTATTGATACACCCGACGGTCAAAAGTTTCTTCCCCTAGAAGCACACGGTATCAAAGTCATGTCAGTAGGACTGCTGGCAGAACCCGAACACCCCCTAGCTTGGCGAGGGCCTGTCCTACACAAAATTGTGACTCAGTTCATTCACGAGGTGGAATGGGGAGAATTGGATTACCTGTTAATCGATTTGCCTCCTGGTACAGGGGATGCTCAAATCACGATTGTGCAGGAAAGTCCGATTTGTGGGGTAATTTTGGTGACGACTCCCCAACAAGTCGCTGTTTGCGATGTACGTCGCAGCGTCCATATGTTTCGTAGTGTTGGCATCCCCGTACTTGGGATTATCGAGAACATGAGTTATTTGATCTGCGGTCACTGTGGCGATCACACCCCGATTTTTGGTAGTGGTGGAGGTCAGCAGCTATCGACAGAACTCCATGCACCTTTGCTAGGACAGGTTCCCATTGATCCTAGTATTTGTATGGGGGGCGATACAGGAACGCCCTTGACTCTAGCTCATCCAGACTCTCTAGTGGGACAGGTCTTTGTACAAATGGCTAAAGCAATCAACACGACTTTTCGTCCTCTAGAGTTGGAGTATTAGTAGCAACGGAACAATTGACCTCTCTTGCAAAATTAGAATTTGTTGACCCAAGCTAGCTGGCGTTGCAGGTTAAACAGTTGCTTCAGTAAAATAGATGAACAAGCAATACGCCGGACAGTTTTTTAAATGATTCCACAAGGCTTTCAGAGTTTACGCTTCAAGGATTGATCTATTTTTTCAAAGTTAGCCCTGCCCTTAACTTGAGAAAAAAGATCTCGCCCACGACTGCATCAGAGCCTGAGCCTCAAAACCTACTCAAATTTTGTCCGGAGTATTGAACAAGGAAAAACTTAATTAATCTAGATGAACTGTCCAAGATGTGATTCTTCTAAAATCCGCAAGTTTGGTCATCAAGATGGAAAACAAAGATTTAGATGCAATGAGTGCAGTCGCATTTGGAGAGAGTCATCTGTACAGAGAGGTTACCCTCGTGAAGTTAAACAGTCGTGCCTAAAAATGTATCTGAACGGCATGGGATTTCGTGGCATTGAACGAGTGACTGAAATCCATCACACTACAATCATCGACTGGGTTCGAGAAGCTGAGGCAAAACTTCCTGAAGATGAGGAAGCAGAGCCAACTGAAGTTGCGGAACTCGATGAACTACAAACCTTTGTAGGCAGCAAAAAGCAGAAACTTTGGATTTGGACAGCGCTTAATCACTATCAACCAGGAATTCTAGCTATAACAGTTGGAGATAGAAGTGGTAATACTTTCTCAAAATTATGGGAGAGAGTAGAAGATTGGGGCAGTAAGTGGTACATGACTGATGGCTATTGCGTTTATAGCAACTTCATCGGCTCATCAAAGCACTTGGTAATGAAAAAAATCAAAATGACAAGAGTAGAAGGAGAAAATACACGTTTGAGACACAATGTAGCTCGATTACACCGCGCTACATTGTGCTACTCGAAATCGATATAAATGTTGAGGTGTTCAGTCCGTTTACTTATGCACTACTTACGGTTTCAAACGGTTCCTCTTACCCCCTAAAGCAACTGCTTAACCTGCAACGCCGGGTTTTGACGGTAAGCAAAAGTCTGCTTGAGAAAGTACGTCACTTATACATTCTATCTAGCACTGTAATGGCTTTTAATGTCCTGATAGCAAATCCTTCAACCACCACGATCGCGATCGTCGGTGCTGGCTTTAGTGGTTCTCTAGTGGCAGCTCATCTGTTGAAAACTGCCAACTGTTCCCTGCTGATCAAGCTGATTGAGCGTAGTCATGATATTGGCAAGGGAGTTGCCTATAGCACAAACACCACCAGCCATTTGCTGAATGTATCCGCAGGCAAGATGAGTGCTTTTCCCGACGATCCCGGTCATCTGCTGCGCTGGCTGCACTATAACCGCAGTGAATTGGCGGCATTTCTGCCCAATGACCTGACTGCTAGCAGCTTCATCCCTCGTCAGATCTACGGGCTTTATATCCAGTCCATTCTGGAAGAAGTTGAAGCCACAGCATCGGGTGACATCCGGCTAGAGCGTGTCATCGATGAAGTGGTGGCAGTAGAGCCACTAGCCAAAGGCGCGATCGTCTCCCTGGGGAGCAGCCGTACTTTCGTAGCAGACAAAATTGTACTGGCACTGGGAAACGCGCCCGCTGCTCCCCCAGCGTCTCAACCCCCAGGCTTGCAGCCCTTAGAGAGCACTAACACCCCCTACCTGCGTAATGCCTGGTCAGCCGATGCGTTAGCAGGGCTTGAGGATGATGCGCCTGTATTACTGATTGGCACTGGACTGACGATGGTGGATATGGTGGTAGCACTCCACGAGCGCCACCATCGGGGCAAAATTTATGCCGTGTCTCGTCGGGGCTTGTTGCCGCTGCCGCATCAATCGACAAAACCCTACCCCACCTTTTTAACCCCAGACACCGCGCCAAAAACGATTCGGGGCTTGCTGCGGCAGATTCGGAATGAGGTGCAGACGGCGGCGATGCAGAGCTACGACTGGCGATCAGTGATTGATTCCCTGCGGCCCATCACCCAGCAACTATGGCAACAACTGCCCCGTGTAGAGCAGCGACGGTTTTTGCGCCATGTCACCCCCTATTGGGAGGTGCATCGGCATCGGATTGCCCCCGAAATTGGGGACGTTGTCCAGGCAATGCTGGACTCAGGGCAACTAACCATTACCGCAGAGCGCATTCAGGACTATCAAGCGGCACCTGACGCGGTGGCAGTGACCGTTTGCCAGCGCTCAACGAAAACGAATCGGGTCTTGCAGGTCAGCCACGTGGTGAATTGCACAGGGGTACAGGCAGATTATCGCCGATCGCCCCAACCTCTGATCGCCAGTTTGCGTGCCCAAGGAATGATCCGCCCCAACGACATCGGCTTGGGGGTGGATACTACCGCTGATGGTGCCGTATTCGATGCTCAGGGCAACCGTTCAAGCCTGCTCTATACCCTGGGCACACCGCGCAAAGGCGATTTGTGGGAAACGATCGCCGTCCCAGAACTACGTGAGCAGGCACAGACACTGGCGGCGACAGTGTTGCAGTCGCTGCCAGTGCGGTTGCGTTCTATTCCGCCTCGCTCCACTTCCCTTCGCTCCCCTGAGCAAGACTGCGGCGATCCTCGACCCGCCATCCCCCAATCAACGCTGTTGTTTCGCCAATTTTTTGACCCGGAATCCAGCACTTACACCTATCTGATTGCGGACAGTCAGACGAAAGATGCGGTGCTGGTGGATGCGGTATTGGAGCAATTTGACCGTGATTTACAAATGCTGGATGACTTGGGGTTGACCCTCCGCTACTGTTTGGAAACTCACATCCATGCCGACCACATCACCGGCGCAGGCAAACTGAGACAGCAAACGGGTTGTCAGGTGATGGTGCCCCAAAATGCCACGGCCAGGTCTGCGGATCACTCCCTTGTTGATCGCGAAACCTTAATTGTGGGGTCGGTGCGGATTCAGGCGATCACCACACCAGGTCATACCGACAGCCATCTAGCTTATTTCGTCAACAATATCTACCTGTTAACAGGGGATGCCTTATTGATTCGGGGCTGTGGACGCACAGACTTGCAATCGGGCGATGCGGGCACTCTGTACGATACGGTGACGCAACGGTTATTTACCCTTCCAGAGAATACCCTAGTGTATCCCGCTCATGACTACAAAGGGCGCACCGTTTCCACGATTGGTGAAGAAAAACGCCTCAATCCCCGATTTGTTGATCGCAGCCGCGATCAATTTATAGCAATCATGAGCCATCTGGTTTTGAGTTATCCCAAAAAGATCAATGAAGCCATACCTGCCAATGAATACTGTGGCGATTTCATTGCCCAAGCGAGTCTGAGCAATGGCACGAGTCCGGCCGATGCAGACCGTGAAAAAGTAGAACAGAGGCGTTGCAGAAAAGATAATGATTTATGCAGGAAGGAAAACAGTTTTAGCTCGTAGATAGTGCAATAAGAGCTAGATAGAACACTTGATCATCTCAGTTGACTTTGAGTAACAGAGAGTTTTCCGATGAAGCCGTGCCAGATAATGTCGTAGTCGCGTGTTCTCCCGGGAGCATCTCATTAACGTGATAAGTAGGAATGCTCAAGCAATTGCGAGATTGAGATAAGCGCACCGCTGTTTGAGGACTTGAGCCACATTCTCTTGCTTCCATTGTGCTCCCGATAGTTTCAGGCGCAGTCCAATCCGTTTCACCGTCGATTCAACCGCTCCAGAACCGATGCAAATCCCTTGATTTTGATAGCTTTGATAGTCAGGGATGCGGTGATGATACTTGCACAAATAGTTGAAAAAGTTCTCGACTTGTGGGATATTCCAATGTGCAAACGTGCGTTGCGCCTGCTCAATGCAACCAAGCCATAAATGGGTTTTGACCTCAATTAAGCGTTGTAAGGAGCCGCCCACTTTGTACAGATTCTCCACCAAATGATACCAATCTAGAATCTCACGCCGCTGCTTAGTGGGTGTGATGCTAGCGATCAAATTCCATACTCCATCATGTCCATCGCCTATACAAGTGAGGACATCTGTCAAGGGCTGCCGATTTACCCAATTCACCAGTGCGTCGTTGTCATGCAACCAAGCTCCACAAGGTTGCCCATGCAACGTTACCGCTTTGTAGTCGCGCCATTGACTCGGTTTTCCTGCGGCTGTGCGTAGACGCACTTTGCCTCCGTCTATACTCAATGTCTCAACTGCTTCACTCGCTTGAGGAGCTTGCCATTCGCTCCGTTGAGCCAAACGCTGTTGGGTACTGTGAGACACAGCTATCCCCGTGAGTAACTTTAAGTCCCGTTCAGCGTTCTCGTAGGACACATTGGCACTCAATAATAAACAGCTTTTTTCAAGCAACGGACTCAGACGCACTCTTGCCTTCAATCCCAACTTCTGTGCTTGCTTACGGCTCACCATCAACCTCCCCAAGCAACTCTCTACCTGCCGCTTGCGCCCTGCACTCGTGCCTGTGACGCTACGTAAAAAAATTGCCAATTTGAGGACTGACTTGCTCAAGCACTTGGTCACGGACGCTGCGCTCAATGCTCTCAAAATCCTGCAACTGTTCTGCTGGCGTATTTTTAAATAAAATTGCCGCGGCGGCTTCGAGATGTGCTTGTAGTGCTTGGGCTTCTTCGGGAGTCATCATCGGAAACAACTGTACATCCTCTTTATTGTCCTGTAATGAGTTCAACTCTGCTCTGAGTATCTTTACTCATTACGTAAATGAGATGCTCCCTGTTCTCCCCTTCCATTCGCGTCATCTAAGTTTTGCTAACTATATGTTGAGCACCATTAATGAACTGGCAATAAACAGCATATCCATCAGTAACATCCCAAAAACTAGACCAGCAGTTGACAACTGTCCACAAGAGTGTGGCTGTAATTTAATGTAGAGATAGAAGCCGATTTGACATTATTAAGCGGCAACAGGAAATCCATATTGGTCAATCTTGCTCCAGAACTGTTCCCAGCGACCAATGCTATGAGAAAGCGTACGCAGACTGAGGACAACTGCTGCTCCCGTCTCCTTCCACTTCATGCCAGAACAACACAAACGCTGTTTAACAATTGTTTTAC
>JAHHHE010000138.1 GCA_019359535.1 Gloeocapsa sp. UFS-A4-WI-NPMV-4B04
CTCTGGAGTCATGTCCTGTACATCATGTCTATTTTTACTCATCCTACATTTTTGCTTCGATTCTAGTTCCCTAGTCCCTTAAATACTTTAAGTATTAATACTTATTACAAAACTGAGATGCTCCCTAGGAGTTTTTTATATCTATTTTCCATTAGAAAATCAATGTTATTTTCTGGTAATTATGGTTGAGTTTACTGATAGCTCATTCGTAGTTACTGGTTCTTATGTAGAAGCCGATGTCCGTGTTTATTTGACAGTAGATAGTGACTTACTTGAGCCAGATGCCATTACAGCGCTAATTGGAATTAAGCCTACCAGCACACACAAAAAAGGCGAACTTAGAACGCCAAAAAGTACCTTACCATTATCAAGCCAACCTATGGATTTTTGAGCCTCAGTAAGATGTCCCTGATGAGCTTGAGCGTAAACTTAGCTTTCTACTTGCTCAGTTAGAAAATGTAGCTACTAATATTTCTAACCTTAGTGAACAATGCGATATTTATATAAATGTTATCTATACAGGTTATCAAGAGCAGATGGGTAGTTGGCAGTTGGATAGGAAAACTATGTCTCAAATCCTTTCATTAGGTGCTGATATAGATTTAACAATATATGCTTGGGGTTCAAACTTACTAACATAACTTACATCTTGCACCACGTCCGCCAAGGAATAAATTCCTTGGCTAATAGCTAAAGTCAACTAAACTCGACTAGCTGAAAAAGTGCGTCTTGTATAGTCCGTTTTAACGGACTTGAGTTATTAGCCTTGAACTTAAGTTCAAGGCGGGTGGAGCAAGGTGCAAGATATGACATAAGACAAATCGCCTACTTTTTTACCTTAAGAAACTAATAATATAATGGGGCCTCATTTGCTATTTTATTTGCTTATATTGAGATGAAAAAAGTCTAGTTAATCCAGAAGTATCTAGATCAACCAGACTATTGTCAAAAGCTTAAAAAGCTATCGTAGCTGTGCTACAACCTAATTGTTATTAGACACAGAAGTTTGCTGAGAACGCTTAATGATGATTGGCTTAGGCGTTGAGGATCTTTCTTCTTCTGGCGCTTCTGATTGCATCCAGGCTGGACGAGTTTTATCGTAAGCCATTTGGAGAGCAGCCGCCGCGATCGCATGAGCATCGTACTCTTCACTTAGTTCTCGCACAATCGGCAAGAAAGATGCCAAGCGCTCACCAGCTAAAATTTCTCGTACATTAACTTGGAGTTTTTCGATCTGACGCGCTTCAATTTGCGCTCTAGATGGGATAGAAAGAACTTTCCAATTTTGGCGCACATGACGCTCGATTTGCTGCTGCTTACGGCGCTCAAACGGCTGCACTAGAGAAATTGCCGTTCCTTCATTACCAGCTCTACCAGTACGCCCGATGCGGTGGACATAATTTTCGACGCTATCAGGTAAATCATAGTTGATCACATGACTTAGCTGATCTACATCTAAACCCCGTGCGGCAATATCTGTAGCAATTACCCAGCGTACCTGCTTATTGCGGAACCGTGTTAATAACCGCTCTCGCGCTTGTTGAGTTAAGTCACCGTGATACTCATCAGCACTATGACCAGAGGCTTGTAATAAATTCGTAAGTTCAGCTGCCGTTCTTCTGGTTCGCACAAAGATTAGAGCCGATTCTGGATCTTCAAGTTCCAAAATTGGTAACAAAGCTCTGGCTTTCGTCATCTGACGCGGTACTAGGTAAGCAACTTGATTGATCATCGCAGGAGCAGCTTTTGGTTGCTCAACTGTTACAGTAACAGGCGATCGCAAAAATCTTTTTACTAACAACCGAATTGTTAGCGGCATCGTTGCCGAGAACAAAGCCGTCTGCCGCTCTTTAGGTGCAGATTGGAGGATTTTTTCTACATCGTCAATAAAGCCCATGCTCAACATTTCATCGGCTTCATCCAACACCATCCATTTAACTTGATTCAGTACGAGATTGCCGCGATTCAGCAAGTCTATTACTCGTCCCGGAGTTCCTACCACAACATGAACACCGCGCTTGAGTTGCAGCATCTGACGGTCAATTGATTGACCACCGTAAATTGCCAAAACTCTAATATCTTGGTTGCCTACAAAGCTGCTAATTGCCGCACTAACTTGTACAGCTAACTCACGAGTTGGTGTCAGGATTAGAGCTTGTACTGCCTTTTGATTAGTATCAATCTGATCTAGTATCGGCAACGAGAATGCGGCTGTTTTACCTGTACCCGTTTGAGATTGACCTACCATGTCATGTCCAGCTAGCAGTTGGGGAATCGCTTGAGCTTGGATGTTTGTAGGTGCGGTAAACCCTAACTTTTCTAATTGCTGAGTCCGAGTTTCTGAAAGACCTAAACTTTCAAATGAAAGATTCATTTATTCTCCTATGAATGTTGTTTCTATCTTTTTGGATTTAGTTATCAGTCATAAGCTTTTAAAGAGGAAATAGCCTCTTGACTATTGCTGTTGACTGCTATTTTTAACTACTAACTACTTGACCAAACAGGTCATAAATGTCAGCGTTCGTAATTTCGACTGGGACGATTGAACCCAACTTTGCTACGCCTTGAACGTATACCAGCCCATCAACTTCCGGGGAAAACCGAGCTGAACGACCGATTAACTCGCCAGTCTCTGGATTTTCTTGCTCAATCAGGACATCAACTACTTTGCCCACTTCTGCCTGATTTTTCTTCAGTGAAATCGGCTGCTGGAGTTCCATTAATTGATCGCGGCGTGCGTCCATGATGTCTTGAGGAAGTTGATTTGGCAGCTTATAGGCGGGAGTTTCCTCCTCTGGCGAAAACGTGAACACGCCTACGTGGTCAAATTCATGGCGCTCGACAAACTGCAACAGATGTTCAAAATGTTCATCTGTCTCGCCAGGAAATCCAACGATCAACGTTGTTCGCAAAATTGCCTGAGGTAACGCCGTTTTAATTCGCTCGATAATCCCATCGTTTACTTGTCCTTGCCAAGGCCGATTCATGGCCCTGAGAATTTCTGGATGGGAGTGCTGTAATGGTAAATCTAGGTAAGGCAGAACGTTGGGTGTTTCCTGTATAGCTGCTATAACTTTTGGGGTGAGTCCCGTAGGATAAGCGTAGTGTATCCGAATCCAAGGTACATCAACTTTACCCAAAGCTCTTAGCAGTTGCGGTAAGCGCGGCTCACCATATAAGTCTACACCGTAGTTAGTGGTGATTTGAGAAATCAAGATGATTTCCCGCACTCCTTGAGCGGCTAACTGTTGAGCTTCCGCCACAATTGATTCAATCGAGCGCGATCGCTGGTTGCCCCGTAAATACGGAATAATGCAAAATGCACACCGATAATCACATCCTTCTGCTACTCGGAGGTAAGCTACACCTTCGGTTGTAGTACGGTAGCGCGGCGTTGTCTCATCTGCAATATATGTAGGCTCAGGCGAAACAAGTTTTACCCGTTCACCTACTTCTACGCGCGAAATCACATCAACAATTTTGTGATAGTCGCCAGTACCAACTACAGCTACTGCTTCTGGTAACTCTTCCAATAGCTGCTCTTGGAAGTGTTGAGCCATACAGCCAGTGATTACAATTTTTTTGTCTGCTTCAGCTAGTTCTACTAGGGTACGCACAGATTCTTGGCGTGCAGCTTCAATAAAGCTACAAGTGTTAACAATAACGTAATCCGCTAGTTCTTCATTGGTATCAACCCCGTACCCCGCTTGTACAAGTAGACCCAACATATGTTCAGTATCAATTCGATTTTTCTCGCAGCCCAGATGAGAAATTGCAATGGTTGGCTTATCACCCATACAGTGAGAGGTTCTCAGGTTGTAAAGTTAAAAAACTATGATTCGGTTCTAATCCCTTAACTTTTACAAGCAAGGAACTAACTGAAATAGCTATAAAAACAATCTAGATGCCTTTTGCAGCGGGGCTTAGGGGATGAAACTGTATATCTTTAATTTCAAGTTTGAACTCTAAAGTACCAATTTGTTAAATTAGTATAAGCTATCCTACCTTGCCCGACAAAAAACCTCTACTACAAAAAAAAATCTGTAGTAATCAGCTTTTTGCTTGGTAGCGGCAAATTCATATTTTTGCATCAGTTTTATCTTAACATATCTTATAGGTGCTTTGATGCCTAGTTCAATATTTGGCAATGGGTATTACAGCACAACTTGATAAAATTCAAGTTATTTGACTCGACTAATTAGCAGCTGAGTCCTTATTAGTAAACAAGTGGACTTGAATCAGCTATTTCAAACCCCTAATCCGATCATCGGTGTCGTTCATCTACTTCCGCTTCCCACCTCACCCTGTTGGGGAGGTAGCTTAAAAGCAGTGATAGACCGTGCGGAACAAGAAGCAACAGCGCTGGCGAGTGGTGGCGTTGACGGAATTATCGTTGAAAATTTTTTTGACGCGCCGTTTACTAAATCTCAAGTAGATCCTGCTGTTGTGAGTGCGATGACCTTAGTTATCCATCGGCTAATGAACTTAGTAACATTGCCGATTGGGATCAATGTTTTGCGTAACGATGCCCAAAGTGCAATGGCGATCGCCACAGTAGTCAAGGCGCAATTTATCCGCGTCAACGTTCTTACTGGCGTGATGGCAACTGACCAAGGATTAATTGAAGGACAAGCCCATCATCTGCTGCGCTATCGGCGGGAGTTAGGCAGTGACGTGAAAATATTAGCTGATGTGCTAGTAAAACACGCCCGCCCTTTAGGTTCACCCAACTTAACTACTGCCGTCCAAGACACAATTGAGCGCGGTCTAGCAGACGGTGTAATCTTGTCTGGTTGGGCAACTGGTAGCCCTCCGAGCTTGGAAGACCTGGAACTAGCAACAGCCGCCGCTAACGGTACTCCTGTATTTATAGGTAGTGGGGCAAGTTGGGAAAATATTTCTACTTTGATGCAAGCGGCAGATGGTGTAATTGTCTCTAGTTCCCTGAAGCGTAGAGGTCATCGCGATCAACCAATTGATCCAATTCGCGTTAGCCAATTTGTGGAAGCTGCACGCAGCAGTTGGAGTACCAAAACGCAAACAATATCCACCTCAGTTAAAATGCATTCTTGAGTTGAAAGACTTAAGGTAGGTAGTAGACAGTCAGAATCGAGTTACTCATGCAACCTACCGTCCATCACTTATCATCTACAAACTACTATCTACCATGAGTCGCCGACGTTCTACTCCCTGGATTCATCGCTTGTCTCGTCCGCTAATAGCAGCGATCGCCGGATGTGGTGCTTTGACAACAGCTTATCTTACCGTAGTCAAGTTAACCCAAAACCCCGTTGCTTGTCCTACTCAAAGCTGTGACCTTGTACTCGCGAGTCCCTATGCCACGATTTTCGGACTTCCCCTAGCGTTGTTTGGCTTGTTGGCTTACACAAGCATGGTGATCTTTGCTTTGGCTCCCTTGGCAGTCAATTCAAGTAAAAAAAAGGAATTTCGCTCCAATTTAGAGAATTGGACTTGGTTACTGCTGTTAGCAGGCGCGATCGCCATGACAGTATTTAGTGGCTACCTAATTTACCTACTATTTTTCCAAATCAAATCAGTTTGTCTCTACTGCCTTGCCTCGGCTATATTTTCGCTTAGTCTCTTGGTTTTGACTATCATCGGTCGCTCGTGGGAAGATATTGGTCAAATTTTGTTTACCGCGATCGTCGTGGGGATGGTTACATTAATTGGAACCTTGGGGGTGTATGCGGGTGTGGATACACCAGGTGGCACAACGGCTAGTTCAACTACAGGACAAACTAGCCCTCCAACTTTAAGTCCTACAGGTCAACCAACTCCAGGTGTTGGTTGGCCAATCACTACAACCTCTGGCGAAGCTGAAATCGCGTTAGCCAATCATCTTACTCAGATAGGCGCTAAGGAATACATTGCTTGGTGGTGTCCTCATTGCCACGAACAAAAGCAGCTATTTGGTAAAGAGGCATATAGTAAAATTAATCACGTTGAGTGCGATCCCAGTGGTCAAAATCCGCGTCCAGACCTTTGTCAAGCAGCAAAGGTTCAAAGTTACCCTAGTTGGGAAATTAATGGGCAATTGTATTCAGGGGTGCAATCTTTAGAGCAACTGGCTCAAATCTCAGGCTATAAAGGCCCGCGCAATTTTAAAAACTTTGCTACAACACCTAGCTAATGGCTGCACCAGGGGCGCTTGAAGTTAGGGAAGGAGTATTGACTATTAAAAAGGGCGTTACTGCAATACTAGAGGACGGTTGCTGCTGTTTGTGTTGAACTGCGATCGCGTCTGTTTCAGTAAATGATGTCTTAAGACAAGTCGATACTCTTAGAAAAACCGTCCTTCGAGCGTCTACACTTCTAGGCGCTTTTTACAGTTTTGAGTCCCTGGTCATTAACAATTTACAGATCTACTATTGCGAGTTTACCTCACTTTCTGATTCTTCATTGGCAGTAGTTGAAGCGTTAACTTTTGGCGGGGGTGTGTCCTTGCTTTCCTGTGTAGCATTACTGGTTTCGTCAACAGTTTCAGTAGGCAAGTTTGCTAATAAAGCTTGTAGTTTCATCCGTTCAATATAAGGCCAGCCACCTTCGGTTTCAATATCTTTTAGTAGCTTGTAAAGCGCTTGACGATTATCTGGTAAAGACGCTTGAAACAGCCCTTCGCGGATCTCTCGATGTAGCTCTTCTAAATGTCTTAGCAAAGATACAAGAGCTATACTATCTCCTTGAAAATTTTGAGCCAAAGCACGGATAGCAGAAGCAATATCTTGTAATTCAATAGAGAATTGTCCCGACTCAAAACTCATTAAAAGTTCCCCATTGGATAATCCTCCCTTACCTTTTTGCACCATTTGTTGAGAGGTACTGCACCGAAACAAAACAAAAAATAGTATTTAACAATAAGCTACCGCAACGCAATTAAGTTATTGCATAACACTATTAAAGTTGAAACGAGAGCGAGCCTTGTTTCAACTCATTACCTAATCAAATTTACCCACGTAGTCTGATCAACTGAATTAAAATTTCAGCTTTGGACATAGCTTCTGTTGTCAACCAGATCAGTGATAAAAATAAAACTATCTGACAACTGATCGTGAATGTTGAAGCGAGACAGGGCTTTGTTTTAAGACAGTAGTTATCCAATAAATCTCTATAAATTTAGTTCAATTAAATTTACAATAATTTTCTCTAATTTACAAAATTTTTCTTTTTGGTTAAAAAGCAACACTTTGACCCAGCTTAGTTTTTAACCTTTGATGGTTTACTGTGTCAATCATTTTCAGCAACGTTTATTTACTGCAATCTGCAAGTAAAGGCGACATCGCCGTGTAAAATTCTGTATTGGGATCTGGATCGAACACAATGCTGCTAACAAGTCAAACTTGAGCTAAATTCTAGCGGTTCAATGGCTCTCCAAAGGTGGTTACACAAAACGTAGTCCGTTTTTTATAGTTGAGCGTTTCCTTCGTGAAGCACGTCGTCGTAGGCTAGGGTAAGCCTTTACACAGGTTAGTTCTAAGTCTAAGGCATTGTGTGTCCTAAAACCGAATATGAGCATTGAAGCGCGGCTGTCTATCCTTTTAGTGATTGTATGCCCTTGTGCTATAGCTCTTGATAACGTGATATTCGTCCGATTTTCAATTGCCCTAATAGGGATTTTTGCAGGTTAAATACTAAGTTAAGACATTGAGGTTGACTATGAGATATCGCGCTTTAATCGTTGCATTCCTGGCTTTGTGCCTGGGGGTACTAACGGCGTGTAGTGAGGGGCCAAAATCTGAAGGTAGGGATATACTCACCTACGACCAGATTAGAGGTACTGGGCTTGCTAACAAGTGTCCACAAATGGCAGAAACAACTAGGGGTTCTATTCCGATTGATCCTAATCAGTCCTATAGAATGACGGAACTGTGTTTAGAACCGACTACTTTCTTTGTTAAAGAAGAACCCGCCAACAAACGGCAAAAAGCAGAATTTATTGCCGGAAAATTGTTGACGCGGTACACCTCTTCCATTGAGCAGGTGCAAGGCAAACTGAAAGTAAATGAGGATCAGAGCCTCACCTTCGTTGAAGAAGATGGACTGGACTTTCAAGCAACTACAGTTCAAATGCCTGGTGGTGAGCGAGTGCCTTTCTTATTCACCATTAAAGGTCTAGTTGCCCAAACCCAACCGGGATTAAGCAGTATTAATACTTCGACAGATTTTGAGGGTGAGTTCCGAGTCCCTTCCTACCGGGGATCTGCCTTCCTCGATCCCAAGGGTCGTGGCGTGACGGCGGGCTATGACACTGCGGTAGGTATTACTGCTGGAGGCGATATTGACGAACTCGCCCGCGCTAATATCAAAGAGGTTGAAACCCTAAAAGGTAAAATTTCTCTCCGAGTTGCCAAAGTTGATAACGTAACGGGCGAAATTGCTGGCACTTTCGAGAGTGAGCAGCCTTCAGATACAGATTTAGGCGCGGGTGAAGCCAAGGAAGTTAAGATTCGTGGACTATTTTACGCGCGAGTTGAACCAACCCAAGCATAAAGCCGTGTAAATATAGCTGTACAAGTTAAGTTAACAAGAGGGGCATCTAGCCCCTTTTTTTATTGATCTGGCGTGAAAATAACGCTTGTAGTAAAGATTTCAGTCATTCTGAGATGCGATACCTCAAAAAGGGCTTGCTCATTTGGGTTCGCAGCTAATGACACAATGCGCTTATGCCTTGTCCGAGTTTTCCCCGATTAGAGATTGCCATCTTTAGACAAAGTTCAGTGTAACCACTGTAGTAGTAATTATAGAAAAGTTAATACCCTGGATGGGCAACAGAATTAAATAGCTGCTTGCAAGAGCAAAACTACTTAAAACTCTGTTTAAACGCAAATCGAAATCCTTATTTATATGCCTCTGCCACTCTGATGATTTGGTTAATGCCAAAATCAGAGAATAAGCAAATATGCGACTCAGTAGTAACGCTACCATTACTCGATTGATAAATAACCATGCTGCTAAGTCATATCCCAGTTAATGATGAATTGAAGCGTGAGAGCGCAACTCTGCTGCAAGACTACCAAAAGTCTCGCTCTGCGACTATCCGCAACCAGCTGGTTACACTCAATTTTGGATTGGTTAGAAGAGAGGCGCACTACTGGACAAATCAATGCACTGAAAGCTATGAGGATCTGCTACAAGTAGGAGCTATAGGTTTAATTCGAGCAATTGAACGGTTTGACTTGTCTAAGGGTCATGCTTTTAGTTCGTTTGCTATTCCCTTCATCAGAGGTGAAATTCAACACTACCTGCGCGATAAAGGGGTGATGGTACGAATTCCTCGACGCTGGCTGGCACTACAGCAACAAGCAGCAGGGATTTCGCGATCGTTGCGCGAGAAGTACAACCGTCAACCAACTGATTCTGAAATAGCAGCAGCGCTACTAATTTCCGTCAGCGAATGGCAAGAAATCAAACTTGCTTGGACTAATCGTTCTCCCTTAAGTTTAGATACGCCGATGCAGGATGGAGAGGACAGCACAACTTCTCTAGGAGAAATGGTTCCTGATAGTCAGTATCATAGCTTCCAATTAGCACAAGAAGACCAACTTCGCCTCCAACAAGCTCTTGTTAGGTTAGAAAACCGCACCCACGAAGTCTTGAAATTTGTATTTTTTTACGATTTGACCCAGAAAGAAGTAGCAGAACGTTTAGGTATAAGTGTTGTAACCGTTTCTCGTTGTTTAAAAAAAGGGCTAACCTCGTTGCACCAATTAATGACTGCTGAGTAGACGATATTAATACTTGCTTTAGCGCTCAAATATCTATACTTTCGTTCGCAAAGGCTTGTAATAAAACAAATTGCTATAGCAAAGCTAATGTAAGTTATGTAAGTTATAAATGTACAGACCTCACCTTTGATTTTACTTTGGTCAGCCTGAGTTGGTGAGTGAAATACAGTAAAGCTTTTGGGGAAGGGTAATGCGCCGACTTTCGACAGTTACGTTTGTGGGGGTGATGGCACTGACAATGGCTGGATGTGGTTCAGATAATCAAGAAACTACTGCTCCTATACCCTCTAACCCTCAACCTAGTGCTAAAGCTTTTGATAAAGCGTTAATCGCAAATCAATCACTAGCTAGTCCAATCTCTTCGGCTCCTATTTTAATTCAACCTACCAACGGCAACCAACGGGCAAAACAAGTAGAAAAAGGACGAAGAGACCCGTTTGCTGGACTTTTCGCACAAGCTGGTTTAAGTGTGCCAATTGGGGGAACGAATGCAGGGGGAACGAATTCAGGAATAACGAACTCAGGTTCCTCCTCCTCCTCGTCCCAACTACCTAGACTTTCTGTCCCGGGTTCAGGAAGACGGCAAACTGGTACTGCGCCAAGCGGTTCTGCGCGTCCTAGAGTGGGGCAACAAAACTCAGGCTCGAACCCAAGCAGGCAACAGTCTAATCCGAATAGAAGTAATACTGGCAGTCAGTCTAGCCCAGATCAAACGAGTCCTGCTCCTCCATTACCATCTGTTGAACCTGGTCCTAGCTTTGAAACAGTTGCACCACCGCCACCACAACAACCAGAGTTGGCAAGTAGCGTCGCCGTTTCGGGCGTGATTCAGATTGGAAATGAAGCTCAGGCGATCGTCCAAGTACCGAATGAGGGAACGAGCCGCTACGTTCGAGTGGGACAGAGACTGTCGAACGGGCAAGTGCTGGTTAAACGGATAGAAATGAATGAAGGCTCTGATCCAGTTGTAATTTTGGAGCAATACGGCATTGAAGTTGCCAGAGCTATAGGGTCTAAACCCGCCAACGGACCGCAAACAACTACATCTACAGATGGCAGCCAGCCCCAAGACGGTGGCCAAGTTTCACAGCCGTCACCATCACAAGGGACACAAAGCCCTACAGAAATCATTACACCTACAGATGGGGGTTCGAGTTCTCAGCCCGTAAATGATGGGTCTGTTGCACCTTTAGACGCGGGAGGGGGTTCTCAGCCCGTAAATGATGGATCTGTTGCACCTTTAGACGCGGAAGGGATTTCTCAGCCAAATGATGGGTCTGTTGCACCTTTAGACGCGGGCGGGGGTTCTCAGCCAAATGATGGGTCTGTTACACCTACAAATACTATCCCAGTTCCTCAGCCACCAAGTATTTCACCTGGTAGAGGAGTTCAATGAAATGCAAACAAGGCAAGACAACAAATTAAAGTATGAAATTAGATTTTCTGTGCCTTTAGCGGTGTATAAGGAGATAGCGGCTCATCTATGTCAGGTTGAAGGCGTAGAAACAGGTTTATACCCAGCGCGATCGCCAGAGTTTGATTACAACCAAAGCCAAGTTGGGGCTTTGTGGATTCAATATAGCCAAAGCGCTGGTTTAGAGAGTCGAGAGCAAGTAGACCAGATTTTGGCTTACTATCAAAATCGTTACGGTAAGTTGGAAGAAGTGCATACTGAGGTAGGATAATTGCTCATTGTCTTGCCTAGATAGCAAAGGCGCTTTTGAAGCATTGCCTACGGCACGTCTACGACGAAAGCAAATTAAGTAAATATAGTAATGGGCGACATTCAAGCTTTACGCGGTACGCGGGACATTCTGCCCGATGAAGTCGGCTACTGGCAACAGGTGGAAGCAACCGCGCAGCAAATTTTAACAAGAGCGGTTTATCAAGAAATTCGTACCCCTATTTTTGAGCGCACAGAGTTGTTTGAGCGGGGTATTGGCGAAGCTACCGATGTGGTAGGGAAGGAAATGTACACCTTTAGCGATCGCGCAACTCCGCCGCGTTCTGTTACGCTACGTCCAGAAGGAACGGCTGGGGTGGTACGAACTTTTATTGAACGTAGTCTCTACGCTCAAGGCGGGGTACAGCGCCTTTGGTACACAGGGCCAATGTTTCGCTATGAAAATCCTCAAGCTGGACGACAAAGGCAATTTCACCAGTTAGGGGTGGAAGTAATAGGGAGTGCTGATCCAAGAGCTGATGCGGAAGTAATTGCGATCGCAACCGATATCCTACAAAGCTTAGGACTGAAAAATCTACACCTAACTCTCAACTCAGTAGGAAATTTAGAAGATAGGCAGCATTATCGGCAAGCACTGGTAGATTACTTAACTCCCTATCAAGATCAGTTAGATCCTGACTCTCAAGAGCGTTTAAGCCGCAATCCTTTGCGAATTTTAGATAGTAAGGACAAACGTACTCAAGAAATTGCCCAAAATGCTCCTAGTATTTTGGATTATCTCGGCTCGTACTCTCGACAACATTTTGAGAAAGTGCAGCAACTATTGAGTAATTTAGAAATTAATTATCAATTAAATCCTCGGCTGGTGCGGGGTCTAGATTACTATACTCACACGGCTTTTGAAATTCAGTCTGATGATTTGGGAGCGCAAGCAACAGTTTGTGGTGGCGGCCGCTACGATGGGTTGGTTGCTCAACTGAGTGGGCCAGATACGCCTGCTGTCGGTTGGGCAATTGGTTTGGAACGCTTAATTTTGCTGTTACAGTTACAAAAACTGCCAGTTTCTCTACTGGATTTCTACGTTGTTTCCAGAGGTGAGGCGGCTGAAGCCCAAGCACTTATACTGGCTCAAAAATTGCGTCATTCTGGGTTTAGCGTTGAATTAGACTTGAGCGGTAGTGGCTTTAAAAAACAATTTGCCCGTGCAGAACGTAGTAGGGCGATCGCTTGTTTAATTATTGGTGATGAAGAAGCAGCTAGCCAAACTGTGAAGCTGAAATGGATGGCATCTAAAGAACAGCAGGCGATCGCTGCGGTAGATTTACTAGCGATGACGGATGATTTACACCAACAGATTAATACTTTTAGGGCAACGCAATAGCATAAACTTATTGTTAATAACTTGAGTAATACAGAATCAAGTCCTAAACCAGAAATTTAGGACTTACGTAATATTACCAATAGCCTAATATTTGCAGATAGGACTTACGTGATATTCCCGATACGTAGGTTAGTACAGTTGAGCTAACCTATTCAAAAGAATTCAGCATATCTAGGTGGTTTTAACTGCCAATTTTAAGGTGAGTAGACTTTGATTATAAATACTTAATAATCTATTCATCAAATAATTATTACGTATGGGTTCAAAAATTGATAATTATTTATTTGGGTTACTTACACCTAACCACCAAAAATTTTCTATTACAAACACCCGTAACTGGTTAGATGCTCTCCAAACCGAACTCAATGCTTATCAATATAAGTTGGAGGAACGAGTTAAAAAATTAAATCCTGCTAAACCTAGAAGAATTAGAAAAGAAATGGGCGCAGATAAATAGAACTATTCAAGATATTGAAGAAGAATTTAATTTACCATTTTTTAGTACTAAAAATAGTCGTGTGCAAGATGAAGCTAGAAGGGCAGTTAAGGAAACTGAAACTGCTACCAAACATAACTTTGATCTGGGTGTAGCGCTAGAAGCATTGGAGATTATTAAAGTTTTACAACAGCACACCCAGACACGAGCAAGCCAGTTAACAGGCTTATATCGTCTAGTAGATAACTTAAAAAGTCACTATGAGAAAAACCAAGCTACTCTCAAACAGTCAGATTCTGACGAAATGAGCGGTGAAGAAATTTTTTCCGATGAGGACATAAATAGTTGCTATAGTGTCTTGTTGCCACAAAAAGAGTACCGCGCCCAAATTGTAGAAATTACTCAACAAATTCTTGAACCTACAGGTAAGGGGCAATCTTTAGGGATTTTCTTAGAGCAAAATTGCCCAAATTTAGAACACCTCCGACGAGAAATTGATTTAATAGTTAACCGTTTGTTTGGTTCTCGTAGTACCGATATTGTGCAATCTGTAATCAAGCGTTTTAATCAAAAGTATCAGTCTTCAGAACGTGCGCTTAGATTAGGACAAATTCTACGTGAAGCTCAACCGCTTCTACCTCTTAATTTAACAGCGCCATACTTTCACAATAACTCTGCTAAGAAAAGTCAATTAGTAGGTTTCAAAGATACTGATGAGCCTGAAGTAAAACAATTTTATACTGTTTTAACGGAAAAATTGGCAATTTCAGATAATGTAATTAAGCCAACGCAAGCTGAGGATAAAGTTTTAATTGTGACTGAGTATGCTACTTTTCCACTCAGATTAATTGATGGTTTGCAGCAGCTAAAAAACCATTACGATCTGCAAAAAAAAAATTTGGGTAATACCTTACTGCATAATGACTACCGCGACATCTTTACAGACATTATTCCACCGCCTGTTTTAGAGATGCAGAAATTACAAGATATCTTTTATCCTTGTCTTGCTTTTGACTTGATTCAACAGAATCAAGAAACACAGCAACTGGAGTTTCAGTATTTTGATGAATTACGCGGTGTTTATTTCACAGCTGCTCTTAAACCAGCTTGGAAACAAGCCATTCAGGATCTGGTGAATAATCCTAACATGGCGGCTGCTTTGCGGGAATTATGTGATGGGGCGATCGCCGATATAGAACATCAATCTGCAAAATGGCAAGGGCATTATTTACCTAAACTACGGCAGTTTGTAGCACAGGTTGATAATTTACCAGACGATGACATTAATTACCTCTATCGTTCAATAGTAGTTGGTTCACGGGCAACCGATGATAGTTCCGCCAAACCGGGAATTATTAATCGCTTTCTTGCACAAATACAAGAAAAAGTCAATGTTTTACCAATCCAAAATAGTGTGCCACTGGCGATCGCGGAAAGTCAAAAAGTTATTACTGGTGAAGTTGTTGGAGATTCAGTTGTAGATTCTAGTGATAACAGAACAAAACGACGATTAGAACTAGAACAGCTAAAACAAGATATTGAAGATGGCATCGTTACTCAGGAAGAGTACGAAGACGAACGCCAAGAAATTCTGAATAAATATCCTTTGAGAAGATAAGTATTAAACGATTTTAATGTGTAGGTTAGGTAATGCTTATCCTACTACTTATTACATAATTCAGAGAAAATTTTAGAGCTATTGTTATGCCAATTTTACCGCCTTATTTAGTTATTATCACGGTTTTATTTGTCGTTCTGCCATCTATAGCTGCTATTTTTTTACGCTTGGCTGTCCACAAACGGCTTGTATTTTTAGAAAGTCGCGTCAGAAGACTAATTAATCGAGGCGATCGCGGTAATCAGCCAGAAATTGTCAATGAACTAGAAAGAAGGTTTAAAGAAGCTAGCTGTAATTTAGAACAGGTAAATACAGTAGCCTTGATAGACCAAATTTATAGTCAAGAAAAATTTTTGTTTCTGTCTTGTGAACAAATTGATTACTTTTGTCGTACTTTGCCCAATTTGCTGCTGTCCTTCGGATTGTTAGGTACTTTTCTAGGCATTACATTAAATTTATCTACCCTAAGTCAAACAATTAGTCAAACCAATTCTAGCGATGTTAATAGTTTGATACGCGAGTTACAAAAACCATTGGAAGGGATGGGAATCGCATTTACTACTAGCTTGACTGGAATATTTTTTAGTGCTGTATTAACAGTTGTTAACTTGATAAAAAATACTAGCATAGCGAAGTACAAATTTATTAGTGTTTTGGAGGATTATCTTGATAATATTTATCTGCCGAAAGTACAAGGTAATAATCGTTTAGATAAAGCTGTTGATCGTTTAGTCTTTGAATTTCAAGATTTTTTAGGTAGATTTGGTACCACTGTGCGTGATGCAGTAGAGTCATCATTGGGGGCAAAAATTCAACAAATTGTTGATGTAAATAAACAATCAACTGACTTGGCACGTCAGGTTTATACTGGATTTCAGGAATCTTCCGGCACAATAGCCAGGAGTGCTACTGACTTAAAGTATGCTGTTTCTGCCTTTCAAGATGCTGTTGTAGTAATGATGACAAGTTCTGGTAGATTTGAGCAGGTAGCTTAAACATTTGAAAATAGTCAGTTTTCTCAGAAGTTATTAGATGCTACATGGAATTTAGCTACTATACAAAGTAATTTTTCTGAGTCAGCTTTAAGTTTAGCTAATACATCTCAAACTATTGAATTAGCTATAAATGAACTCCAAATTTCTAGTCAAAAAATAGTGAATTTAGGAGAAGAAATCAGCAGTATTAATGGGACTTAGACAAAAATTAAGCCCAAATGTAACCCAAACTGGCTTTATAAGTAGCAAACAGGTCACGATGCAGGGTCAACCAATCGAAAAATCGATAAGACATCGCCGTTCTAAAAGCCTC